>WHSR01000015.1 GCA_009379995.1 Streptosporangiales bacterium
AGCCCAGGCAGATACGGAAAACAGCGAACAAGCGTGTATCTAGGCCGAACAGCGATTCCCACCAGCTGCCAGCCCGCCGACCTGCATCTTCACCCTCGATCGCGGCCCAGCACCCCGATTAGCTGCGGAACCCCGGTGACTTGGGGAGTTCATTACATCTATGTTGTGGGGGTCGTTTTGTCCGGTTCGGACCCCCGCCAGATAGATCTCGGTGCCCACGGGTCGAGCAGCCGCACGCCGGTCCGCGCCACGTCGGCGGTGTTGCGGGTGACAAGCGTCCAGCCGCGCACCTTCGCGGTGGCGGCCTGCAGCCCGTCGACGGCCGGCAGCCGGTCGGGTACGTTCATCCGCCCCCACTCGTCGGCGACGTCGGGCGTGATCGGGACGATGCGGTCGCGGAAGTCCCGGACCAGGGTGCCGAGCCAGCGTTCGAGCACCTCGCTCTGGGCCGGGTCTCGGCGCCGCAGCCGCTCCACGCCCCGCCGGATCTCGCCGAGGACCAGCACGCTCAGGTACAACGCGCTGCCGGGCACCGATGCGAACCACGCCCGTACGTTCGGGTCGGCGGTACGCTTCCGGACCTCCGCGACCACGTTGGTGTCCAGCAGGTAGCTCATGGGTCAGCTCAGGTCGACGAAGCGGGCGGGCTCCCGGTCGCGTTCCAGCTCGAGTGCGTCGAAGTCTGGGCCGGAGGTCAGGAATTCCTTGAAGTCTCGGGCGGCACCGGTGAGGTGCCGGTACTCCGAAATATCGATCACGACGGCCACCTCCTCGCCGTGTCGGGTGACGATCTGTGGGCCATCGTCGTGCGCGCGCCGCAGGACCTCGCTGAAGCGCTGCTTGGCCTCCTGAAGCTGCCACGTCATCACGGAGTGCTCTCTCGCGGTGCTGTCTAGACAGACTAGATGATACACCGATTGGGCTTCGGCTGCCCTACCGCTTCAGGCGTTCGTCGACGTCGAACAGGACGCCGCAGCCGGGGCAGATCGACTCCACCAACTCGAAGTTCGGGCTTCGTCCGTCCCACTTGACCGCCAGCCACGGACCGGCGTCGGCGAGGTCGGTGCGTCGGCGCAGCCCGTGATCTCGAGGATCTTCGTCTCCACCGCAGAGGACGTGGCCGCAGTTGCCGCAGCGCAGGACGGCGACGCCGTCGGATTCCGCCCGCTGTACGTTCTCTCCGATCCAGCGGGTCGGGTACGGGCCGGTCCGCTCCGCGTCCGGCACGGCGTGGTGGGCGCTCCGCAGCCGCTCGGCGCGCCGGGCCGCACGCTCCGCCCGGGTCGCCTCCTCGTCGAGGAGGAGATCCTCCGACAGCAGCACACCGTAGTGGGCGAGGGCCGCCCTCCGCGACACGGCGCCGTCGAGCACGTCGGTGCGCACCCGCTGCGGATCGCGGTCCAGCGGATCGCCGTACCCGCCCCCTCCCGGCGGATAGAACACCAGGACGTCGTCGGGGCCGAGGTCGCGCTCCGCCTTGCTCGGCAGGTGCTCGATCTCCCCGCCGAGCTCGGCGTAGTCGAGGGGTATGTCGCCCGCGGTGAGCCGTTCCCAGACCTCGGTGTCGCGGACGACCGACACCTGCGATCCCGCGCCCGGATAGCCGCCATGGATCCCTGCCGCGTTCGACTCGTCGGCACCGGCGGTGTTCTGGGACTTCAGCAGCAGGCTCCGCGCACCGTACGGTGCGAGCGCCGTCACGGCGGTGAGTCCTCCCCGGTACATCCCCGGCCCGGCGGAGTCGGGAAGTCGGCGGCGATAGACGTAGAGGATCGGAAGCTTCCACTCCTGGCTCTCCACGTCCGACATGTAGCTCAGGTACGAGAAGAGGGTTCCGGCGTGGTCGAACCCGTCGGCGAAGGAACGCGCCGCGGCCCCGCCGCCCCGGTGGTCGGACAGCAGCGCACCGACGAACTTGCCCTCGTCGGTCACCCCGAAGACGTTGTTGCCGTTGCAGGACACGAGCCAGGACGGACAGACCCGGTCCCGGTAGGTGTCCGAGCAGGACAGCATCTGCGCCACAACGCGGGACGCGGCGACCGAGGCCAGCCAGGAGAAACCGATCGAGCAGATGCTGACCGGCGCCGGGTGACGGGCGTTCATCACGGTTCCCTCGGGGGCGTCGACGTGAACGCTTCGCTTGACGCTGCCGTTCCAGTCGATCTCCGAGCCGCACAGGAACGTGTAGACGGGGGTAGTGGTGCCGGCGTAACAGGCGTGCAGGGTGGCGTTGACCGCACCCTGTGACTGCGGATCGGTGCCGGCGTAGTCGAAGAACAGCTCGTCTCCGCGCTTGTCCAGCCGGAGACACACCTTCAGGATTCGGTCCGAGCCCACCCGGTCGGTGTCCATGTACACCTCGGTGGACCAGCTTCCGTCCGGCAGCTCGCCGATGCGTTCGCGCAGCCGCCGGTCGGCGTGGTCGATCGAGCCGTCCATCACGGCCAGGACGGTTTCCACGCCTCGCTCGTCCACCAGTTCCTGAACACGCTGCCGCGCGACGTTCAGCGCACCGACCTGGGCACGGAGGTCGAGCGCCACCATGTCGGGTAGCCGAGAATTCGTCACGATCGTCCGCTCGACGTCGCTCGCCAGACGCCCGCCGTGCGCGATCTTGAGAAAGTACCGGGGTGCCTCCTGGAAGACGTTCGAGGCGTTGATACAGAAGCTGCCCTCGTCGATCCCGGCCAGGTCGGCGTGATGAAGCACGTTGCCGATCCACAGGATCGGCTCGCCGTCGTGGAAGAAGGGCGCGACGACGGCTATGTCGTTCTGGTGCAGCGCCCCCAGGTACGGGTCGTTGACCAGGAATATGTCCCCGTCCGCGAACTCTCCGGCCTCCCGGATGACGCTCTTGATGACCGCGTCCATCGTGGTGACGTGGTGGAGAACGTACGGGCCGGTCACCACGATGTCGCCGTCGCGGGTGAAGAGACCGACGTTGAAGTCGTTCCCTTCGACGACGATCGGTGAGGTCGAGATGGTCCGAATGGTGGCGCCCTGCTCGTCGGTTATCTGCCAGAGCCTGTGCTTGATGACCTCGAACGTCACGGGATCGAGCACGCCGTTCACCTTGCCACCCCGATACGAAGGTTCCGGTACGGGTCCACCCGCGCCACCTGGCCGACCGGTACGAAGACGCTGGTGTCCCGGCGCTCGACCACTGCCGGCCCCGGGATCTCGTGCCCCGGCCTGAGCAGGTCTCCGTCGTATATGTTCGTCCGGACGGTGCCCACGTCCCGGAGATAGATATCGCGGGTCGTCCGCAGCAGCGCGGACGGGTCCGGGTCGCCCTCCTCCTCGCGCCGCAGGACCGGCTTTTCGATCTCCTTGAGGGCGTCCACCCGGAACGTGATGATTTCCATGGGCGACTCTTTACGGCTGGTTCCCGCGCCGAAGCGCGTCTCGTAGCTCTCTTCGAAGATCCGCCGTATCTCCTGCGCGCCCTCGGCGGTCAACTCGCCCGGCCGCCAGTCGATGGTGATCTCGCTCATCTGGCCCTCGTAGCGAAGATCGAGCTTGCGGAGCAAGACGACTTCCTCGGGGGAGTAGCCGGACTCGGCCATGTCGGCCAGCGCTTGCTCCTCCAGGCCGCCGAACACGTCCCGAAAGGTCGCGAAGACCGGCTCGTTAGCTTCCAGCGTGGTCGGTTCGGACCGGGCGTACGAGTACGTGATGTCGGAGAGTGCGCAGCCGAGGGCGGAGAAGACCGACGAGCTGTACGGAACGACCACCTCCTTCGCGCCCAGCGCCGCCGAGTACAGGCACGCGTGGGCGGGTGCCGCCCCTCCGTAGGCGAACACGACGAACTCCCGCGGGTCGTACCCGCTCTCCACGGTGGTCTTGCGGATAAGGTCGCCCATCTTGGCCGTGATGATCTCGTAGATCCCCGCCGCCGCCTCCCGGGCGGTCATTCCGAGCGGCCGGCCGACCCGATCGAGGATCGCCGCCTCGGCGGCCGAGCGGTCGAGCCTCTTTCGACCCCCGAAGAAGTTGTCCGGGTCCAGGAGGCCCAGCACCAGCAGGGCGTCGGTGACCGTCGGCTCCGTCCCGCCCATGCCGTAGCACGCCGGGCCCGGGTCGGCCCCCGCGCTCTGCGGCCCAACCATCAGCCGGTCACCGTCGGTCCATGCGATGCTCCCGCCGCCGGCTCCGATCGTGACCACCTGCGCCGACGGCACCTGTACCGGGATACCTTGGGCAACGAAGGGCATCTTCTCGGTCTCTTGCCTGCCCCGGTGGATGATCCCCACGTCGAAGCTGGTGCCGCCCATGTCGGTGGTGATGACGTTCTCGTATCCGAGCGCCGAACCCAGGTAGCGAGCCGCGACGAGGCCGCCCACGACGCCCGAGTTGACCAGCGACACCGCTTTCCTCTGTACGTTCGAGGACAGCGTCGCGCCCCCCGAGCACATCATCAGCTGGAGCGGCACCCGCAGCCCGCGCTCGGTCAACTGCTTGTGCAGGCGATCGACGTAGCGCACGAGGACCGGGCCGACGTACGCGTTGACGATGGTGGTCATGGTCCGCGGGAACTCACCCAGTACCGGCGAGATCTCGGCGGAGAGGCTCACCGACAGATCCGGGCTCGCTTCGCGTGCCAGCTCGGCGATGCGTCGCTCGTGCGCGTCGTTGCGCAGCGACCAGAGGCAGCAGATGGCGATGCTCTCCACTCCCTCGTCGAGGAGCTCCCGCACCGCCCGCCGGGCCTCGGCCTCGTTCAGAGGAGCGATCACCCGCCCGTCGACGGCGATGCGCTCGCCGACACCGCGGGTCAGAGCGCCGCCGACCAGGGGGGCGGGACGCTCGTTGTGCACGAAGTCCGTCGCCTGGACGTGCGGGATTCCGCCGTTCTTCCCCATCGGGCCGCGTCCGATGAGCGCGGTGTCCTCGAATCCCTTCGTCATGACGAGGCCGACCCGGGCGCCGCGCCTCTGGATGACCGCGTTGGTACCCACAGTCGTCCCGTGCGAGAAACGCAGAATCGACCCCGCGACCTCGCGTACGTCGCCGGCGACGAACTTGCTCGCGCTCTCCAGCGCGTTGAGGACCCCCTCGGAGGGATCGTTCGGGGTGGAGAATGCCTTGTCGAAGTGGATCCCTCCGGCGGAGTCGATGATCACGATGTCGGTGAACGTACCCCCGGTGTCCACCCCGACGACGTAGCCGCTCCCCATCGTCACCGTGCGGCACCTTCGCCCACCGGCCGGCCCGTGGGCTCGCCGGGCTCGTCGGATTCTTCGGTCTCGGACGTAGCGCCGGTCGGGTCCCACTTGACGAACAAAGCGATCAAGAAGCCGAACAGCGGTGCCAGGGCCAGGAGCAGCAGCGTGTTACCCAGGCCGAGCGGCGCCAGCAGCAGCGGGAAGACGTAGAAGCCCGCGATGGCACCTATCCGGCCCACCCCGTAGGAAAGCCCGGTCCCTCTCCCTCGCATCTCCGTCGGGTAGGACAGAACGGCGATGCTCACACCCGTCTGGGCGGGCCCGAGGGTGTGCGCCATCAGGAAGATGGCGAGTACGACGATGCCGACGAACGGCGGCATCCATCCCTGGACGACGCCGATACCGATGACCACCAGCGCCGGCACCTCCACGCCGAAGCCGATGAGCGTCTCCCGCCGCAGACCTACCCTGTTGGCGAACACCGAGGCGAACACGGCGCCGACCAGACCCGCGCATTGGACGGCCGCCGTTCCCAGCAGGGCGACGGCCGGGTCGTCGAACAGCACGCCGGCGGTGACCGGGAGATAGAAGCCAACCGCGAAGTAGACGAGCGACTGGAAGAAGTTGATTTCGGTGGAGAGGATCGTCCGCTTGAGGTACTTGCCGCGGAAGAAATAGGTGAAAGGTATGCGCCGTTCGGCGCGCGGCTGCGCCGGAGCCTCGATCGTCACCTTGACGCCGTAGACCTTCTCGATGACGCCCGCGGCCGAGCGCAGGTGACCGCGGCTCGCCAGCCAGAACGCTGTCTCCTCGGCGACCGTCAGCCGAGTCACGATGATGATGAAGGCGAGCACTCCGCCTATTGCCATCTGCCACCGCCACAGCGAGTTGCCGACTCCGCCGACCTCGAGGAGCAGCCAGCTGATGAGGTAGCTGCCGACGATGGCGTAATAGAAGAAGAGCATGTGCTGGTTGACGAAGGTGCGCTTCCGGCGGGTGTTGGTTTGTTCCGCGACCACGCTCATGGCGGCGGGGACGTCGATGCCGATGCCGACACCCATGAGGAACCGCGCGACGACGACCATGGCGAAGTTGGGCGCGAGTGCCCCGATGATGGCCGCCACCACGAACAGCACCATGTCTAGCAGGAACATGCGCAGCCGGCCGATGCGGTCCACCAGGTGGCCGCCGACGAAAGCGGCGAAGAGCATCCCGAAGCCGATGGAGGAGGTCAGCAGGCCGGTTTCGAAGGCGCTGAGCTCAAAGGTTTCCACCAGCGACGGGACGCCCGCGCTCAGGCCCGCCGTGTCCCAGCCGTCGACGAGCAGGCTGGCCAGCGCCGTGAAGATCATCAGGCGGTTTCTGGTCGCCTTCCTCGGCGTGTCGTTGATGAAGTTGTAGACATCGCGTGGGTTGCGGATGACGAGCGTCTCTCGGGCAGGCCCGGAGGGGTCTCGCCGATGCCGGCTTTCGGCTCCCATGTGTGGTCCCTTTCAGCTCTCCGGTCAGGGCTCCAGGCTCGCCACGGCCCCGCCGTCCACCAGCAGCTCGGCGCCGTCGACGAAGGTGGCTTCCGCGCCGGCTAGGAAGGCCACCGCCGCGGCCACGTCCTCGGGCCGGCCGTTTCTTCCCACGAGGTTCCGGACCTCACCCTCGTGGCGAGATTCGTCCATACCGACGGGAGAGCCGACCCGGTTCGGCGTGACGACGTTGACCCGGATGCGATAGGGGGCCAGTTGGATCGCCAGCGTCCGGGACAGGTTCAAAATGGCGGCCTTCGCGGCCGGGTACGCCGTCGCGTCCCTCCGCCCGAGATGCCCCGAGGTGGACGCGATGTTGACGATCGCGCCGCCGTCCCCCTGCGCTTTCATCTGGGCCGCGACGAACTTCGTGCAGAGGAACGTGCTCTTCAGGGTGACCGACATCACCCGGTCCCACTCGTCTTCGGAAAGATCGAAGACCGTGCTGCGATCGGTGACCGCGACATTGTTGACGAGAATGTCCACCCGCCCCCAGGTGTCGACGGCCGTTCGCACGAGGCCCTCGACCTGCTCGCCGTTCGAGGTGTCGCAGACCACCGAGGCCATCGTGCCGGCGCGAATCGCCTCGAGGCGCTCGCTCACCCGCTTCGCCCGGTCCCCGTCGATGTCCGCGCCCACCACCCGGACGCCCTCTTGGACGAAACGCTCGGCTATCGCCTCGCCGATGTTTCGGCCGATGCCGGTCACGACAGCGACTTTTCCCCGAATCCCGGTCCCATCGATCGCAACCACCACTCGCCCTCTCGTCCCGGGGGACGGGTTATCAGCATGCGAGAAAGTCTGACTACTATGTAGAAAGCACAACGTAGTCTTCCCTGGTACAGGCGGTCAAGATCCCCTGTGGGCGCACGTAGATATGCCGAGATCCATGTTGTGGGGGTCCAAACCGGACAAAACGACCCTCACAACATGGATCTCGGCGGGGTGGATCTCGGCGGGGTGGGTCTAGGTCGCCGTCTCGGCGGGCTGCCTGCGCTTGATCGCCCGGAAGATGTGCGCGCGCATGTGGGTGAACTCGGGAAGCTCCTTGGTTTCCACCTGGTCGCGCGGTTCGGGGAGATCGACCTCGAGGATCTCGTGTACCTGGGTGGGCGCCGAGGTCAGGACGATCACCCGGTCGCCGAGGTAGACGGCCTCGTCGATGTCGTGGGTGACGAACAGGACGGTGACGCCGTACGCGGTACGTACCCGCAGGACCAGGTCCTCCAGGTCGGCACGGGTCTGCGCGTCGACCGACGCGAACGGCTCGTCCATCAGCAGGATCTCGGGCTGGTACGCGAGCGCGCGGGCGATGGCCACCCGCTGTTGCATACCGCCGGACAGCTCCCACGGGTAGTGGTCGATGAAGCCGGTCAGCCCCACCGAGCCCACCGCCTCCTCGACGTGCCGCGCCCGCTCGTTCTTGGTGAGGCGCTTGTGCCGCAGCGGGAGCGCTATGTTCTCGCGGACCGACATCCACGGCAGCAGCGAGCGGCTGTACTCCTGGAAGACGAAGCCCACCTGCTCGGGCGGACCATCGATCTGCCGCCCGTCGAGCAGGACCCGCCCCGCCGATGGCTGCAGCAGCCCGGACATGCACCTCAACAACGTGGTCTTGCCGCACCCAGAGGGCCCGACCACGCAGACGAATTCGCCCTCGTCGACCTTGAAGCTCACGTCCGCGATCGCGCGGGTGGCGCGTTCGCCCTCTCCGTAGGTCTTGCCGAGGCCCATGACTTCGAGCATGCGGATCTTCCTTACCGTCTCACTGGAGTGCGCTTGCCCGCGCCCCGCGGTGCCACCTGAGGACCCGTCGCTCCACCAGGGCGAACCCCGCGTTGAGCAGGTAGCCGAGCAAGCCGAGCAGCAGAATCCCCGTCCACATCTCCGGGATGTCGAACGAACGCTGCGATTGCAGGACGAAGTAGCCGATCCCGCGGGTGCTCGCCACCATCTCGCTGATCACCATAAGGATGAGAGCGAGGGACAAGCTAGTCCGCATCCCGGCGAAGATCTGCGGCAGCGCGGCGGGCCAGACGACCCGGCGGAGCCGCTCCAGCCCCCGCACCCGGTACACGCGTGCCGTCTCCAGCATGGTGTGATCCACCCCGCGCACCCCGTCGATGGTGTTGAGCAGGACCGGCCACAGACAGACCACGGCGATGATGAAGATCTTCATCGTGTCGCCGACGCCGAGCACGAGGATCGCGAAGGGCAGCAGGGCCGGTGGCGGGATGGCCCGTACGAACTCGATGATCGGCTCGCTGACCCGCCGTACCACGGTGGACAGGCCGAGTACGGTCCCGAGCGGGATGCTCACCGCCACCGCGATGGCGAACCCGGCGCCGAGCCGGACGAGGCTCGGGACCACGTCGTTGCCTACCCGTTCGAACACCCAGGTGTCCGCGAACGTCCTCAGGATCTCGGCGAGTGGAGGGAAATAGAAGCTGTCCGCGTTCGCCGACCAGACCCACCAGGCGGCCACCACGGCCGCCGGCACGGCGACCTCGAGCAAGATCAACAGAACGCGCCGCAGCGGGTTCCTCATAGCGCGCCTCCCTCGACCGTCCGCTGCGAGGGATGCCAGCGCAGCACCCGCCGCTCGGCCCGGGTGAAGAGGCCGTTCAGTCCCCAACCGATGAGGCCGGTGACGATGGTCAGCGCGTACATCAGCTCGGTGGCGCCGCCGGCGCGGGCCGCGTTGATCTCCCGCCCAAGCCCGGCGGAACCGATCACCAGCTCGGCGGTCACCGCGAGGATGAGCGCCACCGTCGAGGAGATCCGCAGGCCGGTCGCGACGTACGGCACCGCGCTCGGCAGCACCACCTTGGTCAGCCGCTCGGAACGGCGCAGCCCGAAGACCCGCGCCGTGTCGACGGCCACCGGGTCGATGTCCTGCATCCCGTACAGGGTCTGGATCATGAGCGGCCAGAACGCGGCGAAGGTCGCCAGGAAGACCTTGCTCTCCAGGCCCACCCCGTAGATGAGGATAGCCAGCGGGATCAGCGCAACCGAGGGGATCGGGCGCAGGAACTCGATCAGCACCCGGCACGCCCGGTAGCGCAGCCGGCTCGTGCCGATGGCGACCCCTACCGGGATCGCCAGCAGCGCCGCGAAGCCGAGCCCGAGCGCCCAACCCTCCAGGGTGTGCCCGACGGCCGCCCAGAAGCTACCTCGACCGAGCTGGCCGACGAGTGTGAGGAACGTCTGCGAGATCGGCGGGAAGTAGCGGCTGGGCAGCACCTCGGTCCGCGACGCCAGTTCGGCGAGCGCGAGCACGACCACGACGCCAGCCCATGTCTGCGCCCATCCAAGGGTCCGTGTCATCAGCTCCCGCCGGGCGTCCAGATCAGCTCGTCCACGTTCGGCTCCTCCTCGATGAGCCCGTACTTCTTGCTCAGCTGGCCCATGAGTTCGATCGACGGCTGGTTCAGGTCGGTGCTCCACTGTCCGAGAAGAACCTTGTCGATGAGCTCGTCAGGTATTTCGGTGTAGGAGCCAAGCGTGTCACGTACCTCGTCCGGGTTGTTGGCCGCGTACTCCAGCGACTTGTTCATCGCTCGTACGAACCGCTCCACCACGTCCTCGTTCTGGGCGATGTACTGCTCGGTGGTGAAGTACGTGGCGACCGTCAAGCTGGGCTCGACCGTGTAGATAGAGGGAATGATGTCCCGGGCGCCGCTCTCCTCGGCGAGCGTGCCGAAGGGCTCGACGACGGCCACCGCGTCGACGTCGCCCTGCTGCAGCGTCTGGACTGCCTCGGGGAAGGGCACCTCGGCGAACTTGAGCGTCGAGACGTCGACTCCGTGCTTCTCCAGTGCGGCCTTGGTCATCACGTCGTTGATGTTCTGCAGCGTGTTGATGCCGATCGTCTTGCCCTCGAGGTCCTTCGGCGAGCGGATGTCGCTGTCGCCGCGCACGTAGATGCGGGTCCACGCCTCCGACTCCGTAGCACCCTCCTGCACCCCCTGCGCGATGATCTGCACCGGCAGGCCCTTGCTGGCGGCGATGAGCATAGACGTCGTGTTGGAGAACCCGATCTGTAGGTCGCCGCTCTGCACTGCGGGCAGGATCTCGGCGCCACCCGCGAACGTCTGCGGCTTGATGGTGAGGTTTTCTTCCTTGAAGAACCCCTTCTTCATTCCGAGATAGAGGGGGGCGACGTCGACGATCGGTATGACGCCGACGTTCAACGTCACCGGACCCTCGGCTTCTTCTCCCCCGCCCCCGCCCCCGCCTCCACCGCAGGCAGCCAGGACGCCGAGAGCGCCCGCGAGTGCCAGCGCAAGGAGGCGGCGGCGCGTGTTTCGCGGCCTCGTCACCGGGCCGGTTTGTGAAGGTAGCTGCGCCATCACGCACCCCTTTCGACCTTGCGTCACACCGGCAAGTACGTCCGTCGAGCTAAGTGTCACCCGATTTGGGGGCGACGGTACAGCAATGAGTCCCAGACGTTACCGTCCGGTCGCGACATCTTTGTTCGTTGCTTCGCCGCTGGCGGCAGGACAGACCTTGACGGCCGAGCCTGACGTCGAGTATCAAGAGCGAAATCTCATGTGAACTTGGGTTCTTAATATGAAACAGGCCCAGCGACCAAAGTACTTCTCTCCGGCGGCGGATCTGGCATCGCGGATCCTCGAGTTGCTCAGCCGCTACCGCACCAAGGAAGGCACGCTCACCGAGATCAGCAACGCTCTCGGCGCGAGCAAGGCCACCTGCCTGCGGGTGCTGAAGACGCTCGTGTGGCATCGGCTGGTCCGCTACGACGAACGGACCCGACGGTACTCGCTGGGCATCCAGTCGGTCGTCGTGGGCATCCGCGCGGAGGAGAACATCGACTACCTCCTCCAGTTGCGCCCGTACCTGCGCGAGGCGGCGGAGAAAACGGACATGACCGCCGTGCTCGTCCAGCAGGTCAGCTACGACCGGATGATGTACGTCGCCAAGCAGGAGAGCGACTCGCGGGCACGGGTCACGGTGTCGGTCGGCAACCGCTTCCCGATCACCGGCGTCTCGTACGGCAAGTGGCTGCTCGCGTACGCCTCGGCGGAGGAACGCGAGGCGGTGCTCGCCGAGGGGTTGCGCCAGCACACCGAGGCCACGGTGACCGACCTGGACGACTACCGGGCCCAGCTCAAGGCGATCCGCGACGCCGGCGTCCTGATCAGCCGCGAGGAGTACGTGCCGGGGATCTGCGCGGTGTCCTGCCCGGTGCTCGACCACGAGGGACGGTTCCTGGGGGTCATCGCCGTCCTCGGCTTTGCCTCCGCCTGTGACGACGACATGCTCGCATCGGTCGTGGAGACGATGCGGGAGATCGGTCAGCGGTATTCGCAGGGGGGCGGCGACGTAGACCGCGTCTAGCGTCACCGCCAGTCTTACCCGATAGTCCTGAACAGTCGAGGAGCGACATGGTGCACAGGAGCCCTCGTCGCCGCCTCACCACGGTGCTGGGCGTGACGTTGGGCCTGGTCGCCGTGCTGGGGGCGGCCTGCGGCGGCGGAGACGGATCCGGCGCGCCGGGAGGGGGCGGCGGAACCCTCAAGGTCGGCGCGCTGTACGCGATGACCGGTTCCGGGTCCTTCTACGGCAAGGTGATGAGCGCGGGGTCCGAGCTCGCCGCGTTCGAGGTCAACGGCTCCGGGGGAGCGCAGAACTACAAGTTTGAGCTGATGGTCGAGGACCACCAAAGCGGAGACGCGGACGTCGCGGTGTCCGCCTCCCGCAAGCTCATCCAGGTCAACAGCGTGCCCGTGATCCTCAGCTCGTTCACCGCGCCGACCGTGGCCGTCCAGTCGGTGGCCAAGACACAGGGCGTGCTTGTCTTCAACGGCGGCGGGGTCGGTGCCGACCTGGTCGGCAAGGAGAACCTCTACAACACCCGGATGCTCGGGTCCCAGCTCATGCCGGCCCTCGTGCAGCACGCGTCGAAGGAGGAGGGCGCGACCCGGCTCGCCACCATCTTCTGGAACGACGCGGCCGGCCGCTCGATCAACAAGGTCACCAAGGATGCCTGCGGGCAGGCCGGCTGCGAGGTGGTCGCCGAGGAGCCGCACGAGATCGGCGCCACGAACTTCTCCGCGCAGCTCGCCCGCATCAAGGCGCGCGACCCGCAGATGTTGGTGCTCGGCTCGTACGGCAACGACGTCGGCTACATCGTCCAGCAGGCACGCCGGCTGGGCTTGAACATCCCGATCATCGGCAACGAGTGGACCCCGGACGCGGCCAAGATCGCCGGTGACTCGTTGGAGGGCTACACGGTCATCATGGACCGGTTCGAACCTTCCTCCGACGACCCCGAGGCCAAACAGTTCGTCGCCGCCTACCAGAAGAAGAACAAGGACAAGCCGGAGTTCTACGCGGCGAACTACTACGACCTCGTCCGCTACGTCGTACCCGACCTGATCGCGATGGCGACCAAGGCCGGCGAGGACCCGACCGCCAAGGGCGTTCTCGTCGACCAGATGGCCGCCGCGGTGAAGGCCAAGCACCAGTTCAAGACCGTGTACGGCGACGCCATGGTGTTCAGCCAGGACGGCACGGTGAACAAGCCGGCCGCGGTGTTCGAGGTCCGAGACGGCGAGTTGGTCCGTACCCTCGGCTTCGAGGACGGCCAGCTCACCCAGGCCGGCTAGATGGAACTGGACGCGATCCCGCAGCTCGTCCTGGATGGATTGCTGACCGGCAGCTTCTACGCGATGCTCGCGGTCAGCTTCGGCCTCATCTTCGCCACCACCCGGACGTTCCACTTCGCGCACGCGCTCACCCTCACCGCTGGTGCGTACGCGGCGGTGGTCGTCGGTGAGCGGGGTCTGCCGTTCGTCTTGGCCCTGCTCGCAGCCGGTGCCGTCGGCGGCGCGGTCGGCTGGCTGACCGACGCCGGCCTCTACCGCCCGCTGCGCCGCCGTGGCGCCCTCTCCCTCAACATCTTCCTGGCCTCCCTCGGTTTGCTGATCGCCGGGGAGGCGGTGATCCAGTTCGTATTCGGGCCGAACTCGAGGCCGCTGCGCGGGTTCACCGCCGCCGGGCTGCAGGCGGGGCCGATCGCCACCGGCACCGTCCAGGTGGTGATGGCAGGCGTGAGCTGGGGCCTGGTGATCTTGGTCGCCTGCTTCCTGCACTTCACCCGGTACGGGCTGGCGGTCCGTGGGGTGGAGAGCAACGCATTCCTCGCCGAGGCCTTCGGCATCGACAGGGGACGGATCTTCGGCCTGGTCTTCGCGATCGGGTCGGTCATGGCGGGTGTGGGCGGGGCGCTGCTCGCGCTGCAGGACACCGCGACGCCGACCATGGGGCTCGCCCCTATCCTCGCCGCGTTCATCGCGGTGTTCATCGGCGGGATCGGCAGCGTGGCCGGCGCGGTGATCGGCGGGGTCCTCCTCGGCCTGCTGGAGCACCTCGGCGGCATCGTGCTGCCCGGGTACCTGCAGACCATCGTCGCCTTCGTGCTCCTGTTCGTCGTGCTGCTGGTGCGGCCGAGCGGGCTGGTCGCCCGGGCTCGAGGGTAGGCGGGGCGGAGGGTAGGCGTGCAGTTCTACATCGACATCGTCAACGCCGCACTGATCGTCGCGGTCCTCGGCTTCTCGGTGAACCTGCTCGTCGGCTACACCGGGCTGGTCTCGATGGCGCAGGGCGCGGTGTACGGGGTGGGCTCGTACGCCGCGGCGGTCGCCGCCACCAAGGCCGGGCTGCCGTTCCCGCTGACGATCCTGGCCTCCATCGCGGCCGCGACGCTGGTGTCCGTCCTCATGTCGTGGCCGGCGCTCCGGGTGAAGGGCGAGTACCTCATCCTGCTCACCCTGGCGGTCCAGCTCGTGCTGAGCGGGGTGTACGAGGCGTGGGTGCCGGTCACCGGGGGTACCTCCGGCATCGCCGGCATACCGCAGCCGGCCTTCGGTGCCGAGTTCCCCGGCCCGGGGACGCTGCTGCCGTTCGTGCTGGCAGTTTTCGTGGTCGGGTTCGGCGTGTCGCTGTGGGTCGGTCACTCGCCGTTCGGCCGGACACTGCGGGTGATCCGGGAGGACGAGAGCGCCGCCGAGAGCGTGGGCAAGCACGTCACCTACTACAAGGTGGCCGTGTTCGCGCTGGCGGGCGCGCTCGCCGGGCTGGCCGGCGGCACGTACGCGCACTACCAGGCGTTCGTGAACCCGGTCAGCTTCTCGCTCGACCAGTCGATCTTCCTCATGGCGGTGGTCGTGCTCGGCGGCGCGGGAAACCTGTTCGGCACGGTGATCGGCGCCGCGGTGCTCGCCTCGTTCCCTCAGCTGTTGTTGCTGGCGAACTTCGACAACCAGGTAGCGGCGGTGGCGCAGCGGTTCCTGTACGGGCTGCTGTTGGTGCTGTTCATGCTCTACCGGCCGCAGGGACTGGTACCGGAATACTTCCGGCTGCGCCGGCGTACTCCTGGTCGTCCCCTTGGCCGTGATCTTGCAGAAATTCAAATCACGGATTTGAATTTCTGCAAGATCACGGCCAAGGGGGGGTCGGTTGTGTTGCGCGCCACCGACCTGCACAAGAGCTTCGACGGGGTCAAGCCGGCCGACGGGCTGTCCATGGTGCTGCCGGCGGGCCGGATCACCGCGCTGGTCGGACCGAACGGCGCCGGCAAGACGACCGTGTTCAACCTGCTGACCGGCTTCGTGCCGCCCGACAGGGGTCGGGTCACACTGCACGCCGAGGACATCACGCACCTGCCGACCTGGCAGCGGGCTCGGCGCGGGCTCGTCCGCTCCTTCCAGGACGTACGCATCTGCGAGGGCTTGTCGGTGCTGGACAACGTGCGCACCGCCATCCCGCGGCAGGCCGGGGAAACGGTTGGCTCACTCCTTCTCGCCCCGGCGGTGATCCGGGCACGGCGTGCGCATGTCGAGGCGGCGATGTCGTACCTGGAGTTCGTCGGGCTGGCCGGCCGGGCGAACGAGCCGGCGGCGGCGCTGCCGTTCGGCGAGCACAAGCTGCTGGCCATCGCCCGGCTGTTGGCGACCGAGGCGGACGTGCTGCTGCTGGACGAGCCGGCCTCCGGCGTCGATAGGGCGTGGGCGGAACGGGTGCTTGACCTCATCCGGCGGCTCGCCGACGAAGGTAAGACGATCTGCCTTGTCGAGCACAACCTCGATGTCGTGCGGGCCCTGGCGGACCGCGCCTACTTCATGGACGCGGGGCGGATCATCGCCGAGGGCACGCCGGAGGAGCTGATGGCCGATGAGCACCTCGCCGCCGTCTACTTCGGCACCCGATCGGGGAGGCCGGGCCATGCTGGAGGTTGACGGGCTGCGCACCGGCTACCGCGGCCGGCCGGCGGTGTTCGACGCCTCGCTGTCGGTGGCCGAGGGTGAGATCGTCGCCCTCGTCGGCCACAATGGCGCCGGAAAGACGACGACGCTGAAGTCGGTGGTGGGGCTGCTGCCGGCCTGGCAGGGCGGGGTGCGGTTTCGCGAGGAGGACATCAGCCGGTCCCGTGCCGCCGACAACGTGCGCCGCGGCCTGTGCTTCCTGCCCGAGGACGACTTCGTGTTCACCGATCTCACCGTCGAGGACAACCTCACGCTGGCCCGCTTCGGCGTGGGCAGCCAGGGCCGGGCGTCACGGGACGCGGATGCGGTACGGGCGGAGATCTTCGAGGTACTGCCGGTCCTCCGGGAGCGGAGCAAGCAGCGGGCGGGCACGCTGTCCGGCGGCGAACGGAGGATGCTGAGCATCGGCATGGCGCTGGCCGCCGAGCCACGGATGCTGCTGGTGGACGAGCCGTCCCTGGGCCTGGCCCCGGTGCTGGTCGAGCGGGTGATGGACTTGCTGGCCGAGCTGGTGCGGCGCAAGGGGCTGAGCGTCCTCATGGTGGAGCAGAACGTCGACCAGGCGCTGCGCATCGCGGACCGTTGCTACGTCATGCGGGCCGGCCGCATCGTGATGGAGGAAAGCGCCGCACGGCTCGCGGCCCGCGACCAGTGGTGGGACCTCTTCTAGTTTCTCGCCTGTGCGTCATGCCACGTGCTCGGCGTACGAGTCGAGGCAGCGCGCGAGCACCTGCCGGCCGGGCTGTGCCCAGATCTCCTCGTTGAAGATCTCGACCTCCACCGGGCCGCGGTGTCCGGCCGCGTCGACCGCGACCCTCAGCCGTCGCAGATCTATGCAGCCGTCACCCATCATGCCTCGCCCGGTTAGCACGCCGGCCGGCAGCGGAGTGACCCAGTCGCACACCTGAAAGGCGGCGATCCGGCCGTCCGCGCCGGCGCGGGCGATCCCCTCGTACACCTGGGGATCCCACCACACGTGGTAGACGTCGACCACGACGCCGACCTGCTCGGCCGGGAACGGCGCCGCCAGGTCGAGGGCCTGGGCGAGCGAGGTCACGACGCAGCGGTCCGAGCAGAACATCGGGTGCAGCGGTTCGATCGCGAGCCGTACCCCGCGCTCGCCCGCGTACGGGGCAAGCTCGGCGAGCGCGTCGGCCACCTGGGCGCGGGCGCGGTCGAGGTCGCGGGACCCCGGCGGCAGTCCGCCGGAGACGAGCACGAGAATCGGGCTGCCCAGCTCGGCGGCCTCGTCGATCGCGCCCCGGTTGTCGTCGAGCACCCGGCCGCGCTCGGCCGGGTCGGCGCAGGTGAAGAAGCCGGCGCGACACAGCGAGGTGACGGCGAGCTCCGCCGAGGAGACCAGCCGCGCGGCGCGCGCCAGCCCGTACTCGGCGACCGGCTCCCGCCACAGCCCGACGCCGCCCACACCGGCGTCGGCGCAGCCGGCGACCAGGTCGGGGAGCGGCCAGTACCGGGTCGTCCACTGGTTCAGGCTGAACCGTCGCAGCATCTCCGGCGGCCAGCTCACTGGGCCACCCCGGCGAGCGCCAGGTAGTGGCGCATGCGGGATGCTGCCAGCTCGGGATCGACCAGCAGCCCGGCCCGGTCGGCCAGCTCGAACAGCTCGACCAGGTGCAGCGTGGACCGCCCGCTCTCCAGGCCGCCGACCATGCGGAAGTGGGTCTGGTGCCCGGCGAGCCAGGCGAGGAAGGTGATCCCCGTCTTGTAGTAGTACGTGGGCGTGCCGAACATGTGGCGGGCGAGCGGCACGGTCGGGGCGAGTATCTCGTCGTACCCGTCGAGGTCGCCGGCATCGAGGGCGGACAGCGCCGCCGAGGCGGCGGGTGCTATCGCGTCGAAGATGCCGAGCAGTGCGTCGCTCCAGCCGTCGCCGTTGCCCTTGATCAGCTCCGGGTAGCCGAAGTCGTCGCCGGTGTAGAGCCGCACCCCGGGCGGCAGGCGGCGCCGCAGCTTCACCTCGCGCTCGGCGTCCAGCAGCGACACCTTGATCCCGTCGACCTTGTCGGCGTGGTCGCCGATGATGGTGAGGCAGTGCTCGGCGGCCGTGTCCAGGTCGTCGGATCCCCAGTAGCCGGCGAGGGCGGGGTCGAACATCGGCCCGAGCCAGTGCAGCACGACGGGCTCGCGCACCTGCGCCAGCAGCCGGCCGTACACGTGGACGTAGTCGCCCGGTCCGGAGGCGATCGCGGCCAGCTGGCGGCTCGCCATCAGCACCGCCCGCGCGCCGGCCTCCTCGATCACGCCGAGCTGCTCCTCGTAGGCGGCGACCACCTCCGCCAGCGAGGAGGCACGCGGCGGCAGTTGGTCGGTGCCGGCGCCGCATACCAGCGGTCCGCCCCCTGTCGAAAGCGACTCGGCGGCGGTACGCCGGATCAGTTCGTAGGTCGTCGCGGGGTCGAGGCCCATGCCGCGCTGCGCGGTGTCCATCGCCTCCGCCACCCCGAGCCCGTACGACCACAGGTGGCGGCGGAAGGCGAGGGTGGCCTCCCAGTCCAGCGCCGCCGGGCTGCCCGGCGTGTTGTCAGCGAGTGGGTCGGCGACGACGTGCACAGCGGCGTACGCTGTCCGGCTCTGCGGCCGACGGCCGGGCGTCGGGTACGGCCGGGGCGCGCCGAGCTGGTACGGGGCGAGCGAACCGTCCGGCCGGGGCAGTCTCAGCGTGGTGCTCATCAGCCTCCTCCGGTGCCTACAGGGTCAGCTCGTCGATCTCGACGCGGCGGCCCTCCCGCCACGACCTGAGACCCGACTCGGCGAGCTGCACGCCCTTGGCGCCGGACAGGAAGTCCCAGGGGAACGGGGCGGCCGGGTCCCCGGGCGCGACCACATGCCGCAGGAAGTGCTCCCATTGCGTCCGGAAGGCGTTGCCGAACTCGGCGTTGTCGGGCACCTCGGCCCATCCGGCGCGGAAGTCCTCGGTCGCGGGGACGTCGGGGTTCCACACCGGTCGGGGGGTCATCGAGCGGTGCTGCACCCGGCACCGCCGCAGCCCCGCCACGGCGCTGCCCTCGGTGCCGTCGACCTGGAACTCGACCAGCTCGTCGCGGAACACCCGTACGCACCACGAGGAGTTGACCTGGGCGATGACCCCGTCGTCCAGCTCGAAGATCGCGTACGCCGCGTCGTCGGCGGTGGCGGGGTACGGCGTGCCGGTCTCGTCCACGCGTTCCGGGATGTGCGTCGCGCCGACGCACTGGACGGAGCGGGCGGGTCCGACGAGGTACGACAGCACGTACTGCCAGTGGCAGAGCATGTCGAGGATGATCCCGCCGCCGTCCTCGGCGCGGTAGTTCCATGAGGGCCGCTGGGCGTCCTGCCAGTCACCCTCGAAGACCCAGTAGCCGAACTCGCCGCGTACCGACAGGATCCGGCCGAAGAAGCCGCCCTCGATCAAGCGCCTCAGCTTGCGCAGCCCGGGCAGAAAGATCTTGTCGTGCACCACGCCGTTCCCGATGCCGGCCTCGCGGGCCAGCCGGGCCAGCTCCAGTGCCTTATCCACGGTCTCGGCCAGCGGCTTTTCGGTGTAGACGTGCTTGCCGGCGTCGATGGCCCGCCGGATCGTCTTCTCCCGCAGCGAGGTGACCTGGGCGTCGAAGTAGATCTCGGCGTCCGGGGCGGCCAGTGCCTCGTCAAGGTCGGTCGTCCAGCGCCGCAGGCCGTGTCGGGCCGCGATCTCGGCGAGCTTGCCGGCGTTGCGCCCGACCAGGATCGGCTCCGGCCAGATCACCGTGTCGTCCCCGGCCGGCAGGCCGCCGTCCTCCTGGATGGCGAGGATCGACCGGAGCAGGTGCTGGCGGTAGCCCATTCGCCCGGTGACCCCGTTCATCACCACGCCAACGGATCGCTTCTCCAACGTGACGCTCCTCCCTCCCGGTCCGAGAAAACGCTTTCTCACGCTAGGGCAAAGGGCACTTCTCGGCAAGGTCGGGTTATCCTGGAGAAGTCATATCTCAACTAATGCTGAATTACTGCTTCCGGGGGCGGCCATGGAACGGACGACATGTTGCGTCGTCGGCGGCGGACCTGCGGGGATGGTTTGCGGCCTTCTGCTCGCCAGGGCCGGTGTCGACGTGACCGTACTGGAGAAGCACGGGGACTTTCTGCGCGACTTCCGTGGCGACACCGTGCACCCCACCACCATCGAGCTGCTGGATGACCTTGGGCTGGGCGAGGAGTTCGCCCGGCTCCCGCAGAGCCGGCTTGAGCAGGTGTTGGTGCCGACGCGTGGCCGAATCCTGCGGGTGGGCAACATGCGGGCGTTGCCGGGGAAGTACAAGTACGTCGCGATGGTGCCGCAATGGGATTTCCTCGACCTGCTGGCCGTCGCGGGCAGCGCCGAGTCGCATTTCACCCTGCGGATGAACACCGAGGCCACCGGCCTGATCCCGGAAGACGGCAAGGTCGGGGGTGTGGAGTATCGGGTCCGGGACGGCCGCGACGGGGTGCACGGCCGGCTCCACGCCGACCTTGTGGTGGCCTGCGACGGCCGTCACTCGATCCTGCGGGCGGCGGCCGCGCTGCCGACCAGGGAGTGGCGGACGCCGATGGACGTGTGGTGGTTCAGGCTGCCCCGCCGCGACTCCGATCCACGAGGACTGCTCCCGGTGATCACCAGAGGTCGCCCGATGATCATGATCGATCGGGGTGACTACTGGCAGTGCGCCACGATCATCCGCAAGGGCAGCGACGCAGAGTATCGCCAGAGGCCGATCTCCGAACTGCTCGACACGATCGCTGAGGCCGTACCGTGGCTGGCCGACCGGGCCGACGCGCTGCGATCGTGGGACGAGGTGAAGCTGCTCGACGTACGGCTCGACAGGTTGCGTCGCTGGCACACCGACGGCCTGCTGTGCATCGGCGACGCGGCGCACGCGATGTCACCCGTCGGGGGGGTCGGCATCAACCTCGCCGTACAGGACGCGGTCGCCGCGGCCCGGCTGCTCGCGACGCCGCTGCGGCGTGGCGCTGTTACCGCCGCGGACCTGGCCAAGGTACGGCGCCGGCGGTTGCCGGCCACCGTGCTTATCCAGGGGATGCAGCGGTTCCTGCATCCGGCCGCGCTGCGGCCCGCGCTCGAGGGCAGAATCGAGGTGGTACGGGCGGCCAAACCGCCGAAGATGATACGGGTCGTGACGCGTGTGCCGTGGCTGCAGCGGATACCCGCGTACCTCGTCGCCAGGGGCGTACGACCGGAACGGGCCCCCGAGTTCGCCCGCCGCGCACCGATCAGTTCGGGACTCGGGTGACGGCGAGGAGGTGGCTGCTCAGGCCGAGCAGGGTGGGCTCGCTTTCGATGACCCGGGCGGCGCGCAGGATGACCTCCCGATCGGCGGGGGCACGCCAGCGGTCGGCCAGGTGCGACAGCCAGCCGGCAAGCCCTTCGATACCTACCACTTCGATCACCTGAAGATCGGCCTGGATGCACTCGTCGCGCAGCTCGTCGGGGTGGTGGAAGTAGGCGGTGGTGAACCAGTGCGGACGATTGCTCGGATTGCGGTGCTGTCCGGTGGCCAGGTCCGCCTCCGCGATGGCCCGAAACTCCGCGTCGAACAGGAACCCGCGGGCCAGCCCGACGAAGAGGGAGGCGAAGCGGGAGATCGCCGCGACGAAGATCAGCCCGTCCGGCCGTACCGCACGGCCGGCCTCCCGCAACGCCGCGAGCCGATCGGAACGATCAGTGAGGTGGTAGAGCGGCCCCAACACCAGCGCGGCGTCGAAGCTGGCGTCCGCCACCGGCAGCGCCCGGGCATCGCCGATGGACGCGACGATCGCGGGCGTTCTCGCCGCGAGTTCCTGGGCCGCCCGTACGTGCTCGGGCACCACGTCGAACAGCACGACACGATGCCCGTCGACAGCCAGCCAGGCGGCGTGGACCCCGGTCGCTCCGCCGACGTCGAGGACGCGCAGCGGCCCCGCCGGCAGATGCCGCCGCACGATCTCCTGGGTGCGAAGCAGTTCGAGCTCGCCGTAACCGTCGGTGATGCGAGCGCCCTCGTCGATCGACCGATAGTGCTGGAGTATCTCGGCCGGGATGTGGGTCATGCGGGACGACAGTACGGCTCCCGCCGTTGGCCACGCACCTGCATATTCTTGCGACCATGAACCTCACGGAGATTCCTGACTTGGCTCACGATCGCGGGTTCTGGCTGAGCGTAGGCCGTTGACCTGTGGCTTCGTCGCAGAGGCTGGGTGGGTGTGCGCACTAAGCGAGCGTCTTTAGGCTGTCGGCGTGGCCCCGTGTCCTCCGAACTCTTCGCGCCAAGCTGTTATCACCGCATGGCCTGTTCTTCGCTGATCTCTACGAAATCCCCATCCGTGTGGCCGAGCCAGTAACGGCGAAGGAACTCCGTCGGATGCCACTGCAGGTCCCGGCGGAGCGCCTCATCGGTAGGAACCGGCTCGGTGTGGATCCGCCGCATAAGACCGGCCGGGTTCTCTGGAGGATGGGTGTCGGTTATGCGTGCATAGTAGGTGATCTTCGGCATGGAAACGTCCTCCTAGCTGGGTCGCCGCAGGTCCTGTGCTCTTGTGGGGTACTGACCCTGTCGAAGATCTCTCGTTGCTGCCTCTCCAGACGCGCTACCTCACCAGCGGAGGTTCCGAGGAGTTGAGGCCATTCTGGCTTGCGAGCAGGTGGTTCAGTCAGTAGCTTCTTTGGAGCTGTCGGAGCGATCGGCTTCGGATGGGGACCGATAGAACTTGACCACATCGCGTAGTTCTGGGTGCTGTCGAAACTTCTCCTCAGTACGAGCGATGAACGCCTGTGCTTCTTCCTCGGTTATTTCTTCGTATTGGTCGTCGTCGTGGCCGAGTCGGTACAGCTTGAAGAACTCGGTAGGTTCCCACCTGAGCTCCCGCGTGAACTCCTCCTCGTGGACGACGCCGTCGACGATGCGTCGGCGCAACAGCCCTTTCGGCTTCTTCAGCTTGTCGTCCCAACTTCGTATGAAGTAGTAGGTAATCTTCTCCACCAGCTATCCACCTCCCTCGCCGACTAGTCGAGACTTATCGAATCCACATCAGGTGGAACCTCCACCCGACGGAATATCTTTGCCTGCTCCGCTTCCAGCCTAGCGATCTCGGCAGGGTCCGATGCGACCCGCTGCGCCTGGTACAGTTTGCGAGACGCGTCTTTCGCAGCAAAGCTTTGTGGTGTGTGGAACTGCAGTTCGAACACCTGGCCGGTCTCTGAGTCCTGCCAGGCGGTGTTGAGACCCTTATAACCCTCCGGATTTCCCCAAGCACGCCCCGGATCGGGGAACTTGACGTTCTCGAACCCGCGTGCCTGGAGCTCACGAACGGCGTGCTGTACGGCGCTGGCGTAGTGGTCCGGTGGTGTCGCCATGGTGTAGCGTACTGCGTCTTTGATATCACTCACCGCCTCGTCTGGAGTCAGGTCACTGTCCGGCCTCAGTTCCGAGGCGATCTTTCGCTTCAGCGATTCCTCGCCCTTCAGACTCTTTTCCAGCCCTTCCGGATATGAGTGTCCGCTTTCCTTGATGACGGACTGGACCTCGCGGGTGATGCGGGGCTGGGCTTCGGTGGCCTGGTGCATGATGCGCTCCACGGCCGCGTTGACATCGGGGTCCAGGTGGAACTGGACT
Organism: Streptosporangiales bacterium; assembly: GCA_009379995.1. Taxonomy (GTDB): domain Bacteria; phylum Actinomycetota; class Actinomycetes; order Streptosporangiales; family WHSR01; genus WHSR01. The sequence goes on from WHSR01000015.1 coordinate 23,598, forward strand.
CCGTGCTCCTCACCGATCCAGCTTCCGTCAGGCTGGTTGCCGAGCGGTCGATCGGTGCTCAGGCGGTCGGCGGTGCGGGCGGCGTCGGCGGCTTCGTCGGTGGCCTTCCTGAATCGGTTGGCGGCGGCGCCGCCCGCGCCGGCTCCGGCGGTGGCCGCAGCCAGCAGAGCTTCGGGTCCGAGGCGTCCGAAGGCGCGGGCGGGGTCGGTTTTCCAGGTGTCCAAGTCGATGATGGCCTTGCCGAACTCCACAGGATGCTGGGCGCCCCAGATCAGCCCGCTGGCGAGGCTGGTGCTGTGCTCGATGTATCCGGCCGGGTCGATCATTGCGTACTGGGGTTGCACCTTCAGGGCGAACTCGCCCAGCTCCACGGTGGCTTCGCCGAATCCGGTCCAGAAGCTCTTGGTGCCCTCCCAGTAGGCGCGGATGTTGTCCCCGACGAAGCTGCGGGTGTCCGGGGCTTGGCCAGCGCCCTCGTTGAGCACGGCCGCGGTGGTGGCGGCGACGTCTTCGACCTGGGCGACGGCGTTCTCCAGAAGACGCTGGGCTTCGGCCATGGTGCCTTCGCCGGGGCTGGTGGCCGATGGGCGCGGGCCGGGATCGCCGCCAGCCTGGACCGCCTGGTTGTAGGCGTTGATTTGCTGCTGCCAGGCGGCGTGCTGCTGTTCGGCTTGCTGGGCGAGTTCGATGGACCGCTGGGCCTGTTGCTGTCCGTTGCGTAGCGCCTCGGCGTAGTCCTGCAGCGCGCCCGAAGCGGACACGAACGCCTCCACGCCACGTTCCAGCTTGTCTGGCAGCTCGGCGAGCTTGGCGCGGAACTGATCGGCCGCATCGCCGGACCACCGGTCGTCGTTCACGTTGCGGAGCTCCTGGGCGTTCTCGGCGGCACCGGCGGCGTACTGCCGCAGCTCCTCCGCCAACCTGTCGGCCGCCGCGGGATCGCCGGGAATCAGGTCGCGCGGTGACGCGGCTGCGAGGCTGGTCATCCCAGCACGTCCCGTATCGTGTCGATACCGTCGCGCATCGCGTCGGCGACGCCCTCAGGGTTCGGCATCGTTCTGTCGGTGAGGAAGTCCCGGGCGACCTGAGGGGCCTTCGTCAGTCCGCTGGCGAGGCTGCCCATCGCGTCGACGACACCCTGTTCCACGTCGGCATACACCTCGGCGCACGCCCGCAACCCGTCGGCCGCCCAGCTAGTGTCGTCGTCGATTAGCCGCACGCCGTAGCCCCAGCGCTCCAGGAAGCCTCGGGCCGCCTGCTGGACCGGGGGCGCCCCGAGCGTCGCCACCTCGCCGCGCAAAGCATCGGCTCGTTGTTGCATCTGGCGGGCCAGCGTCACCGCCTCGCCCACCTCACCCGCCGTGTCCGCCAACAACCCGAGGTCAGCGTCGAAGCCCCAGCTCATGACGATCCCCCAGACCTGACGGAAGACGATCGCGAAACATGGATCGTCGGCCGGCGCTGCCAGGCATGCCGGCGCAGCCGCAGGGCATGGTCACTGGCTGGATTCAGCAACAGGTCGTAGCCGTCCGGCAGCAGACCCAGCAGGTCGCGCCCGATGGTGGAGAACCAGTCGCAGCCCGTGCGCTGGTAGGCCGGGCGGCGGGCCGCGTACGCGGCCAGCTCCTCCATGGAGCTAAACACCGGGATAATCCCGTCACCGGGCCCACCCACCGCCAGAAAACCCGGCCGATCCGGGCGCTCGCAGAACACCGTGGCCGCGAGGAACGCCTCGAACAACTCCTCCGGCCCCGCGTCACCGCCGACGACCCTGGCGGCTAAGTCAGACAGACGCCACTTCGCCGAGACATCAGATCCATCTCCCCGTTTCATGGGCGATACGGTAACCACACAACTACGCTCCGACTACCCCTTCAACTGAAGAGATCCTCAGGAGGGAAGGGCCGTCTCGAGGACGAGCAACCGGGTGCCGCCGGGCTCCTCCTGGTCGTCGGGTGCGGCCCGCATGCGCAGCCGGTCGCCGGTCACCTCGAGGTGGACCGGGTTGCGGGTGACGACGTGTCGGTTCGGTGAGAGTACGGTCACCGGAACCTCGTGCCCGACCGTGCCGCCGGGCAGGTCGACGACGGCGATGCCGCCGAGGTCGAACCGGCCGTCGGGCCCGACCGGATACTCCACCAGGCCGGTGCAGACCGCCTTGCCCGTGCCCGCGGCCGCGCAGTCCTAGAAGTCGACGTAGTGGCTTTCGTTGAGGCCGCGGCGCAGCGTCCGGCCGTCCGCGGTCCAGGTGTACAGGCACCGGGAGCCCCAGGAGACCCCGTGTACGAGCCCGCCGACGTGGTCGGAGAAGCGGAACGCCTCGGTCGCCCGGAGCGTGCGCGGGTCTACCCGGTAGACGACCGACCGGGAGTCCGGGCGGTACTCGGCCACCCGGCACCCACAGGTTGCGGCCGTCGTAGTCGATGCCTCCCGGGTGGTACATGGTTCCCTCGCCCAGGGTTACCTGCCGCAGCAGGTTGCCGGACAGGTCGAGCTCGAAAGGTGGCCGACGCCCTTACCTGGGCTGCGGTCGTAGCCGTCCACCGGCTCCGGGTACCGGACCGGGGGCTCGATCACCTCGACGCTGGACAGGAACAGCCGGTTGCCCACCCGGGCCATGCCCTGCGGGTGATAGGTGGGGAACCGGAGGGTGAGCTGCCGGACGAATCGCCATTCGGCGGACCGGTCCAGCCCTTGCACGGCGGACACGACCGGGTCCACCGTCCGCCGATGGTCGGGTCCCTGGTCGGCCGACGCGGGACCCGCGGTCGTGACGCCGACGAGGGCAGCGGCCACGGGCCGCGAGAGCAACTGGGCGCATGGCCATCCGCCATGGAAGAGCACGGTGACGAAACGAGTCACTCTCCGGTGAACAGTCGGTGACTCCTGGCCCGCTATGCTGAGAAAGCGGTTTCCAGCGGCAAAGGGCAGGCGGCCGATCGTGGCGACTCTCGAGGATGTGGCCCGGCGTGCCGGTGTGTCGTTGGCCACGGCCTCGCGCGTCATCAACGGCACGTCCCACTCGGTCGCCGACGAGCTGCGCGCGCGGGTCCTCGCCGCGGTCGAGGAGCTGCAGTACGTACCGAATGCCCACGCGCAGATGCTGGCCCGGTCGCGCCGGGCAACGGTCGGCGTGATCGTCCACGATGTCAGCGACCCGTACTTCGCCGAGATCACCCGGGGTCTGCAGCGCGTCGCCACCGACAGCGGGCTGCTGCTGATGATCTGCAACAGCTACCGGGACCCAGAGCGTGAGGTCGCCTACGTCGAGCTGCTGCACGCCCACCAGGTGGCCGCCGTGATCCTGGCCGGCAGCGGATACCGCTCGGCCGACGTCACCCGGGCGATCAACGCCAAGCTGACGGCGTACGCGCGCTCCGGCGGGCGGGTCGCCGTGATCGGGCGGCACGAGCTGGCCGGCGATGCCGTGATGCCGGAGAACGAGAGCGGCGGGTACGTGATCGCCGAGGCGTTGCTCGACCTCGGGCACGAGCGGATCGGCGTGATCGGCGGCCCGGAGGAGCTCACCACCACCGCTGACCGGCTTGGCGGCGTCCGCCGGGCGTTCCGGACCCGCGGGCGTGCGCTCCCCGGGCGGAGCGTCACCTACGGGGACTTCACCTGCGACGGCGGCGAGAGAGCCGCGGCCGAGCTGCTCGATCGCGATCCCGACCTCACAGCGCTCCTCGCGCTCAACGACGAGATGGCGGTGGGTGCGCTGATGTCGTTGCGGGCGCGCGGAGTCCGGGTGCCCGAGCAGGTGTCCGTCGCCGGCTTCGACGACATGCCGGTCGCCCGGCAGGTGACCCCGGCGCTGACCACAGTCCACCTGCCGATGGTCGAGATGGGTGCGCTCGCGATGCGGCTGGCGCTGCAGCCGCCCGCCGACGGGCAGCGCGTCGAGCGCATCCCGGCACGGATCGTGCACCGGGAGAGCGCCGCTCGGCCGCCCGGCGTCTAGAGGTCTGCCCAGTCGCGGCTTCGCCCGAGGCGGTGACCCAGCGCGGTGTGCCGGCGCCCGGCGCCCGCGGTGCGTACGGCGGCGGCCAGGGCGCGGCGGGAGCCGACGAGCACCACCAGCTTCTTGGCGCGGGTGACGCCGGTGTAGAGCAGATTGCGCCGCAGCATGGTCCACGAGCTGGTGGTCAGCGGGATGACCACCGCCGGGTATTCGCTGCCCTGGGAGCGGTGGACGGTGACGGCGTAGGCGTGCGCGAGTTCGTCCAGCTCGTCGAAGCCGTAGTCGACTGATTCGTCCTCGTCCGTGAGCACCGTCAGCTTTTGGTCCTCCAGTGACAGGTCGGTCACCACGCCGACCGTGCCGTTGAACACCCCTGTCGCGCCCTTGTCGTAGTTGTTGCGCAGCTGGGTGACCTTGTCGCCGACGCGGAACACCCGGCCGCCGTAGCGGCGCTCGGGTTGCCCCTCCCGGTGAGGGGTGAGCGCCTGCTGCAGCAGTGTGTTGAGGTTGCCCGCGCCGGCCGGGCCGCGGTGCATGGGGGTTAGCACCTGGATGTCGCGGCGCGGCTCCAGCCCGAACTTCCTCCGGATGCGGTAGGCCACGATGTCGACGGTGAGTTCCGCGGTCGCCTCGGGATCGTCGCACCCGAACAGGAAGAAGTCCGGGAAGCCGGCCGTGTGCGGGGAGAGTCCCTGGTTGACGCGGTGCGCGTTGACCACGATCCCGGACCGCTCGGCCTGCCGGAAGATCTTGGTGAGGCGAACCCGGGGGATCACCTCCGCGGCGCCGAGGAGGTCGCGCAATATCTCGCCCGGCCCGACCGACGGAAGCTGGTCCACGTCTCCGACCAGCAGCAGGTGGGCGCCGCGAGGTATCGCTTTGACCAGCTTGTTGGCGAGGATCACGTCCACCATGGAGGACTCGTCCACCACCACCAGGTCGGCGTCCAGCGGGTTGTCCCGGTCGAAGGACGGCTCGCCGCCTGGCCGCAGCTCCAGCAGCCGGTGCACGGTGGCGGCCTCGTGCCCGGACAGTTCGGCCAACCGCTTGGCCGCCCGCCCGGTAGGCGCCACCAACACGATCTTGGCCTTCTTGGCCGCGGCCAGCTCCACGACGGACCGTACGGTGAAGCTCTTGCCGCAGCCCGGCCCTCCGGTCAGCACCGCTACCTTGCGGGTGAGCGCCAGGCGCACCGCCTCCTCCTGCTCCGGGGCGAGCTCGGCGCCGGTCCGCTCGCGCAGCCAACCCAGCGCCCTGTCCCAGTCGACCTGCGCGAACGCGGCCAGCCGGTCCTCGCGGGCGTGCAGCAGCTCCAGCAGGCCGGCAGCCAGCGAGCCCTCCGCACGGTGGAACGGCACCAGATAGACGGCGGGGACGGTTCCTTCCCCGGCGTTCTCCCGGGCGGGCACGGGCTCGCGTACGACCCGCTCGTCGGCGATCAGTTCGTCCAGGCAGGGGTCGATCAGTTCGCGGGGTACGTCCAGGACCTTCGCCGCCTCGGTGATGAGGTTGGGCTCGGGCAGGAAGCAATGGCCGTCCTCGGCGGCCTCGGACAGGGTGTACTGCAGCCCCGCCTTGATCCGCTCCGGGCTGTCGTGCGGGATGCCGGCCGAGCGGGCCAGCGTGTCGGCGGTCTTGAAGCCGATGCCCCAGACGTCGGCCGCCAGCCGATACGGCTCGTTCTTGACCACCGAGATGGAGGCGTCCCCGTACTGCTTGTAGATGCGCACCGCCAGCGAGGTGGACACCCCGACGCCTTGGAGGAAGACCATCACCTCCTTGATCGCCTTCTGCTCCTCCCAGGCGTCGGCGATCATCGTCGAGCGTTTCGGGCCGAGGCCGTACACCTCGGTCAGCCGGTCCGGTTGCTCCTCGATGACGCGGAGGATGTCGGTGCCGAAGTGGTCGACCATGCGCTCGGCCATCTTCGGGCCGATTCCCTTGATCAGCCCCGAGCCGAGGTAACGCCGGATGCCCTGAATCGTCGCGGGCAGCACCGTCGTGTAGGAGTGCACCTCGAACTGCGTGCCGTACTTCGGGTGCGACCGCCACCGGCCGGTCAGCCGCAGGCTCTCGCCCACCTGCGCGCCGAGCAGCGGACCTACAACGGTCAGCAGATCATCCCGGCCGCTGCGCTCGGTCGCCACCCGGGCGACCGTGTAGCCGGTCTCCTCGTTGGCGTAGGTGATGCGCTCCAGCACGGCTTCGAGCGCGCTGTCCCGTGGGGAGTTCACAATAGCGGGAGGATACGGTCCCGCAGCCGACCCTTCTGTACCTTCCCGCTCTCGGTCAGCGGCATCTCTTCGACGAAGAGAACCCGCTTGGGCAGCTTGTAGCCGGCGAGGTTGGCGCTCAGCCGCTTGATCAGCTCGTCCTCCGAGCCGCCGGAGCCGCCGGTGTCTCGGCCCGAGGGTACGACGACGGCGACCGGGACCTGGCCGTAGCGGTCGTCCTCGATCGGCAGCACCGCGGCCAGTTCGACGCCGCCGAGGGCGTAGATGGCGTTCTCCACCTCGGCGCAGGAGATGTTCTCCCCGCCCATCCGCACGATGTCCTTGATCCGGCCGGCGAACTCCAGGTACCCGTCCGGCCGCATCCGGCCCAGATCCCCGGTGTGCAGGTAGCCGCCGCGCAGCGCCTCCGCGGTCTCCTCGGGCCTGCGGTAGTACCCCTGCATGAGCCCCGGACCGCGGACGAGGATCTCCCCGGTCTCACCCGGCTGCACCGCGCGTTCCCGCGCGTCGTCCCAGATCACGACGGTGGTCTGCGGCTGCGGCCGGCCGACGGTCTCCAGCCGGTGCTCCGGTGTGTCCCGCCAGGGCGAGATCGTGACGTTCGGCGACGCCTCGGAGATCCCGTAGACCCCGATGACCCCCGGCACCCCGATGTCCTCGGCGATGGTGTGCAGGACCGCGGGGGTTCCGGTGGACCAGCCGGTACGGACCGAGGAGAGCCGGCTCGGGGCGAACCGCGGGCTGTCGGCCAGCCGGAGGAACAGCGTCTCGATGCCGTTGTAGATGGTCGGTCGGGTCTCCTCGACGAAGTCGAGGACACCGTCGGGGTCGAAGCTCGGGGTGGACAGGGCGGGTATCCCGTACAGGCCGGCGAGCAGGACGTGCAGGGTGAGGCCGCCGGAGTGGAAGAAGGGGCCGGCGGAGAAGATCTGGTCGGACTCCCGCAGCCCGAAGCTCCGGCCGACGTGGTGCGCGTTGCGGACCACCGAGCCGTGGCCGAGCATCACGCCCTTCGGCAAAGCCGTGGTGCCCGAGGTGTAGATGATGACCGCCGTGTCCTCTTCGGCCGGTTCCGGCGCTGGTTCGGCGGGAGGAGGAACGTCGACCCACTCGCCCCAGGGGACGGTCCCGGCCGGTGCGTCGTCGCCGGCCCAGACGATCTCGACCACCACATCGGCTCCGCCTGCCGCTTCCAACACCGCCGGCCGCCTCCGTTCGCGCTCCGCGCGTCCGACGGGCCCGGCGAGCACTACGGCGCAGTCCGCCTGTTCGATCTGATAGCGCAGCTCGCTCTCGGTGAGCTGCGGGTTGAGCAGGACCGCGGTGCGCCCCGCCAGCGCCGTTCCGTAAAGACCCGCCACCCATTGGGCGGAGTTGCCGAGCACCAGGGCGACATGCCGCGCCTCCGGGTGGTGCACCTGAAGCGCAGTGGCGACCCCGCCCGCGGCCTCCCACAGCTCCGCGTAGCTGACGGGGGCCTCGCCGGCGACATGTACGGCGGTCCGGTCCGCCCGGTGGATTGCGGCATTACGGAGAACCTCGACGAACGTGGCCGACATATCGAGTATTTTCTTCCAGTCGCGCGGGCTCTTTCATGCGGTTTGCTCATACCGTTCTCGGCGGCCCGCAAGTATCTCTGATTACCAGTTCGGTGGGCAGCACGTGCGGCCGCTCGGCCGCCGAAGGGTCGGCGTCCTCGAGGAGCATGGTCATCGCTGTGTGGCCGATCCGGTAGGACGGGACCGCGACCGTGGTGAGCGCGGGGCGTAGGTACGACGCGATCGACACGTCGTCGAAGCCGACCAGCGACACGTCCTCGGGCACCCGCAGCCCGAGGTCGGCGAGGGCGGCCATCGCGCCGAACGCCATCCTGTCGTTAGCCGCGACGATCCCCGTCGGCCCCTGGCCGTCCTCTATCAGGGCGCGGGTCGCCGCGTACCCGCTCGGCTCCTGGAAGTCACCTTCCCGAACCAGGCCCTCCTCCGCCGGCACCCCGTCTTCGGCGAGCGCGGCCCGGTAGCCGGCCAGCCGGTCCTGCACCGTGTGCGACACCAGCGGTCCGGCGATGAAGGCGATCCGCCGGTGCCCCAGCGAGGTCAGATGCCTGGTCGCCTCCCGCGCAGCGCCGACGTTGTCGATCTGCACCGAGGGGTACGGGAGGTCGTGCCGGCCGACGAGCACGATCTTCGTTCCGTACGGCTCGAAGAGCTGGGGAGACAACGTCCCGGCGGCGCCTTTCCGGCCCCCCTGCCCTTCGGGCCCACCCCCCATGCCGCCGCCGGCCACGACTATGCCGTCCGCCCGGCTCTTCACGAGAGTGTCGAGGTAAGCGTCCATCTTCTCGACGTCCCGGTCGGTGTTGCACAGCACCACCCGGTAGCCGGCGGCCGACGCCGCGTCCTCGACGCCGCGGACGACCGCCGGGTAGTAGGGGTTGGAGATGTCGGGTACCACCAGCCCGACTACGTTTGTTCGGCGCTGCAGCAGCGCCCGCGCCAGGTCGTTGGGGCGGTACCCGAGCCGTTCGATCGCCTCGATCACCCGTTGGCGGGTCTCCGGGCGTACCGGATCCGAGGTCGGGTTGAGCACGCGCGACACCGTGGCGACCGACACCCCGGCCGCCGCGGCAACGTCACGAATGTTCATCTAGACGAAGAAGAGTCCGTACGGGCCGGCGAGGTCGCCGGCCAGCTCTGCGTCGCCGTCGTTCCCGGGGCAGCTACGTAGCGCGGCCACCGCCTCGATTTCCACGCTGTCCCCCTGGTTCAAGGCGCTGACCTCGACGATCGTCCTGGTCGGGAGATCGGGGCCGAAGAACCGCTGGTAGGCGTCGTTCACCGGCGGCCGCAGCCGAGCCATGTCGGTCACGTACACCCTGGTCGCCAGGACGTCCCGGCTCGAACACCCGTGATGACACAGGATCCGGCCGAGGTGGTCGAAGATGAGGCGCAGCCGATCGTCGTCGCGTTCGACCGGGACGCCGGTGGCCGGGTCGATTCCGCGCAGCCCGGAGATGCACAGCAGCCGTCCCCAGGTGACCGCCCACGAGTACGGCCCGGTCGGCTCCGGCAGCCCGTCCACCGACCGGGTCCGTTCGATCCGCTCCCCTTGGAGCCCGCTCTCAGCCGAGGAACTCATTGGTGTAGTAGTCGCCGAGCGGTCGCTTGTCGTCGATGACGCCGGCGTCGGCGAGCAGCTGCAGATGTCTCTGCCACTGCTGCTCGGTGGCCTGGCCCAGGGCGGGCTCCCGCAGGAGGAGCTCGATCATGTTCTCCACCTGCCCCTTGATGACGTCGCCGCCGAGGCGGTCGCCGTGGAGCCGGGTCATGATGTCGGCCGCCTCCTGGGGGTTGTTGGCCGTCAGCTCGAAGCCCTTCATCGTCGCCCGGACGAACCGCCGCACCAGGTCGGGGTCGCGGTCGGCCAGCGAGCCGTTGACGACCAGCTGGTAGCCGAGCGGGTCGAAGTCCAGGTCGGACAGCCTCAGCAGGTTCAGCTTCTCGCCGGCCTTCTCCCGCAGGATCACGTAGTCGTTGGCGTAGAAGATGTCGGCCATGATGTCGAGCTTGTGCCGGAGGAACAGCCCGACCCGGGCCGACGGGTCCGGCTGCACGACCTCGATCTTGCTCTTGTCCAGGCCGAACTTCTCCTGGAAGGCCGGCCATACCTGGAAGAACGTCGACGACGCCGACACCGAGACCCGGTTGCCTTCCAGCGCCTTCGGCGCGTCCAGCGGAACGTCCGGCCACGACGCCCAGCACATGCCGGTGTACTGACCAAAGGTCGCAACCGTCTTGACAGGTACGTCCTTGTTGACACCCTGGGTCACCTGGATGGATGGGATGTAGCCGAAATGGTCCTGCCCGGTGCCGACGACCTGGACGGCCTGGGTGCCGCTCTTGCCCTCGAGCAGCTTGACGCTGATGCCCTCCTGGTCGTAGTAGCCCTTCTCACGGGCGACGAAGAACGGCGTGAACTCGCCCTTGATCGTCCAGTTGAACCGGAGCGACACCTCGCTCTTGCCGCCGGACTCCTGCACGGATGCCCCGCCCGCGCACGCGGACAGAAGCGGGTAGGCCAGCCCGCCGGCGGTCAGCGCGAGGCCGCCGCGCAGCAGGCTGCGCCGGTCGAGGGGCCGGTCGAGGGGCCGGTCGAGGGGCCGGTCGAGGGGCCGGTCGAGGCCCGGGGGGTCGGCGGAATTACCTCGATGTATCACTTCTTTCACTCCTATCTCAGGTCAGACCAGGCCCATGGAGTGGAAGGCGGAGCGGATGTCGTCCACCAGCGCGTGGAAGCGCGGCTCGGACCGCGTCGCCAACGTCCGCGGCTTGGGAAGATCGTTGCCGATGAGTCGGAGGATCTTTCCCGGCCGCGGACTCATCACCAGGATCTGGTCGGAGAGCAGCACCGCTTCCTCGATGCTGTGCGTAACGAATACGACAGTCGTCCCACGACCCGTCTGTGACTCCGCGGTGAGCCGAAGCAGGTCGAAGTTGAGCTTCTCTCGGGTGAGCGCGTCGACTGCGGCGAAGGGCTCGTCCATGAGGAGGAGCCGTGGTTCGTGGATGAGCGACCGGCAGATGGCCACGCGCTGGCGCATGCCGCCGGACAGCTCGCCGGGGTAGAAGCCCTCGAAGCCGGTCAACCCGACCAGTTCGAGGAGCCGCGTGGCCCGGTCCCGGTACTTCTTCTTGTCCAGGCGTTTGACCTCGATCGGGAGCAGCACGTTGTCCCAGACGGTGCGCCACTCCAGCAGCGCGTCGCGCTGGAACACCACGCCGAGGGCGTCCCACGGGCGGACTACCTGCTCCTCGTCGATGGTGATGCGGCCGGTCGTAGGCCGGTACAGCCCGGCGATGAGCATCAGGAACGTGCTCTTGCCGCATCCGCTCGGCCCCACCAGGCCGCAGAACGCGCCCGGCGGCAGGTCCAGGCTCACGTCCGCGAGGGCACGCAGCTCGGCGCCGTCCGGCGCCGGGAAGACCATGGAGACCTCTTCGGCCCGAACGGCGGCCGCCGGAGGGTCGGTTACCAGGGTGTCGTTGGCGCTCATGCGTTCGCTCCCGGATCGAGCCTGCGCTGACTGCGCCGGAGCGGGCGGGGCAGCAGGATCGCCTCGGCGGCCTCGACGGCGTAGAAGAGGACGCTGCTCATCACCGCGAGGACCACCACCACGGCGAAGAGCATCGGCGTGTCCAGGTTGTTGTTGGCGACCAGCAGGAGATACCCGAGGCCGCTGTTGGAGGCGATGAACTCACCCACGACGGCGCCGACCACGGCGAGAGTAATCCCGATCTTCAGCCCGCCGAAGATGTACGGGGCGGCGACCGGCAGCCTGGCCTTGATGAAGATCTGCCACGGCGACGCGCGGAGCGACCGCATCAGGTAGAGCATCTCCCGCGGTGCCTGGCCCATCCCGATGACCGTGTTGATCACGATCGGGAAGGCCGCCGTCACCAGCGCGAGCACCACCTTCGAGGTGAGGCCGAACCCGAACCACACGACGAGGATGGGAGCGAGCGCCACCTTCGGGATCGCCTGGAAGGCCACCAGGGACGGGTAGACGAGGCGCTCCAGGAGCCTGGAGTAGATCAGGAGCATCCCGAGCGGGATGCTGATGGCCGCGGCGAGCAGGAAGCCGCCGACCACCTCCTGGAGCGTCACCGAGGTGTGCGTCGCCAGCACGCTGGGTTCCTCGGCCGCGCTGGCCAGGATGGTCAGCGGTGAGGGCAGGATAAAGGTCGGAATCGCGAAGACCCGGCTGGCCACCTCCCAGAGCACGAAGGCCAGCAGGTAGAGGCCGATGACTATGCCGTTGAAGCGGAGCCAGCGCAGTGCCACGCCGCGCAGCCGTACGGCCCGCGGCGGCGGCGACTCGGATACGACGGGCCTTGCCGATTCCGTCGCCGGCGGGCCCTGCTCCCGCGTGGACGCCGAACCGTGCACGTCGCACACCCTCTTTCGTTTACGGCGCGATGACGCGCTTTCGTTATGGCGCGATGACTACCTTCATCGGGTCACCCTCCCGCTCCCGGAGCACCCGGAACGCCTCGGCGATGTCGTCCAGGGCGAACCGGTGGGTGACGAGCTGTTCCCCGCGCAGCTTCCCGGCTCCGGCCATGGCGACGGCGCGTTTCACATTGTTGCCACCCTCGCCGCGGGAGGTGTACAGGGTGATGTCCTTGCGCACCATGGCGCTGAGGTCGAAGGTCACGTCCGTCGGGTAGAACGCGACGACGAGGATCTTGCCGCCGCGCTTCGTGATCTCGACGCACTGCTGTGGGGTCGCGGGGCCGCCGGACGCCTCGATCGCCATGTCGACGCCTTGGCCGTCGGTGAGGTCGAGGACGGCGCGGACCGGGTCGACCTCGCCCGCGTTGACGACGTGGTCGGCGCCGAGCTCGGCGCCCAGCTCCAGCCGGGACGGCCGGGTGCCGACCAGGATGACCTGCCTGGCCGCGAGCTGCTTGCAGGCCTGCACGGTCATCAGCCCGACAGGGCCCGGCCCGAGCACCGCGACGTCCTGGCCGGCGATGTACGCGCCGGCGACGTCCAGCCCGTACAGCCCGGTGCCGGCGGTGGTGACCAGCACAGCGTCGGCGAAGGAGACGTTGGCCGGCAGCGGGTACAGGGCCCGCACGTGGTGGACCGCGTACTCGGCGAACCCGCCGTTGGCGGTCATGCCGGTGGCCCGGTGCGCCTTGGCGGCGTTCCCGTAGTTGAGGCACGCCGTGTACCGGCCGGTGATGCAGTTGTCGCAGCGGCCGCATCCGCTGTGCGCCTCGATGCATACCCGGTCGCCGACGGCGAACTCGTCGACGGTCTCGCCGACGGCCGCGACGGTCCCGGTCCACTCGTGCCCCGGGGTGAACTCGCCGAACGGCGGCGTCAGCGGGAAGTGGCCGTCGAAGATCTTCAGGTCGGTGCCGCAGGTGCCGCACATCGCCACCCGGACGAGCACCTCACCCGGGCCGGGCCTCGGCACCGGACGCTGTACGACCCTGATGTCACCGGGCCCGAACAGGACCGCGGCGCGCATCGTCTCCGGTACCGCCTCGCCCGTCCCCTGCTCGGTGCCCGTCTCGGTCGCGTGTCCCAGTACCTGGCTCATCGGCAACCCCTTCACTGGAGAGGAAATCGAGCATCGTTTCGGCCGCCGCGGCGGCGAAGGCCGGGTCGTTGATCGTGCTGTCCAGCTCCCGCAGCGCGACCCGCGGAGGTAGGGCGCGGCGCAGCGCGTCGACGAAGGCCGCGTTCGCCGCGGGGTCGTGCAGAACGCCGCCGGGGCTGCCGACCTCCGACCACCCCCGGCGGGGTATCAGCACGGCGACCGGACCGGCCGCCGTGCCCAGCCGGCGGGCCATCTCCTCGGCGACGGCGACGAGTTCCTCCGCGCTGGCCCGAACGTTGGTGTTGTTCGCGTTGTGGTGGTGCGTCGGCCGGGCGCGGAGGGCGGCGGGGATCGTGTCGGCGGCGGCGAAGCAGTGGTACTCCAGCCCGCCCGGTGCGACGACCTGGGGTACGCCGCGGCGGCCGGCCGCCGTCAGCCGCCCCGGCCGTACCGGCGCGTAGATGTCCGCCGGGTACAGCTCGCCGAGCAGCTCGTGCGTGGTGAGGTCGAGCACCCCGACGAACGTCCCCTCGTCGATCAGCCGTTCCATGGCGGAGCCGGAGGCTCCCGAGGCGTGGAACGGCACGGTCTCGACGCCCGCCCCGGCGAGTCGCTCCATGGCGGCGGTGACCGCGGCGTGCGTGTTGCCGAACGCGGTCACCGCGACGACCGGCCCCCGCGCGGCGGGGCTCTCCCGCGCGTCTGGGGCGAGAGCTTCCGCCATTCCGGCGACCGCCCCGGCCGCCTGGCGCAGCACCCGGGCGGTGACCGGGTTCGGGCCTCCCAGCAGGTCGCCGACGGAGAAGAGCACGGCGATGTCGCTGTCGGCGATGAACCCGCGGATGTCACCGGACGCCACCGTCGACACGACGAGCTTGGGCACGCCGAGCGGCAGCTCGCGCATGGCGCCGGCGGTGATCGCGGTGCCCTGGTTGCCGCCGAGGCCCACCGCGCCGGCGAGGTCACCGCGGCGGTACCAGTCGGCGAGCAGCCGGCCAGCGCCCTCGGCCATGGCCGCCATCGCCTCGTCCCGGCGGGCCCGGTCACGTAGCTGGGCAAGCCGTTGGCCAGCGGCCCGGGCCACCTGCTCCGCGGGCACGTCGGGATGAATGGGCCATTCACCCGCTAGGTCCGGGTGAGTGGACCATTCATCGGCAGAAGTCAGGCCGACGTCGACCACCCGCACCGGCCAGCCGCGGCGGCGAAGCTCGTCGCGCAGGAACGCCGCCTCCGCTCCCTTGGTGTCGGCGGTGGCGAGGACCGCTATCGGTGGCCGGTCTTGGGTCATCCGGTGACCTCGGCGTACGGGGCGGTGTCCCGGGCGAGCGGGAGCCGACCGGGGGAGACGCCTCTGATCTGCGCGGCGAGCAGCGCGACCTTGGCGGTGTCCTCCAGGTACTCCGTACGGTAGTAGGCCGTGCGCAGGTCGGGGCCGACGGTGATCGTGCCGTGTTCACGCATCAGCGCCGCCCGTACCTCGCGGTCCGCGAAGAGCTCGGTGACCGCGTCGGCCAGCTCCTGCGACCCGGCGGGCAGCAGCTCGACGTCCTCCACCGTACGCAGGTGGGCCCGACCCGCCGTGTGCACCAGCAGCGGAACCTGGTCCGCGACCGCGAAGGCGACCGCGTACGGGGGATGCAGGTGCACGATGCCGCCGACGTCGGGCCGGATCCGGTAGACGCCGAGGTGCCAGCGCCACTCCTTGGAGGGCGTGCGTCCCTCGTCCAACACCTGGCCGTCCATGTCCATGAGCACGGTGTCGGCCGTATCCATCTCACCCTGGCAGCCCCCGGTGGCCTTGATGAGTACCAGGTCCGTCCCCGGCACCCGGAGGCTGTTGTTGCCGCTCACCCCGACGACGAGGCCGCGCTCGTAACCCCGCCGAGAGATCGCCACCAGGTCCTCGCGGAGCAGCCGCAGCACGGCGTGATCGATGTCTCGATGACGGTTGGGATGGGTACTGGACATGTGTCCTCCTGTGCCCTGACGGCAGGGCCCGGACGGCTCGTCCGCGCGAGGGGGGTACGCGTGGGGTGGGTACGCGGACGAGCCGCCCGGGCCCTACCCGCGCCGCTAGGCGCGCTCCGGGAAGTCGCTCGACGTGATTTCCACCTTGAAACGGCGTACTTCCTGGACGTAGGCGGCCAGATGGTCCGCCATCCGCTCGAGCATGGCAAGCCCCTTCTCCCTGGTGGCGCGGAACGGGTTGCCGATGACCGCCGTGTCGCAGTACTCGTGGTGCTCCATCGGCACCCAGATGTTCTCCGAGCCGCGGAACTTCACGGTCGCCGTTCCGTCGATCTTGGAGAACGCGTCGGTCATGTAGGCAGGCGCGTGCGCGGAGTCCTGGACGGCCCGATCCATGTTCACCAGACCGTCGGCGGTCGCCATGATCACGGACGTCTCCAGCTCGCTGGAGTGCCAGCCGGGCGTCTCCTCCGGCGGGTTGTCGAACAGGTCCGCCACAACCGACGCGTCCCGCTCGGTTGGCGTCTTGTAATACGAGATGAAGGCACCGGTCGTATACCGGAGCTGGCGCATGATCTCGTCGATCGGCTTGGTGTTCGAGCCGTGGTGGCTGACGAAGACGAGCTTGGTGAATCCGTGGTAGATGAGGCTGCGGGCGATGTCGTGCATCACCCGGCGGTACGTCTCCGCACGGAGGGTGATGGTCCCCGCTCCCTCGAGGTGTCGGCCCATGTGGTGGGGTGAGTACCCGAACGGTACGAGCGGCGTGTACATCACGTCCGCCGCCCGGGCCACCCGCTCGACGACCTCCATCGTCACGTAGCTGTCGGTGCCGAGGGGTATGTGCGCGCCGTGCTTCTCGCTGCTGCCGAGGGGGACCAGGGCGACGTCCTGGCCCTCCTCACCCAGGCGTTCGGCCACCTCCGCGTACGACATGGCGAGGAGGTTGCGCTTGCGGCCCTCCTCGACGTCGGCGTCGACGTAGTCCTTCTCGGTCAACGAGGCTCCCCTTGGTCCCTTGGTGCGACTATGTAACGCTTTTCAGTAACGCTTTACGCGGGACGGTACGGACACCGCCAAGCCGTGTCAAGGGGGGTCCCCGTCCAGTAGGAACCGGAAGCGCCGAGATCTATGTTGTGGGGGTCATTTTGTCCGGTTCGGTGGCCCCACAACATGGATCTCGGCGGAGGGGAGGGGAGGGAAGGGAAGAGAAGCATGAAGCTTACGGTGATCGGCGGAGGGTCGACCTATACACCCGAGCTCGTCGAGGGTCTGGCCCGGATGTTTGGCAGCCTGACCGTGGACGAGCTCGTCCTCGTCGATCCGGCCGCGGAACGGTTGGAGATCGTCGGCGGCCTCGCGCGCCGGATCCTCTCCCGCGCGGGGTACCCGGGCGCCCTGCGCTGCACGTCCCGGCCCGACGAGGGTCTCGACGGCGCCGATGCCGTGGTCCTCCAGCTACGGGTGGGCGGGCAGCGGGCCCGCATCGGCGACGAGACCATCCCGCTCGGCTACGGGTGCGTCGGCCAGGAGACCACGGGCGCCGGAGGGCTGGCGAAGGCGCTGCGCACGGTGCCGGTGGCCCTCGACATCGCCCGCCGGGCCCGCGAGCGCGCGCCCGGCGCGTGGATCATCGACTTCACCAACCCCGTCGGCATCGTCACCCGCGCGCTGCTCGACGACGGCCACCGGGCAGTCGGGCTGTGCAACACCGCCATCGACCTGCAGCGCTATTTCGCCGGGCTGCTCGGCACCGATCCCTCCGCGGTGTCCCTCGACCACGTCGGTCTGAACCACCTGACGTGGGAACGGGCGGTCCTGGTCGACGGCGTCGACGTGCTCCCGCGGCTGCTCGACCGGCACGGGGAGCAGATCGCCGCACGGGTGGGGCTGCCCGTCCGGCTGCTGCGCCTGCTCGGCGCGGTGCCGTCCGGCTATCTGCGCCACTACTACGCCCACGACGAGGTCCTCCGGGAGCAGCGACGGTACGGAGCGACCAGGGGTCAGCGGGTCGCCGAGATCGAACGGGAGCTCCTGGACCGGTACGCGGACCCGGCCCTGTGTACGGTGCCGGATCTGCTGTCCCAGCGCGGCGGCGCGTACTACTCGCACGCCGCCCTCGGCCTGATGGCGTCGCTGTACGGCGAGGAAAGCGGCGTGCACGTGCTCGACGTACGCAACGAGGGCACGCTGCCGTTCCTGAGCGACCCGGCCGTCGTGGAGGTGCCCTGTGTCGTCGGGCGCGACGGCGTGCGGCCGCGGCCGTGCGCACCGGTAGCGCCGGAGGTCGCCGGCCTGATCGCCCACGTGGCGGCCTACGAGGAGCTGGCCGTCGAGGCGGCCGTGCGCGGAGGCCGGGATCGGGTGTTCCGGGCGCTGCTGGCCCATCCGCTGATCGCCCGAGCCGACCTCGCGGACCGGCTCGCCGACCACCTCGTCGGGGCCAACGCTCACTACCTCCGGTGGGCGCGATGACCGAACGGCTGATTCTGGCCGTGGACGGCGGCAACAGCAAGACCGACGTCGCCCTGGTCACCGACGAGGGCGAGCTACTCGGCCACGTACGCGGGCCGGGCTCGTCCCCGCACGTGCTCGGGGTGGATGGTGCGGTACGGCTGCTGGGCGCCACGGTGTGGAGGGTGCGTGTCGACGCCGGACGGGACGACGCTGGCCCGGTGGCCCGCGCCGAGGTGTATCTCGCGGGCGCGGACCTGCCCGCAGAGGTCGAACTGCTCCGGAAGCAGGTCGCCAGGACCGGATGGGCAACCGCCTCGACCGTGGACAACGACGGGTACGCACTGCTCCGGGCCGGCACCGAACGGCGGGACGCGGTAGCCGTCGTCTGCGGCGCCGGCATCGGCTGCGTGGGGCGCCGATCCGACGGGCGTCGGGCCAGGCTCCCCGCGCTGGGCCGTACCACCGGAGATTGGGGTGGCGGCGCGCAGGTCGGCTACGAGGCGCTGTGGCTCGCCGCACGCGCCGAAGACGGGCGGGGCCAGCCGACGGCCCTCCGGGAGGCGGTCGCCGCGCACTTCGGTCGCGCGAGCGTGGCTGAGGTGGGCGAGGCGATGCACGTCGGTGCGATCCCCGAACGGCGCGCCGCCGAGCTCGCCGCGGTCCTCTTCGCCGTCGCCGCGGCCGGCGACGAGCTGGCCCGAACCGTCGTTGACCGCCTCGCCACGGAGATCGTCCTGATGGCGAGGGTCGTCCTAGGCCGGCTGGAGCTACTTCGGGTACCGGCGGCCCTCGTCCTCGGCGGCGGGGTGGTGCGGGCGCAGCACGCCGTCCTTCGTCCGCTGGTACGGAGCCGGCTACGGGAAGCGGCGCCCGAAGCGCAGCTCGTGGTCGTCACCGATCCACCAGTGCTCGGCGCCGCGCTCGCCGGGCTCGACGCGCTGGGCGCGACCGACCGCGCGAAGCGGCGTCTGACCGGCGAGGTACGGCGGCACGTCGGTGTATGATCGGACGAGCGCGGGGCCAGGGGCCTATCTGGGTGGCGCCGCCGCGCTGGCGGCGGGCGCGGCCGCCGCCCGCCGCCTGCCCGCCCTGTGGGCCCGGTAGACGAGAACGAGCACCGGGATGGGGAGCGCCGCGGCGAGCGCGTTGAGCACGCCGTACCCGGCGAGTCCGATCACCAGGCCGCCGGCCGCGCTGCCGGCGGCTCCGCAGAACGCCATGATCGAGTCGGCCGCGCCCTGCACCAGCGGCCTGTCGGCCGTCGGTACCGACTCGGTGAGCAGCGTCGACCCGGCGACCAGACCGCAGGACCAGGCCAGACCGAGCAGGAACATGGCGCCGCCAATCGCGACCGTCGCGTGCGGCGGCGCGGTGCCCGCGAGGAGGAGCGACAGCAGCAGCGTCGCCTGCCCGCCCAGGATGACCGCGATCCGCCCGAACCGGTCGGAGAGCCAGCCGACGACCGGAGACAGCGCGTACATGCCCGCGACGTGGCCGCTGATCACCAGGCCGATCACCTGGAGCGTGGCACCGTACTGGCCCATGTGCACGGGGGTCAGCGCCATCACGGCGATCATGGCGGTGTGACCGGTCGCGACGGCGGCGAGGCCGAGCGAGGCGCCCGGTGACCGCCGGATCGTGCCGAGTGCCGCGCGCAGCGAGCGCCGGGTGCGCGGGCTCGCCTCCCCGCCGTGCTCCTCCTCGGCGGCCCGCGCGACGAGCAGCGGGTCCGGGCGCAGCAGGGCGAGGATGACCAGGCCGCCGAGCAGAAACACGACGGCGGAGACGACGAACCCGCCGGCGAGGGCGGGAATCCCCAGCGCTCCGCTGAGCCGTCCCGCCGGTTCGGCCAGGTTGGGTCCGGCCACCGCGCCGAGCGTGGTGGCCCAGACCACCATGGACAGTGCCTGCCCGCGGCGTTCCGGCGTCGCCAGGTCGGCGGCCGCGTACCGGGCCTGCAGGTTGGTAGCGGTTCCGGAGCCGAAGGCCAGCATTCCCACCAGCAGCAGCGGGTACAGCCCCGCCGTTCCGGCGACTACCGCGATGACGGCGCCAGCGGCCGCGAGCAGGTAGCCGAACGTGAGCCCGGCCCGACGTCCCCGCGCCGCGATCAGCCGGGAGATCGGCGCCACCACGACTGCCGCCCCCAGCACCGTGGCGGTCTGCGCGAACCCGGCCACGTCGGCGGAGGCCACCTGTTCGGCGAGGAGCGTCGACACCGCGATGCCGAGGGCCACACCGATCCCGCCGAGTATCTGGGTGCCGAACAGGACCGTGAGGGTGCGCCGCTGGACCCGGGTGCGGTCGGGAAAGCCGGTACGAGCCGTAAGGGCCACATGGGCACCATACAAATTACATCCGGTGGTGGCGGTGTGCGGTTCGTCACCGTCCGCCCGATGGTGTCACCGGGTGAAGGTGCGGCCGGTCCATTGCTCCCACAGCCTGGCGACGGAGGCGTAGTCGTCCCGGCCGAGACCTTGTGCGAGCGCGATCTCGTAGACGGTGTGGGCCCCTTGGATCGCGAACAGCGGGACGCCCTGCTGCTGCGCCAGGGCGAGCGCCAGCGTCGAATCCTTGCGTGCCGCCTCGGTGGGCATGCCTCCCTCGTACGCGCCGGGCAGCACGCGCTCGACGAAGCGGTGGGTGAGCGGGCGGGACAGCCCGGCCTCTGGGTCTGCGAGCAGCTCCGCCAGTTGTTCGCCGGACACGCCGGAGGCGACCGCCATGGCTCCCGCCTCGGCGAGCATCACCATGACGGCGTGGGCCACGGCGTTGTTGATGACCTTCGCGGCCATGCCGGAGCCGACGTCGCCGAACCGGATCCGCCGCCGTCCGAGCACCTCCAGGATCGGGGCGGCCCGGGCCAGGTCGGCCTCGTCGCCGCCGAGCAGGAGCGTGGCACTCCCGGCCTCCATCTGGGCGACTCCGGACAGGATCGCGGCGTCGACCACGCGAACGGAACGCGGAGCGCAGAGGTCCCGCAGCCGCCACATGTCGGTGGGGTTGACGGTGCTGGTTTCCAGGATGAGCGCCCCCGTACCCATCAGCGGCGCCAAGGTGTGGCACACCTCGACGGAGGTCTCCGGCGAGGGCAGGGACAACACGACGACGTCCGCGGCAGCCACCTCGGCCAACTCGGTCGCCCCGGCGATGCCGTGACGGTCGACCGCTTCGTCTAGGCGTCGGTTATCCGGGTCGTAGCCGATGACCCGGGTGAGGGCCGCGAGCCGACCCGCGATGGCGCCGCCCATGTTGCCGAGGCCGCACAGTCCTACGGTGGTGTCCACGTGTTCGGAGTTCATCGCCCCTCCCTCTCGATCTCGTCGAATGCCGCGATCAGGTATTCGGCGAAGGCCGGCGGATTCTCCGCCATCGGGAAGTGCCCGAGGTCCGCCATCATCCGGAAGGTCGCTCCAGGGATGCGCTCGGCGGTGCTCTGCGACATCTCCGGCGTGCACGAGTAGTCGTACTCGCCGGTCAGCATCACCACCGGGCAGCGGGCCGTGTCGATGTACGGGACCCGGTCCCGCCCGTCCCAGTCGCCGCTGTAGAAGAGAATGTCGCCGAAGAAGGTGCCGAAGCCGCCCTGTGAGTAGCCCCACCACACCTCCCTGCGGTACTCCGCCGGGCTTTGCGGCGCCATCAGTCCGTCGACCCATTCCGGCACGAACAACGCCTGGTTGACCTCGGGATGGCGCGCCCAGGCAACCTGCCGGCCGGGAACCCGATCGCTGGCCTCGCAGGCGACGACACCGCCGAGCCGATCCGGAGACCGGTAGGCCAGCTCGAGGCAGATCTGCCCGCCCATCGAGGAGCCGACCACGATTGGCCGCTCCAGGCGTAGCGCGTCGACGATGGCGATCACCACCTCGGCGTAGCCGTCGGTGGTCAGCGCGTGTCCGCCGGGAACGGCGCCGGCCGGCGGGAAGGAACGGCCGTGCCACGGGAGGTCGAAGGCCACCATGCGACACCGGTCGAGCAGCCGCCTGTCGTTCATCAGGTGGTGGAACTGCCGTCCGTCCGCCCCGGCGGTGTGCAGGAAGAGAACGTCCCTGCCGCTGCCCGCCTCCTCGTAGAACACCCTCAGCCGTTCGCCCCGCACCACCAGATGGCGGTACCGACCGACGACGGGCTCGGGATCGGCCGGCGCGCCCTGGGCGGGGCCCGCCGTCTGGGCCGCGCCCGCGGTCTGGGTCGTCGGGCCCGTTTCGGCGGCGACGCCGCGCCCGATCTCCAGTACCCGCCGCACCACGTGCGCGTACTGGGCGAACCGCAGCTCGTCGCCGGCCACCCGGGTGCCCGGCACGAGCCTGAGCATCCCGAAGAAGCTCTGGTACGGCGGGCGGGGCACCGCCCGGAAGAAGCGGCTCCACTCCTCCGGCGCCGCGACGACCTCGAACTCGGCGGCCGCGGGTTCGTCGATGAGTTGGCCCGCCCGGAAGCCGAAGAGGACGGCGTCCCCGCCGCTGCGTACCCCGAAGGTGACGGTGCCGCCCGTGGCCAGGTGACGCAGCTCCGGGTCGGCGGCACAGGCGGCCCGCCACGCCGCCGTGAACCGCTCGGACGGAGCCCAAGCTGGGTCTGGTTGCATACAACCTCCTCCGGATACCGCCCTGTGGAGGGCCAAGAGTCGCACTCGGACCATTGCACACCCTTGATCAGATACATACGATCGCATGCAACTTTCGCTCACCGACCCTCGCCCGCCCCCGGGAGACGGAGGTTGCCCCATGGGAGAGCACCCGGTGAAGTCCGCTCCGCCGTCGCCGTCCTCGTCGTCGATGAGACAGGTTGTCGCGGCCAGCTTCATTGGCACCGCCATCGAGTGGTACGACTTCTTCCTCTACGGAACCGCCGCCGCGCTCGTCTTCAGCAAGCTCTTCTTCCCCAACTTCTCCGAGCTCGCCGGAACCCTGGCCGCCTTTGCCACCTTCGCCGCCGGATTCCTGGCGCGCCCGCTCGGCGGCATCGTCTTCGGGCACTTCGGTGACCGGATCGGGCGGAAATCCATGCTGGTCGTCACCCTGTTGGTGATGGGGGTGGCCACGTTCCTCATCGGATTGTTGCCCACCTACGCCACCATCGGCGTCGCCGCGCCTACGTTGCTCGTCCTCATGCGACTGCTGCAGGGCTTCGCCGTCGGCGGTGAGTGGGGTGGGGCGGTCCTGATGACCGTCGAGCATTCCCCGAAGGCCAGGCGGGGCTTCTACGGTAGCTGGCCCCAGTCCGGGGCGCCCTGCGGCCTCGTACTCGCCACCGGAGCGTTCGCCGCCTTCTCCGCCCTGCCGGACGAGCAGTTCCTCGCCTGGGGCTGGCGGGTCCCGTTCCTGCTGAGCGCGGTGCTGGTGGCCGTCGGCCTGTTCGTACGGCTGCGGCTGTTGGAGACCCCCGACTTCGCGCAGGTCAAGGAGGCTCGCGAGGAGGCGCGCCTGCCACTGGTCGAGGCGATCAAGGGTCACCCCAAGAACGTCCTGCTCGCCTTCGGCGCGTGCATGGCGCCGTTCCTCAACTTCTACCTGCTCGCCGTGTTCGTGCTTACCTACGCCACCAGCAATCTCGGCATCGAGGAGGGCACGGCGCTGGTGGTGGTCGCCGTCGCCTCGGCGATCGAGGTCGTCGCCATCCCCGGCTACGCGGCGCTGTCCGACCGGCTCGGCCGCCGCGCGGTGTTCATCGGTGGTGCCGTCGCCTTCGGCCTCTTCGCCTACCCCTTCTTCCTCGTCACGGCCGGGGGATCGGTGGCGGCATTCGCGGCCATGACCATCCTCGGCCTCTCGATCATCCATCCCGCGATGTACGGCCCGCTGGCGGCTCTGTTCGCGGAGATGTTCAGCGCGCGTGTCCGGTACAGCGCCGCCTCCCTCGGCTACCAGATCGGCGGCGTGCTCGGCGGCGGTTTCGCGCCCTTCATCCTTACCTCCCTGCTGGCGGCCGCGGGCGGCAAGCCGTGGGCCATCCCGCCCTACATGATCGGTGCTGCCCTCGTGACAGTGGCCGCCGTCTACTTCGCGACCGAAGCCGGGGCTGGGCGCCGGGGGGCGCCCGAGGCCGCCGGGGTTGGGTAAGCCGCCCGGCGGGCCGGGAACAGCCGGCCCGCCGCCGGTGTTTGACCCTTACGGCGAGAGCGAATACTCTCGTCTTATTCCTCCCCGTCCTCCTCCGGGCGTGACGGGGAGTTTGTCGTACCTGGGCACTATGAATGAGTAATGCAGCAGGCCGCCCGGGTCGTCGTTTTCGTCGACTATCAAAACGTCCACTTCGGGGCCCTGCGCGCCTTCTGGCCGCCGAACACTTCTCCGGCTCAGGGGCATGTCAACCCGCGGGCCCTCGGCGACCTGCTCGTCGCCAAGCGCACCGCGAATGGCTTACCGTCCGAGCTTGTCGAGGTACGCGTCTACCGCGGATATCCCAACCGGCTTCGACAGCCTGCTGCGGCCGCAGCGAGCGACCGGCAGGCGGACGCATGGTCGAGGCTGGGCGGCGTGCGGGTGATCCGCCGCCCGCTGCGCTACCCGCACAAGTGGCCGGTCGAGCCCGCACAGGAGAAAGGCATCGACGTTGCGCTCGCGGTCGACCTGGTCCGGCTGGCCATCGAGCGTGTCTACGACGTCGGCGTCGTCGTCAGTGCCGATTCCGATCTCCTCCCCGCGCTGGAGGCGGTCGTCGAGCTCGGCGCCGCACATGTCGAGGTCGCCGCGTGGAAACGCCAGGCTCGGCTTCGGTTCAGCGACCCCAATGCCGCCTGTGGTGTCACTACCTGCTCGAAGACGACTACCGGGCGGTGTCCGACCCCCTCGATTACGCCCGGCCACCGGCCTGAGGGCGACCACTGCGATCAACCCGTGTGGGCGAGCTGGACGTCGTGGGATTCCGCGTTGGCTGCGGCGAACGCGAGCAGCCGGGTGCCTTCCTCTGTGACGGCCGCGGTGTCCGGCCTGGACAGGGGCTGGAAGGGCCGGACGAGCAGAACCGCGGCCCCGCTCTTTCGGGTGATCTTCCAGGTTCCGCGGACGAAGCCGTCGACGAGCACGGTCCCGAGGACCTGGTTGCCGCTGAAGATTCTCTTGCGATCGTCGTCGGCGACGACCCGCGTACGGTCGGCGTGGGAAAACAGCAAGTTGTCGTACTCGGGAAGGAAACGCGGCGGCGCCGGGGTGTCCGGGTCGGGCAGCGGGGCGTCGGGCAGGTCGAACAGCTCGCGGCCACGCTCGTCCCGGAAGGTACGCAGGCCGTCGCCGTCCCGCCGTAGCCGCTCGACGACCTCGCGCAGGCCGTTCAGGCCCGACCAGGTCTGAACGTCGGCGACGGTCGCCGGCCCGAACGCCGACAGGTACCGCAGGACCATCCCGTCCGGGCCGGGGTCCGGGTCGACGCCCCGGCCGAGCCACGCTTCGACGGTGGTCAACGCTGGCTGCCCGCCCGCACCCCAGATCCCCCGGGGCGGTACGTGCACCAGCGGGAGCAGGTTCCGAACGGCGTACGCCAGCGCCGCGGGATCACGGACCGGCCACCGCGGGCCGAGCAGCTCGCGGAGCTCGGCGTTGGTCCGCGGCCTCTCCTCCACCAGCGCCCGCCCGGCCGCAAGGACCGCCTCCATGTCCAGGCCGGCCAGACGCTCCCGGCCGTACGTGACGTTGCGGTACACGTCGCGCTCCAGCACCGGTTGCACCACGGGACGCAGGGCCAGGCAGTCGTTGCCGGTGACCAGGTGGATGGTCGCCCGCATCAGGGAGGCACGCACCGCGGTCCGGTTGGTGATCAACTCGACCAGTTCGTCCGGCCGAAAGCCGTCCAGCCGGGTCCAGAGCCCGACGTACGGCGCGTTGGGCGCCTGCGCCTGCATGCCGACGAGTCGCTCGATCGCCTCGGCGGCGGGCAGCTTCTCCCTGCGCAGCAGCATCTGCCGCTCGAGCAGGGCGCGGCCGAGGGCGCGCCGACCGAGCGGGGTGGCCGACCCGCGCCCCGTGCCTGTCTCCATGCCGACACGGTACGGGTCTTTGCCGACAGTCCCCGTTCTCCACTGGTCTCCGGAAGAATGAACGGCCGTGATGAGCAGGGACGGGGCAGGGACGGCAGGGACGTGACGGAATCGGCCGAGAAGAGGGAGATCCAGGTGGTACTCGCCGGTGAGAGGGGCCGGCCCGGTGGAGTGGCGGCGCTCGACGACGACGGCAGGGTGCCCGAGTCGCAGCTTCCGGCCAGGCTCACCGAGGTCCGCCACCCGACGATCACGCTCGACGAGTTGACCTGTCCGCTGTACATCCCGCACCGGGGTGGTGCGAAAATCGCGCCGGAGAACACGATCGACGCCCTGCGCGCCGCGGTGGAGCTGGGGTTCAAGCTCGTCGAGGTGGACTGCTCCCTGCTGCGCGACGGCGGGCTCATGGTGATGCACGACGCGACCCCGAACCGCACGTCCAACCTGCACGGCACACCGGACCGGCTGACGACCCAGGCGGTGCTGCGTGGGCGGATCAACGCCGGAGAGTGGTTCTGCCCGTCCTGGCCTTCGGACCTGCTCATCCCGGCGCTCAGCGACGTGCTGCGCGAGGTCGGCAACCATATCTGCCTGCTCATCGAGGTGAAGAACGCCGGCAGCGGCCGCGCCGCCGTCGATCTCGTCACCCGCTCGGAGCTCGGCCACTCTGTGATCATCGAGTCGTTTCGCAGGGAGGAGCTGGACGCCGGGATCGAGGCGGGACTGCCGGTCGGGCTGGTCCACGAGACCGGGGAGGTCGATCCCGCCCGGCTACGCGCCGAGGGTGTCGACTACCTGGCGGTCCTCAACGGCGCGCCGG
This sequence comes from Streptosporangiales bacterium, assembly GCA_009379995.1. Taxonomy (GTDB): domain Bacteria; phylum Actinomycetota; class Actinomycetes; order Streptosporangiales; family WHSR01; genus WHSR01. The sequence goes on from WHSR01000015.1 coordinate 50,127, forward strand.
AGGCCAACATCACCGCGGCGGTGGAGGCGGGGCTCTGCGTCTTCGTGTACGACGTCGACCGCCGGTACCAGCACGATCGGCTCGCCGCTCTCGGCGTGGGCGGGTTCATCACCGACGACCCCATGTACCTGTCGGGACGGCTGTCCGCGTTCGGTACCGACCCGTACGTAGGTCAGACGTTCTGGCACGGCTGCCTGCCCTCCGAGGCCGGTGAGCGCGGTAGGTTCACCCCGCCCGACTGGTGGGGGTATCCCTCGGACCGACCCGGTTACCGCGGTGCGCTGCAGGGCTGGGGTTGCCCGGTCCCGATGCCCGGACCGGACGACCCGCCGGGACGGGTGACCACCATCGGCTTCGATGTCGTCGTCGACTCGGTCGGCGACGACGACACCACCCACTGGGCCTCCATCTTCTTCGGCTCGCGCGACGACCGGCCGTTCTCGGACCGCGGCGATCCCGGCGCGCCCGGCGGCTACCACGCCCTGCTGCGGGCCGACGGTGAGCTGGCGCTGTACCGCGTGGACGCGGGGGAGGCGGATCTCCTCGGGTCGGTACGGACCCCGCCTCTGGAGCTGGGCAGGACGGTGAGCCGCCTCGAGGTCCGCGTCGGCCCGGCCGAGGTCGCGGTGACCCGCGTCGACGCCGGGCCCGACGCCGGTATCGGCGCGGCGGACACCACCTACCGCGGGGGGTACTTCCAGTTCGGCAGGGACGGTGCCGCGGCGCGGTTCCGCAACGCGGCGATCACCCGCGCCGAGGGGGACCGATAAGACCCAAGGGCGCGTGGTCGCGCAGCTCGCCGACCACCCGGGCTTCGCCCAGCTTGGCGAGGAAGTCGGCCGGCCCGTCGAAGTCCGGCATCTCCAGGTACGCCGCGCCGACGCCGACCGGATCGTGCGCGTCCGACCCGGCGCCGGCGGGTAGCCCGTACCGCCGCGCCGCCTCGGCGGCGAGCCTGTTGTGCTCGGGATCGGAGACCTTGGCGTTGAACACCTCGACGATGTCGAGGTCGCCGCGTTCGGCGAGACGCCCCAGCATCGCGTCACCCAGGCTCGACCGAACCGGGTCGAACGGATGCGGTGCGTACACCAGCGCGCCCTGTGCCCGGATCCGGGTGACCACCTCGTCGACGGGCAGCACGTACGGGATCCGCTCGGCCAGGAACAGCCCGATGAGCTCGCCGGCCGTCGTCCTGATCTCCTCACCGACGATCACGCGCGCGCCTATGTCCCGGGCCAGCGCCTCGGCGGCGCCCTGCACCGAGTGGTGGTCGGTGACGCAGACCACATCCAGCCCGGTCTCGGCCACCCGCTCGGCGAGCTGGTCGATGGTGGTGACCGCGTCGCCGGAGTACACGGTGTGCAGGTGGCAGTCGACCCGGATCAACCTGGAGCCTCCCGGAGGTCGCTCGGAGATCAGCGGAACCGCACCCGCCCCCGGTCGATGACGACGGTGCCGTCCTCGGTGGCGGTCTGGAAGAGCGCGCTGTTGCTCGCCGGGGTGCCGTCGACCCACATCGAGATCACCAGCGTGTCGCCGGGCAGCACCGGGGCGCTGAACCGGCCCTCCATGGACACGAACCGCGCCGGATCGGAGCCGCACAGCGTGTGCAGCAGGGCCCGGCCGGTGAACCCGTACGTACACAGTCCGTGCAGGATCGGACGGGAGAACCCGGCCCGGGCGGCGAACTTCGGGTCGGAGTGCAGCGGGTTGCGGTCCCCGGACAGCCGGTACAGCAGCGCCTGCTCCGGCCGGGTTGGGTAGCTCACCCGGTGGTCCGGCGGCCGGTCCGGCCGCTCCCACGCGCTCGACGGGCCGCGGTCGCCGCCGAATCCGCCTTCGCCCCGGATGAAGACCGACGAGCGGGAGGTGACCAGCGGCGCGGCGGCCGAGTCGCCGGCCTCGACCGCCCGCGACTCGGTGGCGACGAGCGCACCCGAACCCTTGTCGTAGATGCCGGTCACCGTCGAGGTGACCCGTACGGTGCCCTCGACCGGCAGCGGCCGGTGCAGCTCGAACGCCTGCTCGGCGTGGACGAGCATCGCCGGGTCGAAGTCACCGAGGCGTCGTCCGGTACGGGCGCGGGTGGCCAGCACCCCGAACGTCGGCAGCACCTGCTGCTCGACGTCCTGGGAGTTCTCGGTGGTGAACGGCAGCTCCTGAAGAGGGTCGCCGAGCCCGGCGCCGACCCCGAGCGCGTACAGGATCGCATCGGTGGAGGTCCACGAGAGCTCGGTCGGCTCGCTTTCCACACCGATGGCGCTGTGGTCGAGCGACATCTCAGCCTTCCTCAGCTCGGGATTCGTCCGCGCATGTCGGCGTTCGGCGCCGCCTTGTCTACCAGCCCGGGTATGACCGAGCCCAGCTCGGCCGGGTCCCAGCGAGCATCCTTGTCGACGCCGGGGCCGGCGTGCCAGCCCTCGGCCACGCTGATCTGCCCGCCCCGCACGTTGAACACCCGCCCGGTGATCTCGCGGGCCTCTGCGCTGGCCAGCCACACCACCAGCGGCGCGATGTTGTCGGCGGAGCGCTCGTCGAACTTCTTCTCTTCCTCGGATTCGTCGGCCCACCGGGCGAGCGACTCGGTCATCCGGGTCCGGGCGCCGGGGGCTACCGCGTTGACGGTGACGCCGTACCGGCCCAGCTCCTGGGCGGCTATCACGGTGAACGCGGCGATCCCCGCCTTGGCCGCGCCGTAGTTGGTCTGGCCCATGTTTCCGTAGATGCCGGACGCGGAGGTGGTGTTGATGACGCGCCCGTCCACCGGCTGGCCGGCCTTGCTCAGGCCGCGCCAGTACGTCGCCGCATGCCGCGCCGGAGCGAAGGTGCCCCTCAGGTGCACCCGGAGGACGGCGTCCCACTCCTCCGGGGTCATGTTGACGAGCATCCGGTCCCGCAGGATCCCGGCGTTGTTGACGAGCACGTGCAGCTCGCCGTAGGTGTCGATCGCCGTCTGGACCAGCCGCTGCGCGCCGTCCCAGTCACCGACGTCCTCACCGTTCGCGATGGCCTCGCCGCCCATCGCGCGGATCTGCTCGACCACCTCGCCGGCCGGCCCGGTCGACGATCCGGTGCCGTCGACCTCCGCACCCAGGTCGTTCACGATCACCTTCGCGCCCTGCCGGGCGAACTCCAGGGCGTGGCCGTGGCCGATGCCCCGGCCCGCTCCGGTCACGATCACCACCCGACCGTCGCAGATTCCTGCCATGTGGCACTCCCATTATTTCAGAACCAGTTTCTAAAACGAATCTCTCGGCCGTCACCTCAAATGTCAACCCCCGGACCGGGCGGGCTCCCCATTGACAGGCCGGTCGTCGCGGTGTCTCATCGTTGTAGAACTGCATTCTAAGATTTGAGCTCCACGCCTGGTCTGCGCGGAGGTGAGCGCCGTGGTCGAGACCCCAGAGAGGGACCAGATCGGTGCACAGGCGCTGGCCTGGCTCGAACAGAACTGGGACCCCGAGTTCACCGTACGGGAATGGTGGGCGAGGCTCGCCGAGTCGGGCTGGGGGTTCCCGACGTGGCCGCGGGAGTGGTTCGGCCGCGGCCTTCCCGCCGAGTCGGCGGCGGCCGTGCGCGAGGCGTTCACGAAGGTCGGTGCCCTCGGTCCGCCGGCGAGCCTCGGCCAGTTGCTTGGCGGACCGACGCTGCTCACCCACGCGAGCGACGAGCAGCGGGCCCGGTTCCTGCCCGCCCTGGCGCGCGGCGAGGAGTTCTGGTGCCAGTTCTTCTCCGAGCCGAGCTCGGGATCCGACCTGGCCAGCCTTCGGACCCGTGCCGTCCGCCGGGACGACGGATGGGTGGTGAACGGGCAGAAGGTGTGGACCTCCGGGGCGCAGTTCGCCGACCGAGGGATGCTCGCCGCCCGTACCGATCCCGACGTGCCGAAACACCGCGGCATCACGTACTTCATCATCGACCTCGACCAGCCGGGCGTCGAGGTCCGCCCGTTGCACCAGATGAGCGGCGCGCACGGTTTCAACGAGGTCTTCTTCACCGATGCGTGGGTCGCCGACGACCGCATCGTCGGCGAACTGGGCGGAGGCTGGGCCGTCGCGACGACGACGCTGATGTTCGAGCGGTTCATGACCTCGCTTCCGTCGGCGTCTCCCGGTCGCCATTCCGCACACCTGGACCTGCGTGCCGGTGACGTGGCCGACGGGAAGGTGAAGCTCGAGCGGGAGGGTTCGCCGTACGCCAGCGCCTCGAAGGTGATCCTCGACGTGGCCAGCAGGCTGGGTAAGACGGCCGACCCGGTCACCCGGGGGCGGCTCGCCGCGTTGCTGCTGCTGGAGCGCACCAACGCGTACTCCGGGATGCGTCAGGCCGATGCGGTGCGAGCCGGGCGGAGGCCGGGGGCGGAGGGGTCGGCACGCAAGATCACGCGCTCGAACCTCGCCCGGACCGCGCGGGACGTCGGCATGGACACGCTCGGCGCGTACGGAATGCTCGCCGGCGAGGACACCCCGGGCGGGGGTGCCGTGCAGGACATCGCGCTGTCCAGCCCCGGCGCGTCGATCGCCGGAGGCACCGACGAGATCCAGCGGAACATCATCGGCGAGCGGGTCCTCGGGCTGCCCAAGGAGCCCCGCATCGACCGGGACGTGCCGTTCCGCGACCTCACGGTAGGCACCGCGGAGACCGAGAAACCGGACAAACCGTAGAGACCGGAGGGGAGACCCAGCCGTGCAGCTCGATCTTGGCCCGGAGGTGGCCGCCTTCCGGATAGAGATGCGTTCCTGGATCCGGGACAACGTTCCCGAGGGCCTCGCCGACGTCGTCAACTGGCACGCCCCTCCGGTGACCGGGGCGGACCGCGAGGAGTGGGACCGTGCCCTCGACCATCCGCTGTACCGGGAGTGGGACCGCCGATTGACGCGCGCCCGCCTCATCTGTCCGCGGTGGCCGGAGTCCGTCGGCGGCCGTGGCTGGGACGCCGTGCAGATGTCGGTCTGGGCGGAGGAGTGCCACCGGGCAGGCGTCCCGGTGGTCACGCGCGGCATGGGCGAGGCGTTCGTCGGGCCGTCGATCATCGTGCACGGCACCGAGGAGCAGAAGGCGTACTTCCTGCCCCGGATCATCTCCGGCGAGGACGTGTACTGCCAGGGCTTCTCCGAGCCGAACCAGGGATCCGATCTGGCCGGCGTGCGGACCCGCGGCGTGGTCGAGGGCGAGGAGATCGTGGTCACCGGCCAGAAGGTGTGGACCTCGGGCGCCCACCGGGCGAGCATGATCTTCGTTCTGTGCCGTACCGACCCGAACGTTCCCAAGCACCGCGGCCTGTCGTACGTGCTCGTACCGATGCGCGACAACAACATCGAGATCCGTCCCCTTCCGCAGATGTCCGGGGCGGCGGAGTTCTACGAGGACTTCCTCGACGGTGCCCGGGCGCCGCTGTTCAACGTCATCGGAGGGCTGGGCGGCGGCTGGCGGGTGGCCATGACCACCCTGGGCCACGAGCGCGGCGGCCGGGCGTCCACCGCCCACCTGGCCCACGAGCGGGAGTTCTGGGAGCTGGTGGACACCGCCCGCAAGTACGGCAGGGACACCGACCCGCTCATCCGGCAGCAGCTCGCCTGGGCCTACACCCAGGTGCAGCTCATGCGGTTCGCCGGGCTGCGGACGCTCGCCCGGCTGGCGGGCGGCCGGGAACCGGGCCCGGAGGCCTCGATCACCAAGCTGTTCTGGAGCGAGTACCACCGCAGGCTCGGCGAGATCGCGATGGACATCGTCGGATCGGATGCGATGGTCCGGCCCGACGGCCCCGGCTACCCGACCGACGGCTGGCAGAGCGTCTTCCTCGCCAGCAGGGCCGGGACCATCTACTCCGGCACCAGCGAGATCCAGCGCAACATCCTCGGGGAACGCGCGCTGGGGCTGGCCAAGGAACCCCGCGTGGAGGGCTAGCGGATGAACGTCCCGTTCACCACGACAGAACGGGGCCGGCTGGTCAGCCCCGCACGGCTGCGCGAGTTCTTCGCGCCGACGAGCGTGGCGGTGGTCGGCGCCTCCGACACCTCCGCATGGTCCCGCAACATCTTCACCAGCCTGCGGACCGCGGGGTTCGACGGGCGGGTCGTGCCGGTGCACCCTCGCCACGAGACGGTCTTCGACCTTCCGGCCGTGCCCGGCCTGCGCGACCTGGACGACCCGGTCGACCTGGCGTTCGTACTGGTGCCCACGCACGCGGTCGAGGGTGTGGTGGACGACGCGGCGGCCGCCGGCGTACGCAACCTGATAGTCCTGGCCGCCGACTACGCGGAGGCCGGCGAGGACGGTCGGGGGCGGGAGCGGCGGCTCGTCGACCAGGCGGCGGCGAGCGGGATCACCCTGCTCGGCCCGAACTGCTTGGGCTACCTCAACGCGCACGCCAAGGCGGCGCCGTACGGCCTGGTGATCAACCCTCCGCTGCTGACCGGTCCGGTCGGCATCGTGCTGCAGAGCGGCGCGCTGGCCGCCGCCGTCCTGGGCTTCGCCCGGGCCCGGGCGATCGGGATCAGCCTGCTCGCCTCCATGGGCAACGAGGGGATGATCACGGCGCCTGACGTGCTCGATTACCTGCTGGAGGACGAGAACACCAAGGTCATCGCGCTGTTCCTGGAGGGGATCCGGCAACCCCAGCGGTTCGCCGAGCTCGCCGGCAAGGCCCTCGAGGTGGGCAAGCCGATAGTGGCGCTGAAGGTGGGCCGCAGCGAGGGCGGCCAGCGGGCGGCGCTGGCGCACACCGGTGCGGTGGCGGGCGACGACGCAGTCGTCGACGCGGCGCTTCGGCAGTTCGGCGTGATCCGGGTGGACAGCCTGGAGGAGCTGCTGGTCACCGCCGGGCTGCTCGGCTACGCGCCCAGACTGCCGGCCGGCAGGCGGATGGGCGTGGTCACCGCCTCGGGCGGCGCCTGCGACATCATCGCCGACCGGGCCGACGACAAGGGGATCGAGATCCCGGAGTTCGCCCCGTCGACGACTGCCGCGCTGCGCGAGGTGGTGCCGCCGTTCGCCGGGGTGCGCAACCCGCTTGACGTCACCGGGTACGCGCTCGCCGACGTGCGGGCCCGCCCGGCCACGCCGGCGGAGGACGCGCTCGACGTGGTGACCAAAGACCCGGGGATCGACTTCGTGCTCTGCATGCTGACGGTGCCCGAGGCGCCGCCGCCCGACTCCTCGGTGCGCGCCATGCAGGAACGCCGGATCTCGACGGTGGCGGCCATCGTCGAGCGCTCGCCGATCCCGGTGATCACGATGGGCACCACCTGCAGCGACGTCAGCCCGTACGCCCGTGATCTGCTGGGCTCGCACGGGTTGCACGTGGTCGGCGGCATCGAGCTCGGCATGACCGCGCTGGGCGATGCGGTGGCCTGGGCCGAGCGTCGGGAGCGGCACGCCCTCCGCGGATCCCCGGCTGTCGTTCCTCCGCCGCGGCGCTCGGCCGTGGTCGAGCGCCACGGCGGAGGCCCGTGGCCGGAGGACGTGGCCCGCGAGTTCGTCGCCGAGGCCGGCGTGCCGGTGGTGTCCGCCGAACTGGTCACCTCCGCGACCGAGGCGGCCCTGGCGGCCAAGCGGCTGGGCTGGCCGGTCGCGCTCAAGGTGTGCTCGGCGGAGATCACCCACAAGTCCGACATCGGCGGTGTGGCGCTGGGGCTGACCTCCGCCGCGCAGGTCCGCCGGGAGTATTCGCGGATCCGCCGGGCCGCCGACGCGGTACCCGACGCGCAGGTGAAGGGCGTTCTGGTGAGCCCGATGCGCACCGGCGGCGTCGAGCTGCTGGCCGGTGTGACCGCCGACCCGGTCTTCGGCCCGATCGTCGCCGTCGGGTTGGGCGGCATCTTCGTCGAGGTTCTCCGGGACACGAGGCTGCGGTTGCTCCCGGTGGACGAGGCGGAGGTACGGCGGATGCTCGGCGAGCTGCGCGGCGCTCCGCTGCTGCGCGGAGCGCGCGGCGGGCGGCCCGTCGACCTGGACAAGGTGGCCAGGGTCGTCGTCCGGCTGGCCGCCTCGGCGCAGGCACTGGGCGAGGAGTTGGAGGCCGTCGAGGTCAACCCGCTGTGGGCCGACGGCGACCGGGTGGAAGCGCTGGACGTGCTGGTCGTGACCAAGAAGAGGGGCTCGTGATGGAACTGGTCTTCACCGAGGAGCAGGAGGAGCTGCGCCGGACGCTTCGGGACTTCTGCGCCGACAAGGCACCCAGCTCAGAGGTCCGCCGGCTGATGGAGGCCACCGAGGGTTACGACCCAGCGGTGTGGTCGCAGATGGCCGACCAGCTCGGGCTGCAGTCGCTGGCGATTCCCGAGCAGTACGGCGGCGCCGGGTTCGGTTTCGTCGAACTGGCGATCGTGCTGGAGGAGATGGGCGCGGCGCTGCTGCCTTCCCCGTACTTCGCCAGCGCCGTCCTCGCCGCCACCGCCCTGCTGACCTGCTCCGACGAGGCGGCGAAGAAGGACCTGCTGCCGGGTATCGCCGCCGGTACCACGATCGGCACGCTCGCCTTCACCGAGGAGAACGGCCGCTGGGACGCGGACGGCATCGGCCTGGCCGCCCGCCGCGGCGACGGGGGTTGGGTTCTCGACGGCACGAAGATGTTCGTGTTGGACGGGCACGTAGCGGATCTCGTCCTCGTCGTCGCCCGTACCGCTGCCGGCCTCTCGCTGTTCGCTGTCGAGGGCGGCGCGGCCGGGCTGACCCGCACGCCGCTCCCGACCCTCGACCAGACCCGCAAGCTGGCCCGGCTGGACTTCGCCGGGGTCCCGGCGCGGCTCGTCGGTGCCGACGGCGAGGGCGGGGCGATCCTCGCGGGCACCCTCGACCGGGCGGCCGTCGCGCTCGCCGCCGAGCAGCTGGGTGGGGCGCAGCGCGTGCTCGACATGAGCGTGGAGTACGCCAAGGTGCGCTACCAGTTCGGCCGCCCCATCGGCAGCTTCCAGGCCATCAAGCACAAGTGCGCGGACATGCTCGTCGAGGTGGAGTCCGCCCGTTCGGCGGTGTACTACGCGGCCTGGGCGGTCGCCGAGGACTCGAGCGAGCTGCCGGTCGTCGCCAGCCTGGCCAAGGCGTACTGCTCGGACGCGTACTTCCACGCGGCGGCCGAGAACATCCAGATCCACGGCGGCATCGGGTTCACCTGGGAACACGACGCCCACCTGTACTTCAAGCGGGCCAAGTCGTCCCAGCTGTTCCTCGGCGACTCCAGCTACCACCGGGAGCAGCTCGCCCAGCGGGTCGGAATCTAGGCTTACCGGTGGCGCGGCGCTCCCGTCGTTGGCGCACCCTCGAGGAGGTATCACGGTAGCTGGCACCGGGGGCGCGTGAGAGAACTGTGAAAGACGGGAGGAGTGAGGCGCGTGGGTGTGCTCGAGGGCAAGACGGCGATCGTCACCGGCGCCAGCCGGGGAATCGGGGCGGAGATAGCCATGCGGCTGGCCGAGGAGGGGGCGCGGGTGGCCGTGGCGGCGCGAACCACCGAGGCCGGCGACGCGCGGCTGCCCGGGACCATCCACGACACGGCCGCCACGATCCGGTCGGCCGGCGGCACAGCCGTCGCGGTGGCCGCCGACCTGTCCCGCGCCGACGACCGGGAGCGGCTGGTGGCAGACGTCCGGTCCGAGCTCGGCCCGATCGACATCTGCGTCAACAACGCGGCCGTCACGTACTTCGTCCCGGTCGAGCAGTTCAACCTGCGCCGCTACGACCTCATGTTCGAGGTCCAGGTGAAGGCGGCGGTACACCTCGCCCAGCTGGTCCTGCCGGAGATGCGCGAGCGGGGCGGCGGCTGGATCCTGAACATCTCCTCGATCGCCGCCGTGCATCCGCGGCTGCCGCCCTCCGAGCGGGCGACGCGCGGCGGCACCGTCTACGGGATGTGCAAGGCGGCGCTGGAGCGCTTCACCACCGGGCTGGCGGCGGAGGTGTACGCGGACGGGATCATGGTGAACGCGCTGTCGCCGAACCGGGTGGTGCCGACGCCCGGCACCCTCTTTCACAGCCTCACCACCTCGGACGACCCGAACGCCGAGCCGCCGGCGGTGATGGCCGAGGCGGCCCTGGTCCTGTGCGGAGGCGGGGCGACGAGCGGCGCGACGAACCTGACCGGCCGCATCGCCTACTCCCAGGACCTCCTGGACGAACTCGGGATACCGGTGCCGACCACCCAGCGCACGCCTTGAGGCACGAGGCGCTGGCGCAGGGCCCGAGCCCTGCCGGCGGCGAATGCGTCCGGTACGCCTGGCGGGCGCTGTCGGTGGTGAGTTTGGCGTGCGTGCTCATCGCCCTCAACATGAACACGCTCAACGTGGCGCTGCCCGAGGTGGTGCGTCACTTCGAGGCCGGGCCGGTCGCGGCGAGCTGGATTCTGTTGGGGTACATGCTCGCGAACACCGTCCTGCTGGTCGTGTTCGGCCGGCTCGCGGACATGTTCGGCCGCCGGGAGATGTACCTGGCCGGAATGGGCGTGTTCACCGCGGCGAGCCTGCTGCTGGGCCTGGCGCCGAACGTGTGGGTACTGGTCGCGCTGCGCGTCGTGCAGGCCGCCGGGGGAGCGATGATCCTGGTGAACAGCGCGGCCATCGTCACCGACGCCTTTCCGAGCCGGCTGCTCAACCGAGGGCTGGGCGTTTACATGGCGTCGTTCTCCGCGGCCGCCCTGCTCGGACCGTCGGTGGGCGGCTTCGTGGCCGCGGCCGCCGGCTGGCGGTGGGTGTTCTGGTTCAACGTGCCGGTGGGCGTGCTCTGCGTGGTGTGTGGCGCCGCCGTTTTGCGGAAGGTGCCCCGCGCCCCGGTCCGCGAGCGGCTCGACCTGCCCGGAAACCTGCTGCTCCTGGTCGGCCTGTGCGGGTTGCTGCTCGGGCTCTCCCAGGCGCAGACGGGCGGATGGGTCCAGGCGGGTGTGCTCGGCGGCGTCGTCGGCTTCACCGCGCTGCTGCCGGTGTTCCTGTTCGTCGAGCGGCGGGTGCCGCATCCCGTACTGGACCTCGAGCTGTTCCGCGACCGGTCGTTCTCCCTGTCGATCGCCTCCGCGTTCGTCAACACCATGTCCCGGTTCTCCGTGGTGTTGCTGGTCGCGCTGTTCTTCCAGGCCGCCTACGGCGACGACTCGTTCCAGGCCGGGCTCAAGGTGCTGCCGCTGCCGATCGCCACGATGGTCGCGTCCTCGGCCGTCGGCCTCATGGAGCGGTTCGCCGGGCCGCGGGGGCTCGCCGTCGCCGGCTCGGCGGTGACCACCGCCGGCCTGCTCGCGCTTGTCGTCACGATCTCCGCCGGGGCGTCGTACGCCTTCGTCGCCGTCGCGCTGGCGCTCATCGGCCTCGGTGGTGGGATATTCCTGCCGTCCAACACCACCGCGATCATGCTGGGGATCCCACGAGACCGGGTGGGGCTGGTCAACGCGCTGCGCCTGATGCTGCAGAACGTCGGCCTCATGGTGGGCACCGCCGTCTCGCTCCCGCTGATCACCGGACCGCTCCCGGCAACCATCGCGCGGGAGGTCTTCGCCGGCACCGTTTCCGAGATCTCCTCGGCAGCGGTTCACGCTCTCGTCGCCGGCTACCGGCATGCGCTGCTTCTGCTCGCTGCGGTGTCCCTGGCGGGTACCGTCGCCGCCCTGGCCAGCCGCATGGTAGAGGCGCGCGCCGAGGCCGCCGGAGGTTGATGTCAATGGAGGAAAGGGGAAGCTGATGTCCAGCAAACCTGTGCCGAAGCCGACACCGGAGACCCAGCCGTTCTGGGACGGCTGCTCCGCCGGCGAGCTCCGCATCCAGCGGTGCAAGCCGTGCGACGCGGCGTACTTCTACCCACGGCCGTTCTGCCCGCGCTGCGGGTCGGACGAGGTGGAGTGGTTCCGGGCGAGCGGCCGGGCGCGGCTGTACTCCTACGTCATCAACCACCGGCCGGGACCGGGCTTCGACGAGGACGCACCGTACGCGATAGCGGTGGTCGAGCTCGAGGAGGGCCCCAGGATGATGACGAACATCGTCGGGGTGGAGAACACGCCGGAGAACCTCGTGCTCGACATGCCGTTGCAGGTGACGTTCGAGCGGCGGGACGAGATGGCGGTCCCGGTGTTCCAGCCGGCCGTCGAGGGAGGGACCCGATGACTGCGAAGCAGGCCAACCAGGTAGCGATCGTCGGAGCCGCCGAGACCAACGAGGTCGGCAAGCTTCCGGGCGTGTCCGCGATTCAGCTGCACGCCGAGGCGGCCCGTAACACCCTCGCCGACTGCGGGCTGACCCCGGCCGACGTCGACGGGGTCGCCGCCGCAGGTATTTCACCCATCGAGGTGGCCCACTACCTCGGCGTCACGCCCATCTGGATCGACAACACCGCCATCGGCGGCTGCTCGTTCCTGGTACACGTGCGGCACGCGGCCGCGGCCATCGCATCCGGCAAGGCGCGGACCGTTCTCATCACGCACGGTCAGTCCGGCCGCTCCAGGGTGGGCCAGCCGTCGATGCCGGCCAGCCCGCAGAGCATCCAGGGCCAGTTCGAGGCGCCGTACGGGGTGCTCGGCCCGCCGACCGCCTTCACCATCCCGGTGCTGCGCTACATGAAGGAGTACGGACTTACCCACGAACAGCTCGCCTATGTCGCGGTGGCGCAGCGGAAGTGGGCGCAGCGCAACCCTCGGGCGATGATGCGCGACCCCATCACCGTCGACGACGTCTTCGCCTCCCGGGTGATCGCCTACCCGTTCCACCTGCTGGAGTGCTGCCTGGTCACCGACGGGGGCGGGGCCCTGGTAGTGGTGTCCGCCGAGCGGGCCCGGGACTTCCCGAAGCGGCCCGTCTACGTGCTCGGCACCGGTGAGGCCTGCGAGTCGCCGATCGTGTCGCAGATGGAGGACGTCACCACCTCCAAGGCGTTCCGGCTGTCCAGCAGGGAGGCGTTCGCCGAGGCCGGGATCGGACCCGCCGACGTCGACCACCTGATGGTCTACGACGCCTTCGCCCACCTGCCCCTGTACGGGCTGGAGGACCTGGGCTTCGTGGGGCGGGGCGAGGCCGGCGCGTTCGTGGCCGAGGGCAACACCGAACCCGGCGGGCGGCTGCCGATGAACACCAGCGGGGGTGGGCTCTCCTACACCCATACCGGGATGTACGGGATGTTCGCCATCCAGGAATCGGTCCGTCAGCTCCGCGGCGAGGCTGCCGCCCAGGTCGAAGGCGTTGAGGTCGGCTTCGTTCAGGGGGTCGGCGGGATGTTCATGGCCGCCGGTTCCCTGGTGCTCAGCAACGCCTCGTAGCCCCCAACGCCGAAATCCATGTTAGGGGGTCGTTTTGTCCGTTAGGTGCCCCACAACATAGATCTCGGCGGTGGGAGACCCACGTCCACGTGTCCTATACCAGCGCATATATGTTGTGCCAATCCCCGCGGCGGGGCCGTCCCGTCGATACAGTCGCTTTCCTACCGGTGCGGCCGAGGGCATCGGTACTTCTGACGAGCCTAGGAGGATCAAGATCTCTCGGTGGATAGGATTCCTAGCGTGACCGGGTCGCCGCCGAGGTCGGCATCGCACCTCACCCAGCTGGGCACGTTCATGCTGGACCGCGCCGGCCACATCACGCACTGGAGCGCCGGGGCAGAGCTGCTGTTCGGCCGTCCGGCCGCGGACGTCCTCGGGCAGGACGTCCAAGATCTCCTCTCCGGGGATCAGGCTCCCGAGGCGGTCGAGGAGGCGCTCGCGGAGATTTCTCGCGGCCGTACCTGGACGGGTGTGCTGGGCGCCGAGTGTGCCGACGGCCAGGTCCAGGATGTGCGGTTTCGCCTGGAACCTCTGCTGGGCGCCGGCTCTCCGTCTCTGGTCATCGTGAACGCCTTGGTGGTACCGGACGACGCCCGAACCGCACCCGGTGAGGGCGTGGCGTGGGAGGGACTAGCCCTTTTACACGAGGCGAGCGCGCGGATCGGGTCCACCCTGGATCTGAGCCAGACCGCGAGCGAGATCATGGACGTGGCGGTACCGCGCTTTGCCCACGCGGCAGGTGTCTTCGCGCTGGAGTACCTGGTTGCCGAGGACGAGTACCCGCCGCTCACGGCCGGTGGATCCGTCGACGTGCGGCGGCTGGCCATCCGGGTGGCGGACGGCGAACCGCAGAGATGGTCGTCCGTGTTCCCGGCCGACGAGGTGGTCGTGCACTCCGCCGCGACGCCGTACGCCCGGTGCCTCGCGACCGGCAAGCCGATCCTGTTCGACCTGCCGATGACCGAGGGGGCCGACCACCCCGGCCATCGGGAGATCGTCAGGCGTCTGCGGACGTACTCGCCCTTCCTCGCGGTACCGCTGCGGGCCCGCGGCAGGGCGCTGGGTTTCCTCGTCTTCGGCCGGAGGCGGGGCGACCGGCCGTTCGGGGCCCAGGACGTGGACCTGGCCGAGGAGCTCGCCGCCCGGGCCGCGGTCTGCATCGACAACGCCCGCCTGTACCGGCGGGAGCGCCACACCGCGCGAGCGCTGCAGGAAAGCCTGCTGCCCAGGCAGCTCACCGCACCGCCGGGCCTGGAGATCGCCCATCGCTACCTGCCAGCGAGCGACGTCACGCAGCTCGGCGGCGACTGGTACGACGCGATTCCGCTCTCCGACGGCCGGGTCGCTCTGGTGGTCGGCGACGCCATGGGGCACGGCAGCGTCGCCGCGGCGGCGATGGTCCAGCTCCGTACCGCCGTACGAACCCTGGCCAGCCTGCACCTGCCGCCCGCGGACACGCTGTACCGGCTCGACCGGCTGGCCGCCGTCCTGGAGAGCGCGCAGTTCGCGACCTGCGTGTTCGTGACCTGCGACCCGGTGACCCGGTCCTGCGTCGTGGCCCGCGCCGGCCACGTACCCCCACTCCTGCTTCACCCGGACGGTACGACCACTGTGCTGGAGGTCCCGGCCGGACTGCCGCTCGGTGTCGGCGGTGCGGCCTTCGAGTCCGCCCGGTTCGAGATCCCTCCCGGGGGAGCGCTGGTCCTGTACACCGACGGCCTCGTGGAGAGCCGGGAGCGCGATCTCGACAGTGGGATCGCGGCGCTCCGTGCCGCGCTGGCGCGCCCGCGCCGGACGCTCCAGGCCACCTGTGATGCGATCATCCAGGCGCTGCCCGCGCGGCAGGCGAACAACGGCGACGACGTGACCGTGCTGCTCGTGCGCCCGTCCGGCTCGGCTTCGCCTGGAGGCTAACCGATTCCGCTGACCCGGCGCCGCGGCGTGTCCTAAGGTTTGGCGCCACGGGCATAGCGACCGGTACCCGTGGCGACAAGGACGGCGAAGCAAGTTCATGGGCATCACAACGGAGAGGGCACGAGCGGTTACCCGCTGGAGTGCGGTGACGATCATGGCGGTCGCCGTGGTGACCGCCACCGCTGACGGGTTCGCGCAGTCCTACGCCGGGCTGTACGAGTGGGCGCTCAATCACGGTCTGAGCGGGTGGAAGGCGTCGTCCTTTCCGCTCATGGTCGACCTGTTGATCGTGGTCGGGGAGCTCGGGCTGTTTTTACTAGCCATCGATGCCTACAGCTTGCAGCACCGTAGGCAGTTCCTGACGTGGTTCGACTTTCTGCTGCCCCTGATGATCGCCATCGCTGGCTGGACGACCAGTGTGATCTTCAACGTGGGTCATGTGAGGGAGCAGGAGTTCTCCTACCAGGCCACCGCGGCGGTACCCCCTATCGTTTCCATGCTCGGCCTGCTGGTCCTGCTCCGGACGCTTCATCGGTACGTGTCCGACCGGCCCACCGGAAGGCGGGAGGAACCCGCCTCGGCGATGCAGGAGGAGCCGAGCGGTCCGGCGGGGGTTATCCATCCCACGGCCGAGCTCGCCGTTGCGGCCGCGGCCGCAACGGCTGCGCCCGCGGTGGCCGGCGGGCCCGCTGCCGGGCCCCCTGCCGAGGAGCCCGTCGCTGAACCCGTCGCGGAGGAGCCCGTCACCCAGCGTGCCGTCCGGCTGGTTCAGCTTGCCCCCTCGTTCATGCGGCCGGCGGAACCCCACATCGATGGCGACGGTCAGAGCGACGGTCGCGGTGGCACCGACGGCGTGGACGGCACCGGCGGCGTTCTAGGCGGAGCGGGCGGCGCGCCCAGCAACGGACAGGACGGCGGGCACGGCGATGTGCAGGGCAACGGGGGACGCAGCCACTCGCCCGTGGCGCTGAACCAGGCAAGCAGGGATCATCTCCTCGAGGAGCTGCACAAGCACGGCGGGAACGTCACCGCGGTGCTCGCCAGCATGGCGGAGGACGGGCTCACCTACGACGAGGAGGAGGCCCACAGGGTCCGGACGAACGTCTGGCTTCCCTACGTCGTCTACCGGCTGCTTGCCCAGCACGAAGGCGACGTGAACAGAGTGAGTCAGGCCCTCCAGGAGAAGCAGATCGACTGCGAATCCTCACTCCTCAACGATCTCGCCAGTTCCTGGCAGTGAGGCGCCGTCAGAGGGTAAGGACGATCTTGCCGTGCACGTGACCACCTTCGAGAAGGCGGTGCGCCTCGTCGACCCGGTCGAGGGGGAACGTCTGGGTCACGTGCACCCGCAGCCGGCCCTGCTCGACGTAGCGGACCAGGTTCGCGAGGTCGACGGCGTCGGGTCGAACGAAGACGTAATGGCCCCCGAGTTCCATCGCGCGGTTCGGGTCGATCACCGACGCCATGCGGCCGTTCTTGCTCAGTAGCCGTGGGGTGAGGTCCAACGCATGCCCGCCCACCAGGTCGAGGATCGCCGATACCCCGCCGGGCGCCAGCTGGAGCACCCGGTCGGCCAGCCCTTCCCCCGTAGCTGACGGGCTCGGCGCCGAGCTCGCGGAGGTAGCCGTGGTTGCCCTCACTCGCGGTGCCGATGGTCCGGGCCTCGAGGATCCGGGCGAGCTGCACGGCCATCGAGCCGACCCCGCCGGCCGCGGCATGGACGAGGAGCGCGTCGTCCCTGGTCAAATGAAGCGCCCTGGTGAGCGCCTGGTACGCGGTGAGCCCGGCAAGCGGCATCCCCGCCGCCTCCTCCCAGGAGGCCGAGCTGGGTTTGGGGGCGAGCGCCCGCACCGGCGCGGCCACCAGTTCGCCGTAGCAGCCGTGCTGGATGTAGTCCTTGCGGACGTACCCGACGACCTCGTCGCCGGGGGCGTACTCGGACACCGCCGGGCCGACCCCCTCGACGACCCCGGCGACATCCCAGCCGAGGGTCACCGGGAAGAACGTGGGGAAGGCGGAATCGAGGAGGCCCTCGCGGATCTTCCAGTCCACCGGGTTGACTCCGGCCGCACGGACGCGCACGAGCACGGAGTCGGGCCCTACCTTCGGCTCGGGGACGTCGGCGAGTGCCAGCTCCTCTGCCCCGCCGTACCGCTCGATCGTCATGGCCTTCATACCCCGAGTCTTTCCGCGCCGATCCGACCCACACGCGCACGCGACAGTCCCCCAGGGGGATTGGGCCCGATGGCCGGGGGTGTGGTGGTGTAGTGGTGGCCGGTGGGGGTTGTCCACGTCAGTTGCCCGTCGGGGTGTTGTTCGACGTGCCAGCCGGGCTGTTGTTTGCGTCGGTGGTGGTGGCGGCAGAGGGTTTCGAGGTC
>WHSR01000112.1 GCA_009379995.1 Streptosporangiales bacterium
ATTACCAGAGCCGGACTTCGCCCACGCATCTTCCATACTCCAAGATTACTCTTGTGATGCGTCTTCATACTGCAAATATCGGCCGACACGCCGAAGTGATCCGAACGCACGCTCAGCCGTTAGTAACTAAGCGGCATTGATCTTGGTCTCTCTTGCCTCTGTGGGGGTCGCCGCGGCCGCCGTCGCAATCGTGGTTTCCATGATTAACTGGGGCGGCGGCGCGAGGGACGGCGGCGGCACGGAGGACGGCGGCGGCAGCGCGTCCGCGGATTCAAGAATTGCCTACCTGAGTGACCGGGGTGGCGGCCAGGACCTTTGGAGCATGCGGGCCGACGGTTCCGATCCCATACAACTAACGCACGACGGCGGGGATCTTAACCGGCCTGACTGGTCCCGGGACGGCAAATGGATTGCCTTTCCCAGCGACCGGGACGGCGATCTGGACATCTGGATCATGAAAGCCGATGGTTCAAACCTGCGACAATTGACGAACCACCCCGCCGTCGACAGCGCGCCGGACTGGTCTCCTGACGGACGACGCATCGTCTTCGGTAGCGAACGAGCGGGTGGCGATTCGGAGATCTGGGTGGTCAACGTCGACGGTACTGGCCTGAGGCAGCTCACCGACAACGCAGTCGACGACGACGCCCCCGACTGGTCGCAGTCAGGAACTATCGCATTCGAAAGCGACCGCGACGGAGACTACGAGATCTACACGATCAACGAGGACGGGGGAGACCTCTTCCAGGTCACCTCGAACACGACCAAGGACTTCTTCCCCGATTGGTCACCGGACAGCACACGAATCGCTTTCCGAGGCAACGCAGACGGCGATTACGACATCTACACGGTCGTAGCCGACGGCAGCGGCCTTCGCAGGCTCACCTCGAACGATGCATCGGACCACCGCCCGGCGTGGTCCCACGACGGCGCTTCCATATTCTTCGACAGCGATGTCGGCGGGAACCGGGACATCTACCGCATGACGGCCGAGGGAAAGAACGTGCGGCGGCTCACGGACAGTCCGGCCGACGATTCTTCACCCGCCGTTTAGCCATCACGGTGACGCGGCTTCGGTAGGCGCTCGACGTGCGCGAGCGAGGTCACGTGCGGGAGGCTCGCCATAGCGTATGCTCCCGAGAAATAGCGTCTTCGGCTTGGTCGACGAAGTGCCCCCACTGCTCTTCGGTCACGGCGTGGTCAATGCGCGTCGCGAGGCTGGCCAGTTCGTGGCACGCTACGGCGTAGGCGCTCGCCAGCATCTGGTGCTGCTTGGTCTGGACCCACGCCGCTCCCGCACCGACTAACGTCGCCGTCAGCCCGAGGAGGTCGAGGTCGACCACACCGGTGGCCTTGAGTATCCCGCCGGTAAGACCCGCCAGCTCCAGGACGGCCAGGCCCATCGACCAGCGGGTCGCTCGGCGCTCGTTCCACAATGCCTTCTGGGCGTACCAGTCCCGTTGGTCGTGGATCCGGCCTGTGCGATACCACTCGCGCCGCTGGTCCAGCGACAGGTTCCGGACACGACGCATCTCGGGTGTCACCTGGTCGACGTCCCTGGGGGTCGGCACGAGGTGGATTCCGGTGAGGTCGCGGACGATTTCGTCGAAGCGCTCGAGCAGCAGACTCTCGGCCTGGCGGTCAGTGAGCTCCGCCTTGCCTAAAGGGCTGCCGCCCACGAGGTAGCGCCAGGTCAAGGTCTTCGCCGATTCGGCGGCGGCTCGACCTTCATACCATCGCCGATCGGGCCGAACCGTCAGCAGGTAGATCTCCGTCACGAGCGCCGCGCCAAACGCCGCCGCGGCGACCACACCGGCTACGTCGGCCCGGTCGACTTGCCAGGAGAAGAGGCCGAACGAGGCGGCAAGAACGAGCATGCCCAACCGCGACCTCGTACCGTTGAGAAACGACCGCTGACCGATCCCCGAGCTCGCGTCCGCCGCCCGATACAGGCCCGGAAAATCCCGCTCACTGATCCCATTCATCGGCTGCGCGGCTCCTCTCTCCGAGCGGCGGGTGCGGTGACCAGCGACGTGACCACCAGAGCGGCGAGCAGCAGACCAGCAACCAGCACGGGCTGCGGCGCGGCAGTCGAGGCGAGCACCAGCGCCGCGCCGGTCGGCGGCATGATCTGGTGCGGCAGGCCGCTGTGGTGCGGGCGCAGGTGGAGGATCCACAGCGTGAGCAGGAACGCGGCGACCGGAACGGTGACGGTCGCGCCCGCTGCCCACCCGGGCAGGTGCGCAGCACCGGTGATCTGGTCGACGTTGACGGCGAGACCGGCGCCCACCGCGGCTGCGGACGCGAAGACGAAGTAGTGGCCGTACCCCCACCGGAACGCGGCCCGGTTGGAGACCAGCAGGCGGTGCGCGGACTTGGCGAAGTACAGCCACCACAGGGAGAACGTGACGAGCAGCCCGCCGCCGGCCGTAGCGAGCAGCGCGCCGGTGGCTCCCTGCACGTCGAGGGCGCTCTGCACAGCCATGGTGGCCGCGAGGATCGACTCACCCAGGACGATGATGGTGAACAGGCCGTACCGCTCGGCGATGTGACTGGGGTGCCAGGACGTCTTGGCGGCGCGTTCGGCCCAAATCGGCACCGCGAGCTCGACGGCGGCCATCAGCCACCAGCCCCACAGCGGCCAATGCCCGGAGGCCAGCATCACCGACCAACCGAGCATGGCGACGGTCAGGCCGGCCGCGAAGCGCAGGGCGGTAGTCCGCCTGGCGGGGTCGGCGCGGGCGGCGCGCAGCCACAGCGCGATCAGCCCGACCCGCATCACGGCGTAGCCGAGGAAGACGACGTCGAAATCGTGGTGCTCGAAGGCGCGGGGAACCCCGGCGGCCAGCGTCAGTGCGCCGGTGATCTGCACCATCGCCGCGATCCGGTACGGCACGTCGTCGTTGTCGTACGCGGAGGCGAACCAGGTGAAGTTCATCCAGGCCCACCAGATCGAGAAGAAGACGGTCAGGTAGCTGACCACCCCGGCGGCCGCGTGGTTCTCGGCGAGAGCGTGGTGGAGCTGCGCGCCGGCCTGGGCGACCGCGACGACGAAGCACAGGTCGAAGAACAGCTCCAGCGGAGTGGCGGGACGATGCTCGTCGTCGGGGCTCCGGGCGAACATCGGCCATCGCCAGACGCGGCCGGCCGGCGTTTGATGGGCGGGACCGTAGCTCATCTGATTGATCTCCCCGGGATCGCCTACAGCGGCCGGTACCGCCGCGTCGGGGTCGTCGCCGTCACTCTTCCCTCGGCGGCTCGGTGCCCATGACCCTGATCGTCAGGGAGTGCACGTCCCGGTCGAGCGTCTCGACCTTCGTCTCGAGCCTCTCGAACCTCGTCTCGAGCTTGTCGACGCGGCCGGACAGGCCGTCGATCCGCTCGGAGACGTGATCGAACCTGGCAGTCATCTCGTTGCGCAGTCCGTCGATCTTGGCATCGATCTTGTGGTGAAGGCCGCCGACCTCGGCCGTCAGCGCCCTGCCGTGCTGTGACATGGCACGGAACACCAGCCCGATCATGGCCGCGAACGCCGCGCCCATGATCCCGACCATCGCCCAGATCTGGGACATGGTCATCATCGTAGGTCCTCCCCCGCTTCGGAAAGACGACATCACCTGCCCAGCGACTGAGCGAACACGTAGGGCTTCAGCGGCGGTTCCCGGGGAACGTGCGGATAGGTCGCTACCTGTTCCGCGGCCGTCACGGTGACGTTGGCGAAGTTGGTCGGGAAGGTCACCGGGTCCACGCCGGGCATCAGCGCCTTGGCACACACGCCGCGGTCGATGCGGCCCGGGTCGGCGGGACCGACATGGGTCAGCGCGTCGCGCACCAGCGCGTACCCGACCGGGTCGACGGTGCCCATGGTCAGGTGCTCGGCGACGTGGACCGGGCAGATGCGCTGCACGGCGACGTTGGCGATCTGCCCGTCACCGGTCCGCAGGGCCGAGCTCGCCTTCGGACCGAGGTTGGGGGCCACCACCTCGTCGGTGATCGTGTAGATCTGCGTGTACGAGATGCCGGCGAACGTCTCCTGGACCGAGTTGAGCGCCTCCAGGAACCTCGAACCGGTCCCCTGTTGGAAGAACGCCGGCGCGCAGCCGGTCACGCAGACCGCGTAGGAGTCCAGCGTGCCGTGGTTGGACGGGTCCAGGCCGACGAGGTCGTCGACCATCGCCCGGGTGTCCGGCCAGAACCTCAACGCCCAGCGTCCGACCATGCCGCCCTGGCTGAAGCCGACCACCTCGATCTTCCGCCCGCTGGCCCGGTGCATGGTACGGATCGCGTAGACCAGGTGCTCGCCGGCGACCTGGATATCCGACATCGCGTGGTTGGGCAGGGTGATCGTGCAGTGGGGCCGGTTCGCCGCGTCGAACGCCCGCGCGTAGTTCCAGGAGAAGTTCACCTCCGGCGTCAACGTGGTGCCCGGTACCAGCAGGACCGGCGCGCGCGTACCCGTGGCGAGGTCGGAGCCGCAGCGCAGGCTCCGCGCCAACTCGTCGGCGGGAACCTCGAGCGGCGGCCCGGGCCTGTCGACGGAGGCGAAGTCCCGGTGGCCCTCCGACGGTGAGTCCCCCGAGGCGGCCACGGCCGGGCTCACCGTCGCAGCGAGGAGGCCCAAACCGGCCGTCAGGAGGAGCATCCCCCTCCGCAACGTCCTTCCCATATGTAGCCCTCCGCAACAAGGCGACCGAGCGTAGCGCCGTGACTACTGCGCCCGACGAGGAACTGTCAAGATCTCGGTTAGAGTTGGCCGGAAATGGGTGAGGATGCGCTGCCGGCGCTGGCGTCGCACGCCGCGGGCGACGCCACTAAGGCCACGAACGAGGCATCGGACGGCCAGACCGTGCTGCAGCGCCAGTTGCGGGGCGGCGCGCCGCGCCGGCCGACAGCACTGGACGCCTTCAGACTCGCCCGCCGCAGGTTCCTCGCCGGTGAGCGCCTGGAGATGAGCGCTTTGGCCGACGAACTCGGCGTCAACCGGGTCACCCTGTATCGGTGGGTCGGCTCCCGGGACCGGCTGCTCGTGGAGATCCTGTGGTCGGTGGCCGAGCACTGCCTACAGACCAACCTCGACCAGCTCGACGAGGCCGCCCGCGCCGAGGGCAACCAAGAAAAGGGCGGCCGGGTGGCCGAACTTCTCACCCGGTTCGTCCGGGACGTGCTGACCAACTCGGGAATGAGCCGTTTCCTGCGGGACGAGGGCGACCTGGCGATGCGGCTGCTCACCCTGGGACAGGGCGGCTTCCAGCCCCGCTTCGTCGACCTGGTGCACCGCCTCCTCGCCGAGGACGTCGACGCCGGGCGGCTGGCGACGTCGGTGCCCCTGGAGGACCTGGCCTTCACCGCCGTACGCATCGTCGAGTCGTACGTGCACCTGCACGCCATCACCGGCGAGGACCCCGACCCCGAACGGGCCGCCCGGGTCCTGCACGCCCTCCTCCGCTGACGACCCCAGTTCAGCCGTCCCCCGAGGCGGTTGACGCCGAGGTCGGCGCCGGCAACAATACCGGTAAATCGTATACGATCTCGAAGACGTTACAGGGGTCGGGTGGGCAGTGACGTACGAAGGACCGATCATCGACGTCGACGTCCACGCACGCTGGCGGAACGGCGCGGAGATCGTCGAACGGCTGCCCAAGCGGTGGCGTGACTTCGTGGCGGCCTCGCCCGACGGGCCCCGTGGTGCGCTCATGCCGGCGGGCGTGTCCTACCCGTTCCAACGGGGGGTGAACAAGCGGCTGGACGCGGTGCCGAAGGACGGCCTCGGCACCAGCTACGAACTGCTCCGCGCGCAGCTGCTCGATCCGTACCCCATCGAGGTGGTCAACCTGGGGTTCGACATCGGGCAGGAGGTTGCCCAGCACAACCCGTACTTCGCCGCGGCGATCGCCCGGGCCATGAACGAATGGGTGCTGGAGACCTGGCTGCCGCTCGACTCCCGGCTGCGGACCGCCATCGTGGTGCCTACCGAGTTTCCGGAGGAGGCGGCCGACGAGATCCATCGGCTGGGAGAGCACCCCGGCGTCACCGAGGTGCTGTTCTCCTGGAACGGCCTCGGCAAGCCGATAGGGCACCCGGCCTACGATCCGATCTATCGAGCCGCCGAGGAGCTCGATCTTCCGATCGCCATCCACGGGGCGGCGGGCGAGCTCGAGGATGGTGCCGCCCACACGGCCGCGGGCGGGCTGCCGAACTCACGCCTCGAATGGCACACCCTCCTGCAGCAGCCAACGCTCACCCACTTCGCCAGCTTCGTGGTGCACGGGACCTTCGAGAAGTTCCCCCGGCTCAAGGTCATGCTGATCGAGACGGGCATCGCGTGGGTCCCCGCCTTCCTGTGGAGCCTGGATGCGCACCACCGCGCCCTGCGCGCGGAGAGCGAGTGGGTGCGGCGCCTGCCCAGCGAGTACTTCAGAGAACACGTCAAGCTGAGCACGCAGCCGCTGGAGCTCACCGAGCGGAAGAAGCAGCTGATCGAGCTGCTGGAGGCCTTCGGCGGCATGGACGAGCTGCTGTGTTTCGCCAGCGACTATCCACACTGGGACGCCGACGACCCCTTCTACATCGCCACCCGGCTGCCCAAGGAGTGGCTGCCCAAGGTGTTCTACGAGAACGCACGGTCCTTCCTGCGCCTGCGGACCGCCTCCGAGCCGCGCGTAACCCAAGGGGCGGCCAGGTGAGGCCCGTCGACGTGGGCTCGGTCGAGGACTTTCCGGACCGGGCCATGACGGTGGTCGAGGTGGACGGGACGGAGGTCGGCGTCTGCCGCTGGGGATCGGAGTTCTTCGCCATGCGCAACCGCTGCCCGCACCAGGGCGGGCCGGTGTGCAGCGGATTCCTTCAGGCCCGGCTGGCCGGCCGATGTACGGCGGAGGGTGTCGAGATGGAGGCCACCCCGGGAGAGCCGGTCATCCTCTGCGCCTGGCATCGATGGGAGTTCTCGGTACGGACCGGCGAGTCGGCCTGGGACCCCCGGTACAAGGTCAGGACCTATCCGGTGGACGTCGACGGTGGTCGTGTCCTGGTGCGGGTCGGGAGGGGCGGCCGCGATGGCTGACGAGGAGAGGAGCTACCGGGGTCCGGTCATCGACGTCTGTGCGCACCACCGCTGGGCTACCCAGGTCGAGGTGACCGACCACCTGCCGGAAGGCTGGCGGGAGCACATAGGACGCCCCGGCACGCTGCCCGGCGGCGCGGGCGCGATGCCCCTGCTGCCGGCCCAGCCCTGGCGGAACCCCACCGGCGACTACCTGCCGTCCGCCGTCGCCGGGGACAACCTCCCCGCCGGTTCCAGCCCCGAGCTCACCATCGCCCAAGTGCTCGACGCCGGCCCGGAACGGCGCGGAATCCTGAGCCACGACCGGGGGATGTTCATCCCGGCGGTGCCCAACACGTACCGGGCAAGCGCCGTGGTCAGCGCGATCAACGACTGGACGATCGAACGCTGGCTCGCCGCCGACGACCGGTTCTTCTCCCTCGTACTCGTGCCCAACCAGGTGCCCGGCGATGGGGCGGCGGAGATCCGCCGAGCCGGCGCCCACGAGCGGATGGTCGGCGCCCTGCTCGCCGCGAACGGGCTGGGCAAGCCGTTCGGACAACCCGCCTACCACCCCATCTACGAGGCCGCCGCGGGGATGGACCTGCCGGTGGTCCTGCACACCGGCGGGGACGCGATCCCCGACACCCTGTCGCATGCCACCGCCGGCGGCCTGCCCAGCACGTTCGGGGAGGTCTCGGCGCTCGCGTTCAGCGCGATCATGACGCACGTACAGAGCCTCATCGTGCAGGGGGTCTTCGAGAGGTACCCGAACCTGCGGCTGTTCGTCGCCGGCGCCGGTACCGCGTGGATCCCGGCCCTGTTCTTCCGTCTGGACGTGAACTGGCGCGGGCTGCGGCGGGAGGTGCCGTGGGTCCGAAGGCCGCCCAGCGAGTACTTCGGTGACCACGTTCGCGTGTCGACCTGGCCGCTGGACCGCCCGTCCGACGCCGACGGCGCGGAACGCCTGGTACGGCTGCTCGACGCCTTCGGTGGTCCCGAGGACCTGCTCTGCTTCGCCTCCGGCTACCCGTACTGGAACACCGACGACGCGTCCGACGTCGCGGCCCGGCTGCCCGCCGCCTGGCATTCCAAGGTCTTCCACGACAACGCGCGACGGTGGTTCCGTTGGCCCGACAGCGAGCGCAGGAGGCCGCCGGCGCCGGAGGTAGAGGTCGGTGACATGCCGGCGACCGGTGAGGGTGAGACCCCGCCGGCCCGGCGGACCTACCCGACGGAGGACGGCCGCGAGGTGGAATGGGTACCGGCGGCGGACTAAACGCCGAGATCTACAACGCTGAGATCCATGTTGTGGGGGTCGATTTGTCCGGTTTGCAGCACCACAACATAGATCTCGGGGCGATCGCGAGACGAATCGGGGAGCTCGGCACCGCCGTGTCGCCGAGCGTGCTCGAGGCGTCAAAGGCGATCTACGAACCGTTCCACGAGCGGGAGCCCTACCGGGACGTACGCCTCACCCGGGACGTGGCGTACGGCGCACACCCGCGGCACCGCCTCGACGTCTTCGAGCCGTCGGACGCACCGGAAGGCGGGCCACTTCAGCAGCGCCCGGTGCTCCTCTTCTTCCACGGAGGGGGGTTCGTCGGCGGGGACAAGAACCACCCGGGCGCCCCGTACAACGACAATGTCGCGCTCTACGCGGTGCGGCACGGCCTGGTCGGAGTCAACGTCACCTACCGGCTCGCCCCCGAGGCCGGGTGGCCGGCCGGCGCCGAGGACGTCGCGGCTGCGCTGGCGTGGGCACGGGCGAACATCGCGGCGCACGGCGGGGACGCCGACCAGCTCTACCTGATGGGCACCTCTGCGGGTGCGGTGCACGTGGCGTCCTACCTGTCCCATCCGGAGTTCCACCTCCCCGGCGGCGCCGGCGTTGCCGGTGCGATTCTGGCGTCCGGCGCGTACGACCTGACCACGTTCGACCCCGACCGGACCGCCGTCTATCTGGGAGAGGACCGCGCACGCCTCGCCGAGCGCTCCTCCATCCGCGGGCTCGTCGACGGCGAGGTGCCGGTGCTCTACGTCCTGGCGGAGTTCGATCCCCCGGCGGCCGAGCGGCAGGCCCTCCAGCTGCTGAACGCCTACTGGGAGCGGCACGGCCGCTGGCCGCGGTTCCTGCGCCTACCGGGGCACAACCACTTCACCGTCACCCTGCACCTCAACACACCGGACGATGCTTTCGGGCGGCAGATCCTGGCGTTCATCGAACCCGCTAGCGATCACGCGTCTCCTCCGTAGGTGCACACTCCGTTCCAGCTCACTGACGTGCTGCCCACGATGCCGGACGCGGCCGGCGTCCGCTACCCGGCCTCCCGTGGCGATCGCCCCGTCCACCGCCCGAGGGGCGGAGCATGCTGCCCGCGCCGCGCGGGAACGAAGTCGAGCCACCGATCGCACCGAGCCCTTCGACCTCGCCGGCGTCGTGGAGGATCTCGCGGCCGATTGGGAGCGCTGGGCGGCGCGCGTCGGCGTCATCCCGTTCGAGGAGACCCTCGGCTGAGCGAAATCACGGCCGCAGGGATTGGAAGGCTTCGAGCTGCGGCGCTTCATACTCGAGATCGTCGGCATCGCGCGGGGCGCCGTCCCTCCATGCGGCCCGGTTGTAGCCGACCTCCATGCGCAGCCGTTCCCGGACGAGCTGGGCGAGCTCCTCCTCGCCGACCGGGGTCGCCGTACCGCCTGCGGTTGCGTACCGAATAACGAAGGCCATGGCCGGGCCCACGTCGAGGGTCGACGGGCCGTCGCCCCACTCCCACGCCGCCCAGGCCAGCTCCCGCTCGGGCGGGCCAAGGAACACGTCGTCCCAATCCAGCAACGCGACAATGCGTCCGCGCCGAACGAGGGTGTTGCCGGCGTGGAAATCGCCGTGCAGGGGCTGCTGGGCCGGGTGACGCGCGTCGAACGCGGCGAGCCAGCGGTCCAGCTCGGGGTCGCCGACCTCCGGCTCGGGCTCGGGTCCAGGTCCGGGCCGCACATCCGGCCATGGCCCGGTGTGCATCTGGGCGAGGGCCCGGTGCAGCCGGGCGAGCAGGTCCGCGGCCTGCCACCGTTGGTCGTTGTCGCGGTCGTCGCCGCGGCCTCCCGCGACATAGGGCCAGACGCTCACCGGGCGCCCGCCGACCCGTACCGCACAACGGCCGTCCCCCGCCGGACAGGGGGCGACCACCTCCGGCACGAACGCGGCCACCCGCGTCGCCAGGGCGAACGACCACGCGAGCTCGACATCGGCACGCCACTTCGGGCCGATGCGTACGACCTGATCGCCGAGGCGGTACGAAGCCGACTCCTGGCCCCCGTGTAGCCGCTCAGGGCGGTCGATCTCGATACCCCAGTGTCGCCGGACCGCCTCCCGGACCTCAGCGGTCAGCGGGGTGTCGACGAAGGCCACAAGGCCAACCGTATCCGGAGGCTCGGCCGTGCCAGGCACCCTCGTCCCGCCGGCGAGGAAACTGATCATTCCCCATGGCTGGGTACGCGCCGGTACGGCTGCCTCTAACCTTGAATCCAGACGGCAACCGTTCAAGGAAAACTCTACTCAGAGCGCGTGCGCGAGGGTCAGTGCTCCGCCGTCGATCGGGTAGACGGCACCGGTCATGAAGCTGGAGGCCGGGGACGCGAGCAGCAGCGCGAGGCCCTTGATCTCCTCCGGGTCGGCCATCCGTCCCAGCGGGATCGTCCGCGCCCACGCCGCCTGCGCCTCGGGCTGGCGTCCCCTCGCCCCACCGATGTTGGTCCGGAACGGTCCCGGTGCGATGGCGTTGACGTGGATTCCGTGCGGTGCGAGCTCCAGCGCCGCCTGCCGGGCCACGTTCACCACGGCGGCCTTGGCCGCGACGTAGGCGTAGCTCACCATCGGATCCGCGCGCAGACCAGCCGTCGAGGCGGTCAGGATGATCTTGCCGTGCCGCCGCGGCCGCATCACCGCGGCGGCAGCGGCGAGCGTGTGGTACGTGCCGTTCAGGTTGACGTCGACCACCCGGTCCCACCGCTCGCGCGGGAGCCGGTCGACCCATCCCTCCGGCCGGGCGTAGCTCGGCCCGCCGCCGATGCCGGCGTTGGCGAAGACGACGTCGAGCCGGCCGTAGGCGCCCACGGCGTCGTCCATCAGCGCCCGCGCCCTGTCCCGGTCGGTGATGTCGACCTCGTACGTACGGACCGGTAGGCCCTGCCCAGCGAACTCCTCGGCAACCTTGGCGAGCCCCTCGGCATCGGCGTCGGCGAGGGTCACGCGCGCGCCGGTCTCGGCCAGGACCTCGGCGATCGCGCGGCCCAGGCCGCTGGCCGCGCCGGTGACCACCGCGCCCAGCCCACGCACGTCGTACAGGCGCCCCAGCACGGAATCACGGCGGGCCGCCGCCTCGTCGCCTACGGACATTTCCCGACCTCCTTCGCGTCCACCCCATCGAACAACCAGCGAGGGCGCGCCGCCACCGTGCGCGGCCGGTTTACGGGCCGGTGAGGCGACGATCGCCGCGCGTGGTGAGCACGAAGACCTGCCAGTTGTAGTACGCGTAGTAGTTCCGCTGGTCGCGCCGGATCTGGCGGGCGTGACGCAGCACCGCCTCCACATACCGCCCGTCCGGGTTGTACGCGTGCAGCGCTCGCCGGTAGTCCTCGGGCGCCCCCGAGGCGTGCAGGTAGTTGGCCGCGGCCAGCACCGCGTCGTTGGGGTCGTGGACGTCTCCGCCCATCCCGTAGGAATCCCACGTCGAGGGCATGAACTGCATCGGGCCCTGGGCACCCGCGGAGCTCGCCGACTTCACCCGACCGAACTTGGTCTCCACGTACATCACCGCCGCCAGCACCTGCCAGGACACGTCGAACCGGCGCTCGGCCCGCTTGAAGTAGGTGAGCAGGACTCCCGCGGGCCGAGGCTGCTGGGTACGGAACGCGCTCGGCTTGCTGATAGGGCTGGTGAGGGAGAAGAGCTTCCGGGAGGCGGTCACGTTGTCCCGGGCCGGGGCGGCGAGCGGCCGGGGCAACTCCGCGATGGTGCGCCGGGCGAGATCGTGGTGTCGCGCCAGGAAGCGGTACATGCGCTGCTGGTGGAGGGCCAGGAACACCACCGGCTTCGGCGGCCGCCCGCGGGCCGGGTCGCCGTGCTCGAGCCAGTCGTCGATGGCGCGCTCGAGCGCGGCAGTGGTCCGAGCCAGGGTGTCCGCCAGCCGCGAGGGATCCCTGGGAATCGGAGCGTCGGGGGTTGGAAGGGCCGATGTAGACGTCGTCGGCGTCTCCGTCGGCGACCCCCGGGGCTCGGTCGCTGGGGCGGAAGATCCCGACGCGGCCGAGCCGGGCGCGCCCTCCGAACCCCCGCAGCCGGCGATCCCCAAGGCGAGCGCGACCGCGAGTGCCGTCACCCATGCCGTGCACACGCGAGGGTCTTTCATCGCGATCGGCTATCGTCACTCTTCGGAGGGAAGGAAGGCAGGAAACTCACCGATTATCGAATATCGAGCCACTCGTCGTCGGTCACATCCTCGATTGTGAGGAAGCCCGAGACCGGTTCGCGCGGAGGCCACCAGAATCTGCATGGCTTCGCTCTTCCGGATTCCAGCACGTCCCTGGCTACTTGCTTAGCCAGTGCGACCCGCTCAGCATCCGTCAACGTGCCCTCCCGGCCACGCAGTGACCATACGAGTTCGTAGACACCGATCGGCCCTACCTCGGTCACCTCGTCCATCAGCTCCTGCGTCAGGAGGATCTTGAGATCAGACATGCTGGCGCCGGTCGTCATAGCGTCGGGTTCCCCGCCAAAGGTATGTGAAACTTCTGACCGTTCTGAGTGACCACCACATAGGGACCCCACGTCACTGGATCAGGACGACTTCCGGGCGGATATCCAGACATTATATGGATCGTTCCCCCCTCTGTGTGCCAGGTCTTCATAGATCTCCCCTCCGCCCGTCTTGGATGGGCGTTTATCCCAATCCTCCGGGATCGCTCGGCGTATCTCCTCCGGTGTGCGCCCTCGCAGGGTCTCCGGATCGAACTCCCTCGGCCCCTTGATCTTCTCAAGTGGCGGTCTCCCCTCCACAGCTGCTCGGTCTTCCGCCATAGCGATCGGAAAACTCGGCGATCTCCTTGAAGACCCAGACGACCTTCTCGATCAGCCACTGATCGCCCGTCCGACGGAGCACAGGGCTGCCCAAATCCTCGCGAGATGTGTCCGAAGCAGGCGGATGAGAAGCAAGATGAGCCGAACGATGATCTCCCAAACCCAGGGCTGGGAGCGCGCCTCCTGGATGCGGGCATAGTTGAGCCGCAACCCATCGAAGATCGCGAACCTGGCACCCAAGATCGCCTGGGCCATGGCATCCACGGCGACCGCGGCCTGCTCCGCGGCCACCCCGCCCTCCTCGACATGGCGGGCGAACTCGTCCCAATAGACGGAGAATGCGTCGATCGACTCGTCGCGATGCTCGGCGGCCACCGTCTGGGCGATGGTCGACCCGTCGGCCCCGAGGGCGTGCAGGTCCGCGGCTAACGACCGCCGGCCTGCGCCAGCAGCCCGGCCAGCTCCGGAGGTAAGACCAGGCCCATGCCCGGGTAAGTTACCTTGGGATTGTCTCCCCCGGAAGAGCGGCCCCGGGCGCTGGCCAGTCGCCCGCGCGAACGGGAATAGCCGAGGGCACGGCCGCCGTTGCTGGGGGATGTACGGCCGTGCAGGCGGGAACTGTATTGGTCTCGAGTCGGGATAAACTGAGCAGAGCCGGTAGTCACTTAGGGAAACGCGTACCTTACGATGAGCGAGAGTCTTCGGAGCAACGAGAAGCTGAGCAGCGAGGATGCGGGCATCCTGGCCTACCTCACTGGAGATAGCGAGTCCCAGGAAGAGCGCGCGACATCACGTCCACACCCGCGACGGGCGCGCAGCAGCACGGGACGAAAGCCACGTGTCAAGTACGATCGGGAATTTCCAGTAGAGATACGCAATCGCTACGACGGCACGCATGAGGGACTGCGGGAACGGGCCCTGCAAGAGGCCGTAAAGCGCGGCGTTGATCCGGCCACTGTGCGCGCCACCGGGCCGGGAAGCTTCGAATTCGTGATCCGCTAGTAACCGAGCCGCCGAAAGGGCTCTAGGAGCGGGTGAGGACCCGCCCAGGGCGCGCGCCGGTGTCGACGGTAGGCGACCGGCCGCTCGAAGGTGGAGACGTCGTCGAGGCGCTCGAGGTCGAGGAGGGCGACGTCGGCGAAGCTTCCGACCCGCAATGCTCCGCGGCCGCGCAGGCCGAAGCGCTTCGCCGGCATGCTCGTCATCTTGCGTATGGCCTCCTCCAGGGACAACGTCTTCTTCTCCCGCACGTGGTGGGTGAGGTAGTGCACGTGGCCGCAGTAGGCGAGCGGGCTGGTGACGGTACGGGCGAGCGGTCCCTCGGCGGAGCCGGAGTACGCGTCGACACCGAGGCTGAACAGCGGATGCGAGACCATCTGCGCGAGGTGCTCGTCGGTGAACAGCTCGCCGACCATGATCAGGTCGCCCATCCCACACGTCGAACAGCAGCGTCCGCAGCACCGAGCCGACCAGACTGCGGGCCCCGTCAAGTCTGCCGAAGTCGTAGTCGATGGTCTCCACCATCTCCACGGCCTTGGGGTCACGAACGAGGCCATTCCTTCTGCGGCTCTCGACCGCGCGCCCGTACAGCGGGATGAGCGGCGTCTCCTGCGTCTCCCCAAGAGAGACCCGGTGGTTCGCCCGCACGGTCCGCCCGTCCCTCCAGGCAGCCAGAAGTAAGGTAAGGCGACCCTAACTTCCGTCGGTACTGGCGCGGATCGACCGTATGGGTTGGTGCGCGGCGGAGTGACGGGTAGGGTGACCAGAAAACTAGGGGAAGGTGGCAGTCGAAGTCTCGACAACATTGTGCCAGCGTCCGCGGAAGCACAGCAGCGGGCGCGTTTTCATTTCCGGGGCCCCTCCGGGAGAGCGAGCGGCCGGCCGTGCCGAGCAGGTTCGCCTCTGGTAGACGCCCGAGCAGTCCATGACGCGGCCCCGCATCTGTGTCCCCCGTAGTTGGGCCGCATGGACCGGCCCGGAAGACCCGACGTCGCAGGACCGACGCAAGATCGACATTGGCGTAAGGAGATTCCATGCTCACCGTGACAACGAATGCCACGACCGTCATCGAGAGGCTCACCTCCCATCCTGAGTTGCCGGAGGGGGCGGGGCTGCGGATCAGCAGCCAGCCCGAGGGGTTCGGGCTGTCCGTCACCCCCGAGCCCGAGCAGGGCGACCAGGTGATGGAGGAGTCGGGTGCGCGGCTGTTCCTGGAGCCCGACGCCGCCGAGGCGCTGGGCGACAAGACGCTGGACGCCCAGGTCGACCCCGACGGAAGCGTCCAGTTCTTCCTGGCCGAATAGCCGCTTCGGCACCGCGCGATCCGTGCTGGTGGGCCGCTTGGCAACGTCGCCGGGCGGCCCACCAGCCTTGTCAGGCCCAAGGGTCCGTGTAAGGCTGAGGTGCTCGATATCCGATCGGGGAGGCGGGGCATGAAGAGGAATCGAGCCGGCGACGACGCGGGCTTCACGATCATCGAGGCAGTGGTGACCCTGCCCATCGCAGGACTGATCTACTTGGTTGTCTCGTTGATCTGGTAGCGGCGGTCGACGCCGTCGTGATCGTACGGCTGCTCCTGTTGTTCTGGCTCGGCGCGGCCATCGGCAGCTTCGGCCATGCTCTTTCTTGGCGGCTGCGCCACTCGTACAGCCTCGTCAAGGGCCGTTCCATGTGCGAACGGTGCCAGCACCAGCTCGGTGCCATCGACCTCGTCCCGATCATCAGTTGGCTGCTCCTCCGCGGACGCTGCCGCTACTGCCGCGGCGCCATTGCGCTCCGCCACCCCGTCGTGGAGGCGGGCGTCGGCGTGCTGGCGGTCCTTTCCTACCTCTCGTACCACTGGCTGGCTCGTTAGCGGACGCGCCGCGCCCGTTGACCTCCCCGCAACGCGGTGGTAACTTCACAGGATCTGAGAATTGCCTTCTTACTATGTAATAGAGAGCGCTACCTGAGGCTTACGACATACGTATGGGTTCTGTGCAGTCGGGGGTGCTGCAGCAGGTCGGTCGCCTGCTCGCGTTCTCCTCTCGCCCGGGCAGAGGAGCGGCGCGATGATTCAGGGGCTCCTTGACGCCCTCGTCAACCTGTCGAATCCTCAGACCCTGCTGTTGATCTTCGTCGCCGTGCTCTTCGGCATGCTGATGGGTGTCCTGCCGGGACTCGGCGGGTCGGTAGCGCTCGCGCTGCTGATCCCGATCAGCTACGGGATGCAGCCGGAGACGGCCACAACGTTCCTGATAGCCGCGTACAGCGTGGTCGGCTTCGGTGGGATGATCACGTCGATCCTGGTGAACACGCCCGGGGCCCCCGAGAACGCCGCCACCACGTTCGACGGCTACGCCCTGGCTCGGCAGGGCCGTGCGCCGGAGGCGATAGGGGCCGCCACCGCCTCGTCGGTCCTGGGAGGGCTGCTCGGGACGTTCGTCCTGATTCTCCTGGTCCCGCTGGCCCGGAAACTGATTCTGGCCTTTTCCTATCCCGAGTTCTTCATGATGGCGATCCTCGGGCTGAGCGTGATCGCCGTGGTGACGCACGGCCAAACGTATAAGGGCCTCATCTCGGCCGGCGTGGGCTTCATGCTCGCCTTCATCGGCCTGGATCCGGTCACCGGGAGCCCTCGTTACACCTTCGACCAGCTCTACCTGTGGGAAGGGCTGGGCATCGTCCCCGTTCTGGTCGGGCTCTTTGCCGGGGCCGAGGTGCTCGCCCTGTACGGCATGGGATCGGCGGTGGCGCGGCGTATCGACCCGGCCGAGCGTACGACGTCGACCTTCCTGCAGGGCGTCGGAGCGGGCCTGCGCCGCTGGTTTCTGATCGTCCGCGGCTCGATCATCGGCGTGGTCGTGGGGATCATCCCCGGTGTCGGCGGCACTGTCGCGTCGTTCCTTTCGTACGGCCACGCGGCGCAGACGTCGCGCAACCCGGAGCGCTTCGGGAAGGGCGCGGTCGAAGGGGTGATCGCCGCCGAGTCGGCAAACGACGCCAAGGAAGGCGGCTCGCTGTTGCCGACCGTGGCGTTCGGCATCCCCGGCAGCACCGGCATGGCTGTCGTTCTGGGTGCGCTGATCCTGCACGGCGTGCCGGCCGGCCCCACCCTGATGAGGGACCACGTCAACATCGTCTACGCGTTGATCATTTCCATGGCGGTGTCCAAGCTCATCGCCCCCTTCGTGGTGTGGGCGATCGGCTCCCGGGCCACCTGGTTCACCCAGATCCGACCCCAGGTGCTGGCCCCGCTCATCGCGGTCACCGCTCTGGTGGGGGTCTACGCCCTGCAGCAGCAGATCCTGGACATCCTGGTGGCTGTCGTCTTCGGCTACGTCGGCTACCAGATGAGCAAGCACAACTTTTCGCGGGTAGCGCTGATCATCGCGCTGGTCCTCGGTGGGCTTGTCGAGGACTCCTATCACCAGACGGTTTCCGCGTTCGGCGGGGTGAGCGGATTCGTCACCCGCCCGATCTCCGCCGTGCTGCTGGCGCTGACCATAGCGTCCCTGGTCGCACCGGCCCTGCTGGCGCGACGCCGGAGGAACCGCTCGAGAAGGGATGGGGTCGAAGTTGGCCACTCGTAGGGCGGCGGCCTCGGTCAGGAAAGTGGACGGGATCGTGTTCGACCTGGTCCTCCTGGCCTTCGTGGGGACCCTGGTCGCCGTCGCCCTGGTCTCCCTCGATCCCGGCGCCCGGCTGGTCCCTCTGATCATCGGTGTCCCCACGGTGATCGGGCTCGCAATTCAGCTGGTGCTGGACCTGTTCCCCGGGCTTCGCCGGAGGCCGCTCCGGCGACCCGCGGAGGGCGAGGAGGCCGAGGAGGCGGCGGACCACGCCCCGCAGCGAGGCAAACGCGAGCTCGTGTTCGCCGCCTGGATCGTCGGCTTCGTCGCCCTGACGGCCGTCGCCGGAATGCTCGTGTCGGTACCGATCGCCCTGTTCTTCTTCTTCCGTGTGCTGGGCCGCGAGGGATGGGTGCTCTCCCTCCTCCTCACGGCCGGTGCCTGGATCTTCCTCTATGGACTCTTCGGGGTGGTCTTGGGAGTGCCGTTCTAGGCAACAGCGATCTGGAGGATTCTGAATGTTGCGTCGTTCCACAATCGGAGGGCTGCTGGTCCCTGCCATGCTCGCCCTCGTGCTCGCCGGCGGCTGCGGGTCGCTGGGCAGCACGGGGGCGTCGGGCGAGGGCTACCCCACCGAGGACATCGAGTTCATAGTTCCCTTCGACCCCGGCGGCGGCTACGACTCCTGGGCACGGCTGCTCGCGCCGTACATCGAGAAACATCTGCCCAACGACGTCAACGTCGTCGTCCGTAACGTCCCAGGTGCCGGCGGGCTGGTTGGCGCGAACCAGCTGTACAGCGCCAAGCCGGACGGGACGCAGATCGAGATCGTCAACATGACGGGCCTCGCCGCCGCGCAGCTGGCCGGTGAGAGCGACTTCGAGGTGGAGAAGTTCACCTACCTGGCCCGCGTCGCCCGTGACCCGCAGGTTCTGTCCGTCGCCGGGAACTCCGACATCGAAACGATCGAGGACCTCAAGAGCCTGTCGGCGAAGAGACCGGTCAAGCAGGCGCTGACGGGCTTCTCCACCAGCGACGGGCTGAACACCGTAATTCTCTACGACCTCTTCGGAGTGAAGTACACCCCAGTCATGCACGACGGGAACGAGGAGGCTCGGCTGAGCATCGTGCGGGGAGACACGGACGCGGGCATCAGCTCGCTCGAGTCCGGCCTCGGCGAGCTGGAGTCCGGGGACCTGAAGGGAGCGCTCTACGTCGGCGAGAGCAAACCGAAGCAGGGTGAGCCCGGGTACGACGAGGTCAAGGACACACCGTCCCTGCAGGAGGCGGGCCACCAGGAGCTCGCCACGAGCCTGGAGGCGCAACGCCTCATCATCGCCCCGCCCGGCCTTCCCGATGAGACGAAGCAGGTCCTCGACAAGGCCATCTCGGACGCGCTCAAGGATCCGCAGCTCCTCGCGAAGGCCAAGGAGAGCGAGTTGAGCCCCGACGCGCTCAACTCCGCGGAGTCGACGGCGCTGGTGGACGAGCTCATGAAGACCCTCGGCCAGTACGGAGGCCTCATGAAGAGCGCGATCAAGAACAACTCTTGACCCGTACCCCTTCGCCGAGATCTATGTTGTGGGGGTCCCAAACCGGACAAAACAGCCCCGCAACATAGATCTCGGCGCAAGGGGGGCTAGCTCTGCCGGACGTCGTAGTACAGGTACGGGAAGGTCGACTTCGCGCAGCGCTCGAAGAAGTACCGGATCCCCGGCGCGATGCGCAGCATCTTCGAGTACTGGTCGCTCTCGTTGAAGTGCTGGTGGACCGTCTGCGGGCCCTGGATGTGCACCGAGGTACCCGGCTTCCACGGGATCTTCTCGCCGTCCACCTCGCTGTAGCCCTCCCCGTCGACGATGAACAGGTGGGCCTCCATGTGCGCGTGCTTGCCGCCGCGGGTCCGCGGTGCGTCGGTCAGGATCCCGCTGATCTCCATCTGATGCACTTCGAAACCATTGGTGTCCCTGCCGACCCGCATGAACTCGCGTATCTCGTGCTTGTGCGTGTGCATGAAGCGCTCCATGCCGCTGATATCCCCGACGACCAGCGGTTTGTCCCCCTCGAACCGCGGGGCCTCCTGCGGTTGGGCAGCGCCTCCGCCCTCTCCGCCCACCCGGATGTACGCGTCCTCGATGTTGAGCGCGACGCGCTTCCCGTCCGGCGACAGGCCGTTCGCCGACTTCTCCGCGGACGGCAGTGAGGTGAACTTGCCGCAGGTCTCGTATTGCGTGGTCCGGTGTACGCCCACCCAATGCTCGAGGTGCACCGACATCGCCGAGTAGTACCGCACGGGGACGTCACCGGTGTTGAAGTGTTGATGCCGGGCGCCGAACGGTATCGCGAGCGAGCTGCCTTCCTTCCAGTCGTAGCGCACCCCGTCGACGATGCTGAACCCGGCGCCGGACACTATGTAGATGGCCTCTTCCCCGTGGGAGTGCCCCCCGGTCTTCCAGCCCACCGGAATCTCGGCGAGCATGGTCTCGCTCCCCCACGTACGGAAGCCGGTCTCCGGCGCGATGAGCAGGCCGACGGCTGCGTCCTGGGGTGTCTCCACCCACTCGACCTCTTCGATGTCGAGCTTACGACGAGCGCTGCTCTTCTCCTGCTGCGCCTCGTCCCAGTAGTTCAGCCACTTCTCGTAGAAAGACGTCACTGCTTAGTTCCCTCCAACAACTCGGCAACCGGTGGCCTGCCCTGTGCGATCTTGTACTTCACCATGAGATCCGCGAGCAGCTGCAAAGATTCCCTATCGATGGACGTCTGCCAGGCGGGAAGCACCATCTCCTCCGCCAACTCGGGCTCGATATCGGCCGCCCCCGGGAGGAACTCACGGAATGCGTCGGGATGCTCCGCGATGTCCTTCGCGGTACGGGACAGCCCGGCCCGGAAACGCTCGACCGTCTCGGGGTTCTGTTGCAGGAATTGCTCGGTGGTCACGAAGCAACCCACCTGCAGGTTACGGCGGGTGCCGGAGAAGGGTGAGCCGATGATGCGGGCACCCTCCGCGAGGGACTGGGACACGAACGGCTCGATGGGATTGGTCGCGTCCACCTTCCCGGTCCGCAGCGCGGCGGCCATTTCCGGGAACGGGACCTCGATGAGATTCACCTTGGACGAGTCGGCCCCCGCGTCGTCCAGCAGCTTCATCAGGGTGAGATCGTTGATGTTGTCGAGCGTGTTGACGGCCACCGTCTTGCCCTCGAGATCCTTGAGCGAATCGATGGAGCCGTCGTCCCGCACCATCACCGAGGAGTAATCACGCTCGAGGTCGTCGGTTGCGAACGACCCCGGCGCGACTATCTTGATCGGCAGTCCCTTTCCCCCGGCCAGAAGCACGGAGACGGCGTTCGAGCCGGCGAACTGGGCGTCGCCGCTCACCACCGCAGGGATGCTCGCCGCGCCGCCCTGACCGGACTGGACCTCCACGGTCAGCCCCTCGAAGAAGCCCTTCTTGATTCCGTACTGCAGGAATGCCGTGGGCATCCCCGCGGTCTCCGCGACGACTACCTTCGATTCCCCCGACCCGCCGGACCCGCCGGAGGACGTCGCGCCTCCGCCACAGCCCGCGGCCAACGTCGCGGTCAGAGTTAGCAGGGCCCCGGCCGCCAAAAGGGCACGGGAGGGTGGCAGGGGCCGTCTTACTGCGGTTCGCATGGTCACTCCTCCGTATCGAGTGAGCCGATGAGCCGCCGAAGCCCCTCCTTGACCGGGACCTCGGGGCGCCAGCCGAGCAGGCGGAGGGCCTTGTCCACGCTGTAGGACAGCTCGCGCGTCGACCCGGCTGCCCCGCCGCCGGCCGGCTCCGCGAAGACCGGTTCGAGCGGCGAA
>WHSR01000031.1 GCA_009379995.1 Streptosporangiales bacterium
AGCCCAGGCAGATACGGAAAACAGCGAACAAGCGTGTATCTAGGCCGAACAGCGATTCCCACCAGCTGCCAGCCCGCCGACCTGCATCTTCACCCTCGATCGCGGCCCAGCACCCCGATTAGCTGCGGAACCCCGGTCTTGAGAACGGGTCGAGCAGGCGGCGACCAGGATCGAACTCATGACCGGGCTGCTTCCCCACCGAATCGTCATCAACCAGGACCCGGGCAGCGGCCCACAGAAAGTCCACAATGGACGTCCTGATTGCATGGAGTTGCCTGGCGTGAAACCACATGGGCCGTCAGGCGGGGTCGGCGTCGAACTCGTAGCGGACGAACAGGCTGATGTTGCGCAACGTAGGGATGAGCTGGACGACCTGGCAGAAGAGCTTTGAGCCGCGCGGCGCCAAGCCGGGCGGTAGCTCGTCAACCAGGGCTGGGGACAGGGCGCTGACCGCATCGGCGCACCGCAGCCTCGGGTTGACGCGTTCCAACTCGTGCGCGTCATTGATGGCCCAATGCAGGAGCGGCGCGCCGAACTGACGCTTCAGCATCTTGTTGACGCCACGAACGCCGAGCCAGTTGTGCGTGTCGAGGGCGAGGGCACCGCTTGGGAAACGCTCGGTGATCCGGCGGAAAAGCGCGTGCCCTTCGGCAGGTTGAAGGTACATGGTCAATCCCTGGGCGACGACCAGCACTGGCCGGTCGGTAGGAATCTGTTCCAGCCACTCCGGATCGGTCACCGACGACGCGATCATCTGGTAGTTCCCGCGCTCGGGAAAGAGTTTGCCGCGCGCCTCGACGACCCCGGGATAGTCGATGTCGTACCAGCGCACCTCGGGCCCGGGATCGACCCGCCACACCCGAGGGTCCAGTCCGGCGCCCAGGTGGAGCACGGTGGCTTGTTCATGCGCCGCAAGGAATTCCGCGGTCCAGGTGTCGAAGTACTTCGCGCGGGCCGCGACCTTGGCCCTCATGTCCTTCGGTGACACCAGTCGGGTGTTCAGCCGTGTGAAGTCGTAGTCGACTTTCTCGAACGCCTGCGCGGCCATCGTGTCACCGAGAATCGTCGGCTCGGCATGGGCGTCCATGGCCAGCCCGTACAGCATGATCAGCGAGGTTTCCATTGCGTCCGTCAACCGAACCTTGACCTGCGTCATGACGCGTGCTCCTTTGCTGTCGCGCTGATCGCGACCTTCAGGTGTCTCCTCCGGGCAGCGCCTTGGCCAGTTCTACCGCCCACTGCTCGTACAGCTCGGTCAGCTCGCTTGCAGCGCCCCGCAGCGTCCGCGGCGTCGGCTCGGCCGCGGGTTCGAAGGCCCTGCGCAGCGTGGTCGCCAGCGCGTCCGCCTTGTCCTCCAGGCCGAGATCGCCCATGCCGGGCACACCTTCGAGCAGGAAGGCGCCGGTCACAGCGGCGGAAAGTCGGTAAAGCAAGGCCGGATCGGCCGCTGGGTCGTCTGCCAGCAGCCCGTGCTTGTACAGAACGGCCAAATAGCGTGCCGTCGTTTCGATCTTTCCTGTCACGAACCGCACGCCGGACTGGCTCGCCGTCATGAGTTCACCCAGGACGTCGTAGTCGCGGGTGGCAAACGCCTTGGACAGCGGTCGCCGCATGATCTGGAGGAACGTGCATCGCATCGACCGATGCAGTCGGACCTCGCCCGGATCGGCTTTCACCATGGCGAGTTGCTCGGCGAGCATCTGCGCTGACTCGCGGGTGAGAACGCTCCCGAAGAGCTCCAACTTGCTCGGCCAGTACAGATACACGGTGCCCTTGCCAACCCCTGCCCTGCGCGCAACATCGTCCACGGTGGTCCTGCGATACCCGAACCTGACCACCAGCGCTTCGGCTGCGTCGAGGATGCGCGCCGCCATCTCGTCTCCCACCACGACCCCAGAGACCCGACTGACTGACCAATTTGGTTCTTCAGTCAGCATGGTGCGCCCGACGACGACGTCAACGCTCCAGCCACGCGGGGACCGGCCGCACATACGTGCCGGCCGGTCCCCGCGCAGGTACTGGCTGGTTATGGCTTCTGCGCCTCGCACTCGCGCTGGTATTGGGGGCTGAAGCTGTATCTGCTGAACACCCCGGAGGGCATGCCGGTGGCGTGGTGCCTGGCCAGTCCGAGGCTCGGCGAACGCGAGATCGCCGAGGAGTTGCTCGCGCATGCCCGCGATATCGGCGTCTTGCGGCAGGGAGGTTGGTGGGCTGCTGGTGCGTCCGGACCGCCGCGACGAGAAGCGTCGTTTCGACAATCTTGCCGGGGTGCGTCAGTGGATCGAGTCGGTCAACGACACCCTCAAGGGGCAACTCGACCTCGAAGGACACGGCGGCCGTACCGCGGCCGGCGTCTTCGCTGGCGTGGCTCAACGCCTGCTCGTCCTTGCCGCCGCGAACTGGCACAACTGGCTGATCAACGCACCGCAGAAGCGCTCACTGATCAGTTACGACCACTGAACCTGTTAGGAATTACTCGTCTAGACCTGGGAGCGGGCGCCGGGGCGGGTGAAGCCGGCGATGTTGTCCCGGTCGTCGTACGAGGCGATCTTGACGACGTCCCCGGTCTGCGGGGCGTTGATCATCTTCCCGCCGCCGATCACGATGCCCACGTGCCCGATGTAGCCGCTGTCATACCGGAAGAACACCAGGTCGCCAGGCTGCTCCTGGCCCTCGGGCACCCTCTTGCCGAACGCGATCTGGTCGTGCGTCACCCGCGGTATCGAGATCCCGGCGCTGCGGTAGGCCATCATCGTCAACCCCGAACAGTCGAAGACGTCCGGTCCCTCGGCCCCCCACACGTACGGCTTACCGAGCTGCGCCCTGGCGTAGGAGATCACCTTGCCGGCCACCCCCGCCGGCACCTCGCCCAACGCCTGATCGACACACGTCGCCCCGAAGTTGGCGGCCACCGCCACCGCCCCACCCCGGGCGTACCGCGACGCCCAGTCCAGCACCATGTCCACGTACCAGCCGGCGTGGTTGTAGGCGAAGATCGCCCCGTACAGATCGTCCGGCGCCCCGTTGGCCTTCAGGTAACCGGCCGCCGCCGGGATCGCGTCCTCCGGGTCGTAGACGTTCTTCCGCCCGTCGCCGTTGCCGTCGACGCCGTACGCCTCCCAGGTGGACAGCAGGAACTGCATCGGCCCCGCGGCCCCTGCGAAGTTCGTGCCGCTGGTCACACCGGGCGCGTCCAGCCGGCCGTGGTTGGTCTCCACCCGCCCGATCCCGGCCAGGATCGTCCAGTTGATCCCGTGCTTCGCCGCCGCTTCCTGGTACAGCGCGATGTAGTTGCTCGGGATGCCGTTCTTGGCCTGATCCGACGGCTCCTGCTGGCTGCCGGTGCAGGAGCCGGCCCCGCCGAGATCGCCCAGGAAGCCACCGATCCCGCTGAGAAACGCCTGAAGGATCATCAACGGCAGAAGCACCATCACGACCAGCCCGAGGGCAAGGATCGCGATCAGACCGCCTCTGCCCAGGCCGCTGGGCCCGGGCGGGCCACGGAAACGGCTCAGACCGCCCAGACCGCCGAGGCCAGGAGCGCCGTAACGTCCACGGATGCGGGCGTTGTCCTGGACGCGGCGACGGACGGCCCGCTGCGCCAGGTACGCCCCGGCCCGGTCGAGTAAGGGTCTGGCCATCTACGACACGTCCCCTGCGTTTCCCGCTTCGGCGGGCGCAACGTTCGACACCTTCCATCCCCCGTCGCCCCCGATCACTGTCACGGCGAGCCGCTGGTCCGCCTGCGTGGTGCCCTTCGTGCTGGTGATCGTCTGGTCGGCCCGCACGATGGCCACCACCGAGTCGGCGCTGACGAGCCGCGTCCCCTCGACGCTCGCCGCGCTGGTGACCACCACCTGCTCACGGGCGAGGTCCTCCCGGCCGGCGGGCGCGCCGGAGGCACCCCGTCCGATCTCTCCGGCGATCGGGTCGGTGACGTACGGCTCCAGGCGCCGCCGGTACGCCGCGGAATCCTCGTCGTGCCGGTAGGTCGTGTAGGCAGCCGTGAAACGCCGGGCCACCTCGATCGCCGCGGCCATCTCCTCCGAACTCATCGGCAGCAGCGCCTCGAGGTCGGCCGAGGAGGTGGGGCTGCCGGTGGGCGACGCGGCCGGTGGCGCGCCCGTGACGGCGCTTGCCGGCGCCGGCGCCTGTTCGGCGTCCTCGCCCGGCCGGAAGGTGGGAAGGGTGAAGTACACCCCCGCCACCGCGAGCGCCACCACCACGCCCGCGAAGGCGAGCTTGCGCTGGCCCGGCGTCGGGTCCCAGCTCACCGCCGGCCCCTGTCGTCGTGCCCGTCGTCACGACGTTCCCGCGGCTGCAGCCAGAACGGCAGCGGCGCGGACTCGGGCCGGCGGGCCTGCGGCCGCAGCGGCGGCGGTTCCCGGCGCGGCGTGGGCGCCGCGGCTGGCCGGGAACCCCCGGACGACGTCCAGGACAGCCCGCCCGGGCTTCGGGAACTCGTCTCTCGCTGACCGGCCTTCGCGGCCGGCGCTCCCCGCGCCGGGCCTCCGCCGTCCTCGGAAACCGTATCGGCGCCCAGATCCCCGGCCGCGGCCGCGGCCCGGCCCCGCGCGGAATCGCTCCACCGCTGGTTGAGCCGGGCGCCGAGGCCCGTCCCGCTGCCGGCCATCGCCTCGCCGAGCCGGCGCCTGCGGGCGCCCACACCGTGCACCCGCTGGGGCGGCGCGCGCCGGGTGACGGCGGTGCCGTCCTCCACGGTCGTACGCTCCCGTTCGTCGGTCTGCACGGTGCGCTCGCCCGTGTACGCGCCCGCCATCCCGACCGAGGCGAACAGGTGCTGAAACGGCTTGCGGTAGATGAACGCGACCAGCGCCAGAAGGGCGATGAGCAGGATCTGGATCCCCCAGGGCAGCGGCGAGTCCGGCGCGAGGACCACCGAGTAGCCCAGCAGCAGCACCGCCAGCACCACCGCCACGATGACCTGCTTGAGAAGCGTGCCGAGCAGCATCTCGAACCAGCGCAGGGCGATCACCCGGCCGATGCCGGGATGCACGCCGGCGAGCAGGAACAGCGGCCCGACCATCATCAACATCAAGAAGGCGACCTTCAACACGATGAGC
The DNA here is from genome assembly GCA_009379995.1 of Streptosporangiales bacterium. Lineage (GTDB taxonomy): Bacteria > Actinomycetota > Actinomycetes > Streptosporangiales > WHSR01 > WHSR01. Next base: position 5,085 of record WHSR01000031.1, read on the forward strand.
GTGATCGCCACCACCAGGACGAGCAGCCCGGCGAAGACCGCCGCCAGCAGCGCGGCCAGCGCGATGCCGACCCGGGTCCCCCACTGCTTGCCCTGGAACAGCGGGTAGACGGCACCGTAGTTCTCCTTGATGTCCGTCCTGACCTGCGCGTACTGCTCCTGCTTGGTCTGCACCGGCCCGCTGGCCAGCCGGTCGCTGCTCGCCGGCAGGTTGCGTGCCTCGTGCACGGCGAACGCCTGGGCGCTCAGCAGCTTGGCGCCGTTGTCCTCGACGAGCTTCGAGGACGACTGGTCCAGCCCGAACTCTCCGGCCAGCCAGGGGCGGCACACCAGCGTCGACCACAGGGTGTTCGAGGCCTGCCGGACGGTGGCGTTCTGGCCCGACACGTTGACACCGTTGCCGTTGCCTCCGCCGGGCGCCACGCAGGTCGAGCTCGGACTCGGCGTGGCCTGCCCGACGGCGGTGACGGCGGCGTTGGACATGCCGGTGACCACCGTGTTGCCCGCCTCCATCAGCTGCTGCGGCCGGTTGAGGAACCACAGCGCGCAGACGACCGCGATGATCATCCAGATCGTGCCCTCGAACGTCATCGTCGCCCGCCTGCGTACCAGCCCGTGCCAGGCGGCCCACATCGCCGCGACGAGGATCAGCGGGGTCAGGTACGGCAGGTAGAGGAAGTCCCGCAGGTTCTGCACGACGGTACTGACCTGGGCGGCGAGGTCGTCGAGCAGCGACTCGGAGTAGGCCGCCTGGTACAGGGTGATCGTGGTCCGGTCGATCGCCTTGGCGATGTCGAAGACCAGGTTGGCGCCCTGGTTTCCGACCTTGGCCAGCATGTCCGCGCAGCCCAGCTCGGTGGTGTGCCAGCGCTGGCCGGCCATGCCGTACTGCTCGTACAGCGTGGCGCCGTTCGGGCCGCGTACCGCGGGGTTCTCCCCCGGCGGTCGGATCAGCGTGTCCAGCCCGGTCCCGGCGACCTCCGGCTCCGGCGCCTCGGGATCGCTGCAGATGTCGAACGGGTTCGACACGGCCATCGCCGGCGCCGCCGGCGCAAGCAGGAACAACGCGGCCAGCGGCAGGACCAGCGCCCGGGCTATTCGCCGAGCCCCGCGCCGCCGAGATCCATGTTGTGGGGGTCGTTTTGTCCGATTAGCCGCCCCACAACATAGATCTCGGCGATCTCGGCGGAGCATCATCGACGGGCCCCCTCCGAGAACACGTCGACGCCGGGCTCACCGGGCCGGTAGTCCGGCTCCTCGTCGGGTCTCGACCGGGTCGGGTTCGTATCCAGCCAGCGCACCAACTCTTCGGACATCAGGTCGACGCCTACCCGCCCAGCCCGTTCGTCCAGGTCGCGGAAGACGCACTCGCCGTTGCCGAGGCTGCGCAGCGCGGCCTTGTGCTCCTCGGACGGCTCGACTCCCAGCAGCGCCATGACGTTGTCTACCTCGACTCGCTCGGAGGAACGGAACGCGAAGACACTCGACAGGCAGTTGGTGACCTGCTCGTTGAGGAGGTCACCGGCGTTCTGGCTGACCAGGATCAGGGCGGTGTTGCGGGAACGCCCCATCCGGGACACCTCGGGCACCAGCTTGGCGCCCTCGGGCGTGGAGGTTATCGCCCACGCCTCGTCAAGGAAGATCGCTTTGGGTACGTGTCGGTCGATGCCGTTCATCAGCCTGCGGGCGAACTGGCTCACCAGGTACAGCAGCGCTACCGACAGTCGCTGCTCGTAGCTGTAGTCGTCGCGCGGGACCGTGACGTCGGGCAGGGTCAGCCCGCTCAGGGTGAAGACGGTCGTCCACCCCTCGGTGTCGATCTGCTGCCCGCCGGACGGGTGGAAGCACAGTCGCGCCAGCCGCATGTCCGACATCGAGCGCAGCACCGCGCCGAGGTTGCGGGACGCCGGATCGGACATGCCCTCCAGGTGGTCGACGACCTTGGCGAGGCTCGGCCGGGGCTGATTCGCCGCCACGCCGATGGCCTGGATCATCGCGCTCTCCCGCTCCTCGCTCATTCGGGGAAGCAGCAGGCGCAGCGTCTCCGTCGCCATCGTCTTCTTGGCCGCCAGGTCGTCGCCGAAGGAAAACGGGTCGAGCAGCCCGGGCGAGGCCGAGCCGAGCGGCAGCACCCGGGCCCGCCGGCCCCGCCGCTGCAGGAGCCGGACCAGCGACTCCGCGTCCCCCTTGGGGTCGATCGCGGCCACGGTGACCCCCCGCAGCGCGAGCTGGCAGATCAGCAGCAGCGCGAGGGTGGTCTTCCCCCCTCCCGGCTCCCCGGTGATCGCGATCGCGGTGGGTCGGTTGCGCGCGGCGGCGACGAGGGGGTCGAAGTGGACGATCGAACGGGCACGGCCCAGGGTTTCCCCGATGTACGGGCCGATCCATCCGACACCCGCCCCGTCGGGTCGGTCACCGAGGTCGACGGTCGCCGTTGGCATGCCTCCGGCGATGGTCCGCAGAGGCTGACGCTGGGTGTAGGCGCCCAGCCGAACCCGGTCACCTGGCAGTGACTCGGAAAAAAGGGAGAACTGGTCGCCGGTGGAGTTCACCACGTCGATCCCCATGTCGCGGTAGTGCTCGACAACGGCCTCCACCCGCTGGGTCAGCGTCTCCTGGGTGGGCGCGTTCACGATGAGCCGGTGCCAGCCGTACACGAACGGGAGCCGCTCCTTTGCGATGCCGTGCTCCAGCATCCGGGCCGCGTCGATCTGCTCGGCGAGGGCCAAGGGCGCTTCCGCGCCGGCCTCCCGGATGTGCTGGTCCATGTCGCGGGCGTACGCTAGCTTGCGCCCGACGTCCCTGCTGGCCCGGGACGGCGGCACCAGCTTCATCCGCGAGCTGAACTCGACCGGGAAGGGCAGCGCGTCGGCGTAGTGCACCCACGGCTCCCCGTCCGGGAACGGCATGAGGTCCGGAAAGCGCGCGAACGACAGGAACGCGGCGTACGACTCGCCACCCGGCTGCTCGATCCGCAGCGACGTCCGCCCGTTGTGGATCTGCCCCTCCACCACCGTCTCGATCTCGCCGGGCCCCCAGGTCCGCCGGGCGCAGGCGGACAGCGGCGGGTCCGGGAGCGCGCCGGTCACGGCGTGCTGGAACAGCCACGCGACCTCGTCGGCGGTCGCGTGGCGGGCGTACAGCGCGCTGGCGCCGAGGGCCCGCCCGAGCCGCTCGGCCTGCTCGGTCCACCGGGCGATGTCCCCGCCGTCGATCGCGTCGTCCTCCAACCCGAGGGCCTTCTCGCTCCGCTGGTACAGCCGGAGGAGCTGGGAGAACACCCCGCCGTTCACCCGGGCGCCCCGCGCGCCGAGACGGACCCCCAGGTACACCTCCTTGGTCCAGAAGTCCTTGGCCCAGACGTGCCGGTACATCTCCTCGAGGTAGTTGACCCAGCCCGGCCCCCCGTCGGAGGTCGCGTCGAGGCCGGCCGCCCACTCAGCGGCCGGGTACGTGCGGTGCGCGACGCGCAGGTGCACCTCGGCGTCGGGCATCCGGATTGCGGCCAGTGCGATCTCGACGTTGTTCGCCAGGGCCTCCCGCTCCTCCGCCGTGGTGAACTCGTACGACACGGTGGGAAGCCGGAAGTACGCCCAGGCCGCAGAGTCGGTGAACAGGATCCGGTCGTCGAAGTACCGCGCGGCGAGGCGGCTACCTGGTGGCCTACGCATGGAGCGACTCCGGCGACTCCGGCGACTCCGGCGACTCCGTTGCTCCGCGGGTACGGAACGGCCAACTCGTTGCCCGGCTCACTGCCCGGCTCATTGCGGGGCCTCCTGGTGGTAGCGGGGTGGTACTGCGGCGAATCCCTTGGCGACCGCGCCCGCGAGCCCGAGGTAGGCGTCGCGTACCGGCGGGCGGAGCGGCTCGGGCTCGGTCGGCTGCCCGCTTTCGAAGCCCAGGTGGTCGTCCCACGGCACCTGCACGACCGCCCGGCACCTGTCGGTGGCGACGTGCTCGGTCTGCTGCGCGTCACCCAGGCTGCGTTTGCTTACCCCGTTGATCACTGTCACCGCGCTGGCGCGCAGGTCACCGTAGTGGTGTTCGTCGAGCCAGTCGAAGGTCATCGCCACGGCCTGCGGAGCGTCGGCGCTCGCCGGCGCCACCAGCACGAGCTGGTCGGCGAACGGCAGCAGCCGGGCGACCACCGTCGCCGCGGGGTCGAGCACCGCCACCTTGTAGTAACGGTCGAGGATCGAGACCGCTGTCGCGTAGTCCTGGTCGCTGAGCGTCTGCAGGAGCGTCGGCTCGTCGTCGGAGGCGAGCACCTCGAGCCGCGAGGACGACTGCGAGGTGTAGGCGCGCATCGCCAGGTAGCCGTCGATCTCCTCTGCGCGGGCAAGCAGCGAGGTGAGCGTCTCCGGGGTCTCGGTACGCGACCGCCGCGCCAAGGAGCCGACGCCCGGGTTGAGGTCGACGGCGACGCAGGAGTCGGATCGGTGCTGGGCCAGCGTGTGTCCGAACATCAGGGCCGTCACCGTCTGGCCCGCCCCGCCGGTGCAGCCGAGCACGACGACCCGGCGTGCGCCAAGGAACGACGAACCGACGGTGGCCAGCGCCTCGCGCAGCGCGTCCTCGGGAGAGCTGTCGCGCCGGCCGGCCAGCGCGCCCACGAGACGCTGCAGCCCGCCGGGCTGAGCGTGGCGGCCGCGGCCCGTACGGTCGGCGGTCGGCGTGCCGGCCGCGGGCGGGGACGACGCATGGGCCGGGTCAGCAGAGGCCGGGGCGGCGGGTCCAGGGCCGGCAGGACCGGCAGGGTCGGCAGCGTCGGCAGCGTCGGCAGGGGCTGAGCTGGCAGGCGCCGGACCGGCGAAAGGAGCGCGAGTGGGGGCGGAGTCGGCGGGGGCCGGACGAACGGGTGACGGCCCCTCGGAGGCGGTCGTCCGCGGTGGCCGCGGCCGGTACGCATCGGCCTCGTCGCCAGGTGGGCGCCCGCGGGTCGGGCCCTCCGGCCTCCGGGGCGGTTCCCGCCATTCCGGCCGCCGAGTCGGTCTTTCCGGTTGTGGCGACGACCGCTCCGTTTGCCTGGACGGCGGCGGGGGCGGTTGCGGCCGGGCGGACTCCCGCGGCGGGGACGGCATGCCGCGCGGCGGCGACGCAGGCGTGGACGTTTCCCGGGACGGCGCGGGCCGGCTGCCGGTGTGCGGGGCCGGTGCCGGCGGCCTGGGCGATGACGAGGACGGCGTCGACTCCGAGGGCGTCGAAGGGGCCGGAGGTGGTGGCGCCGAGGGCGGAGGTGTCGACCGCGAAGGCGGCGGCGGTGCCGACGGTGCCGACGGTGCCGGGGGCGCGGGGGGCGCGGGGGGCGGGGTCGAGGACGAGGCCGAGGGCGCCGTCGGTTGAGCCGGACGCTTCTGCGCCGGCTCCGCGGCGGGCGCCTCCCGTGCCGACCGCGAAGGCGGCGAAGGCGGCGAAGGCGGCGGCGGAGACGGGGACGACGGGGGCGTCGGCGGAGACGGAGGCGACGAAGGCGCGTCGGTCCGTCCCTCGGCCGGCGGGGGCCCGCCGGGCCGCTGTGTCCCCTCCGGCCCGCGGGTCGGCACCGGCTCCTGCCGGGGCCGCGACTCGCGGCGGAGCTCGTCCTCCCGGAACGCCTCCCGCAGCTGGCCCGGCCCGCGCGGGTCAGGCCGCCGCTCGCGTGGACCCCGCCGCTCGCCGGGGTCCCTCTGCTCGGCCGGATCCGCGCCGTGGGCCGGGCGATCACCCTCGCCGGTCGCCGGGGGGCGAGGTTCCGGGGACTCCGCCACCGGGGACTCCGCCACCGGGGACTCCGCCACCGGGGCGGACAAGAAGAACGAGGATCGCAAGGGGCGTTCCCGCTCGGGACGCTGCGATGGCTCGGGCCAACGTCCGAGCGGAGCGTCGGGCCAGCTCGGCCCGGTGGTGGTCGGTCGCTGCCCCGGGCGGGCGTGCGGCTCGCCGCGCGGGTCACCACGCGGGTCACCACGTGGGGGCGCCTTGTCGCCGTCCCCTGCCGATGCTGGCGCTTCCCGCCGGGGTCCGGGGTGCCTCGATGGCGGCTGTCTCGACGGCTGTCTCGGCGCCGGTTCCCTCTCCGGGTGCGTCCTCGGCGTTGCGGCGCGGTCCCATGTCGTGGAGGCGCCGCTTCGCGGCGCGGACGGCGGGTGAGGGGAGGCGGTGGTCGGTGCGGACGCCCACGCCGACGCACCGGACGCACCCGCTGGCCTTCGGGCGACCGAGCTGGCGGGAAGGGCTGCCGCGCGCACCGGCTCCGCCGTCCGCACGCCCGGGCCGGGACGTGTCGGCGTGGCGCCCGCGGCGCGGGATTCGGCCAGGACTCCTGCCGGACGGGGCTCGGCTCCAGGTCGCGGCCGCGGCCGGCCGGCGGGATGGCCGGCGGGCCGCTCCCGTTTCACTTCCCTGCCTCGACCCCGGACAGGTCGCGGGGACGGGGCGGTACGGCGCCAGATCTGACCGACGATGACGATCTCGGCCGGCTCCCTGGCCGGAGCCAGCCGGCACCAGGTGCGAGGTTCGGTGAGGTAGCGGGCCTGGGAAAGCAGCAGCTCGGTCAGCTTCTTGTTCTCCACCACCGGCCGGGTCGCCACCCACGGGGCGAACAACGGCGGGACGATGTAGAGCACGTGCCAAGGAGACTCGAATGGGACACCGATCACCTGGAGCAACACGACCCACGGCACGAACACCCCGACGACCACGCCGATCTGGACCAGCGGCAGCGGCACCGGAAGCCGGAAATCGTACAGCTTGTAAAGCCGCTTCTCGATCCGCCAGATTTTCGTGTACGTCGGGAGATCCACTCAGTGCTCTCCTTTCGCCGGGGCCAAGGCTCCCTTTCGCCGGGCTTCGGGTCAAATCCTCAAGCGACCCCCAGAGCTCTGGCAATGGCTACTGCTGTCGTCTCGATGATGTTGGGCACGTAGAAGATGACCGCGATGGCGATGGCCAAGATGATGAACTGGGCGAACCTGGTGATCTCCCTTGTGAACAGGAAGAAGATCGCGACGACCGAGACGATGGCGAGGAAGAGCGGCCCGAAGATGTCCCGCAACCACCGTGCCAGCTCTGCCGTATTGGGCTCTTGAGCGGCCGCAAGGAACCCCCCGATTGGCTCTTGGGCGACAACCACAACCAGATGGTGGAGCATCGGTGTCCCCTTTCTCTAGGCCCAAGAGAAGCATGACATGGCGCGTCTCACGGTCACTGTCCGGTCGGCTCCGTCGAGCCCTGAATGTCCTTCACGTACCAATTGCCGTCCTGTTTCGTGACGGCTAGCTCATAGGTCTGGGTAAGCTCACCGGGCGGCACTCTTGTCGTGCCCGCCGTTGCGATCCGCCATACCACGGTTGCGGTGATCTGCCGGGTGTTCCCACCGGGCGGGACGACGAGATCCTGCAGCGCGACAAAGCGCACGGCCCCGTCCAGACCGGTCACCGTCGTCCCTTGCTCTAGATAACGGGTGAGATCGGCATTGTCGCTCGCCGCGTAGGCCTGGAAGAAGCCTGGCAATTGCCGCTCGAGTTCGCTTGTTGCCGGGGCGTCGATCTCCTCCGTCCCAGCGGGCGGAGCGGGCAGTGAAGCCTTCGGCGGAACCGGGAGCAATGCCGGCTGTCCGGAAATGACCATCGAGTCGCCCGAAGCGTAGACCGGGACCGCGAGGCGCATCCAGGCGCCGTTCACCCGTACCGCAAGCATCACCATGCCATGCTTCGCGTCGCGGACGTCGACACCGGCGACGTAGACCTCCTCCAGCCGCAGCCTCCCCGCGCCGTTCCATCCGAGCTGCGGATCGGCACCCTCCGGGAGATAGGCGGCGAGTCGGCTGGCCCGGGTGTCGGCGGCTGCCTCGTCGTAGTTGAGATAGACGCCGGCGAACTCCTGGGCGTAGGCGGAGGCGGCGGTCGAAGGGAACCGGCCCCCGGGCTCGGCCTGCGGCTGGGCCGGCGCCGTCCCCTCCGTAAAGCTGACGAACGCGGCGCGGCCGCCGTTCACCACGATCACGATGATGAGCGCCCAGAGCACGGCACGCCCCAGCCATACCCACCAGCGGCCGCCAGCGCCGAAGCGGCGCACGCGACGCACCGGCCCACCACGCGACGGCGGATGCTCCTCCCCATCCCCGTGGGGCGCCGGAGCTCCGGCGTGCGCGGGGTGACCTGCACCAAGGGCGCCCGGGTGGGATGCGGTGGCGAGACCGGTCGCGGCATGACCATGCCTGGCCGTGGACCCCTCGGGAGCCTGGCCGCCCACCTGCGCACCGTGCGGCGCTGTGGTTCTGCGAGCCATCACCTCTCCGCTCGTGCCTCCCCCCGGTCGGTCGCTTTGGCCAAGGTCTCCACGATCTGTATCCAACGCACAATCACTTCAAGCAGGCGCCTCAATTGTTCCAGGGTGTCGTAAAGATGCCCAGCCCTCGCGCCAGTCTGTGGATAGGAATTGGCGGTCCGAGAACTCCCGGAGGCCGGGTGATCGCCTTCGCGTAAGATATCGCTTCCCGCGGCTACAGCGCCCGGGAAGCGCCGAGGGAGCCTCCCGCTACGCGCCGGCGCGGATCTCCACCACGTCGCCGTCCCGCACGACGTAGTCTCTGCCCTCGATCCGCAGCTTGCCCGCCGCCCGGGCCGCTGCGAGCGATCCGGCCGCCACGAGGTCGTCGTAGGACACCACCTCGGCCTTGACGAAGCGGCGTTGGAAGTCGGAATGAACGACGCCCGCCGCGTCCCACGCGGTCGCTCCCTTGCGGATCGTCCAGGCGTGCGCCTCCTTGGCGTTCGCGGTCAGGAAGGTATGCAGCCCCAACGCGTCGAAGGCCGCCCGTACGAGCAGGGCCAGACCGGGCTCCTGCTGCCCCATCGCCTGCAACAGCTCGAGCGCCTCCTCCTCGGGCAGTTCCTGCAGCTCGGCCTCGATCTCGGCGTCCAGGAAGACAGCCTCGGCCGGCGCCACCAGCTCCCGCAGCGACGCCTGCAGCCGGCCGTCCTGAAGCTCCTCCTCGCCGCAGTTGAACGCGTACAGGAACGGCTTGGCGGTCAGCAGGTGCAGCTCGCGGAGCAGGGTCAGGTCGATCCCCGCGGCGGCGGCGCCCGCGTACAGGGTCTTGCCGGCGTCGAGGACTTGCCCCGCACGCTCCACCGCTGTCGGCAGAGCCGCGGTCCGGTCCTTGGCCGATCCCTTGGCCGACGCCGCCTCCTTCCGCAGCCGCGGCAGCGCCCGTTCGACGGTCTGCAGGTCGGCCAGGATCAGCTCGGTGTTGACGGTCTCGATGTCCCGCTCTGGACCCACCTCCCCCCCGACGTGCACCACGTCCGGGTCGGCGAAGGCCCTCACGACCTGGCAGATCGCATCCGTTTCCCGGATGTGGGCGAGGAACTGGTTGCCCAGACCCTGCCCCTTGGACGCGCCGTGGACCAGGCCGGCGATGTCGACGAACCGTACGGTCGCCGGCACGGTACGGGCCGAGCCCACGATCCTGGCCAGGCTCTCGGGCCGCGCGTCGGGCACGCCCACCACCCCGACGTTGGGGTCGATCGTCGCGAACGGATAGTTCGACGCCGGCACGTCGTTCTTGGTCAACGCGTTGAACAGCGTCGACTTGCCGACGTTGGGCAGGCCCACGATCCCGATATCCACACGATTCATTCTGAAGGCTCGGGGGTCCACAGCCACGGCGTGTCGCGGCCGAAACCGTCGCATTCGCCTGTCAGCATGCCGGCATGGACGTGATGCTGCTTCTCGTCGGCCTCGTCGTCGGCCTCGTCGTCGGGCTCGCGTTGGGCGTCGCCCTCGGTCTGCTCGCCGCGCGTGGCCGGCAGGCTGGCCTGCTCGCCGACCTGCGAACCGCACGGGAGCGGGAGCGGGCGGCGGAGGAGAAGGTCGCCTACGTGGAGGACAAGCTCGCCGACCGCTTCCAGACCCTGTCCAGCCAGGCGCTCGACGCCAACAGCCAGCGGTTCCTCGAGCTCGCGGAGGGCCGGTTCCGTACGGCGAACACGCAGGCGTCGGGCGAGCTGGAGCAGCGCAAGCTCGCCGTCGAGCATCTCGTCGCACCGCTGCGGGACACCCTCGCTCGGGTGGAGAGCCAGCTTCGCGAGTTCGACGCGGGCCGGCGCACCGCGCACGCCGAGCTCGCCAAGCAGGTCGATCTGGTCCGGCAGAGCTCCGAAGAGCTGCGGACGAAGACCCAGTCGCTGGTCAGCGCGCTGCGCCGGCCGGAGGCCCGGGGCCGATGGGGCGAGCTGCAGCTGCGCAGGGTCGTCGAGGTCGCCGGCATGACCAGGTACTGCGACTTCGACGAGCAGGCAAGCAGCTCGACGGCCGACGGTTCCCAGCGCCCCGACATGGTGGTACGGCTGACCGGCGGCAAAAACATAGTCGTCGACTCGAAGGTGTCGCTGGCCGCCTACCTGGAGGCGGCCGAAGCTGCCGACGAGCAGACGCACTCCGACCGGCTCGAGGCCCACGTCCGGCACCTTCGGACCCATGTGGACCGACTGTCCGCGAAGTCGTACTGGGCGGCGTTCAGCCCCACGCCGGAGTTCGTGATCTGCTTCATCCCCGGCGAGGCCTTCCTCGCACCGGCGCTCGACCGCGACCCCGGACTGCTCGAGTACGCCATGGCCAGGCGGGTGCACATCGCCACGCCGACGACGCTGATCACCATGCTGCGCACCGCGCACTACGCCTGGCAGCAGGCGGCGCTCAGCGACAACGCCCGTGCCGTCTTCGATCTCGGCAAGGAGCTGCACGACCGGCTTGCCGGCATGGGTCGGCACGTCGAGCGGCTGGGAAAGGCGCTGACCGGCGCGGTGTCGTCCTACAACCAGACGATCGGCTCCCTGGAGAGCCGGGTGATGGTGACGGCGCGCAAGCTCAACTCCCTCGAGGTGGTGGAAGCGGAGCTGGACGCGCCCCGCCCGGTGGAGGAGACCACCCGGTCGCTTTCCGCCCCCGAGCTTCTGGGTGACGCGGCCGAGGCGCGCCAGGTGCGGCTGGTGACCGCCGGCCCGCCGGAGGACAGTGAGAACGCCGTGCCCGGTCAGGCCGCCGCGGGAGGCTGAACGCTCGACCCCTCGCCGCCTCCCGCCGAGGGGTTCGCGGCCTGCCGAGGAGAACGTGACCCAATCGTGAGCTGCGGGCTCAGGCGATCAAGGGCTGCGCCGCGTAAGTATTCCGGGGTACGGCACGGGGCCGTACCGGTGCCGGGGCGAAGCATCTGCCAGGACTGGTTCGCGGGGATGGGCCCGGCGGCCGCCCACTTCAGGGAGGTGCGTCGTGCGGGTGCTAACCGCGTCCATTCGTTCAATTATCCGCCCGCCCGCCGGTTACCCGTCGCGCCGGATGCTCGCCGGCGGCTCGCGCGCGTCGATCACGGCGGCGTTAGCTGTCGTTCTTGTCGCCTTCGGCGCGGCCACGCCCGCGGCGTCGGCCGCACCGGCCGAACCGGATGCCGACCCCGTCGTGCGGGTCACCGGTCCGACACCGTTCGGGCCGGACTGCAACGGTGCGCCACAGACCGGGACCCTGTACCCCAACGGCGAGGTGGAGCCGTGGGTAGCGGTCAACCCGACGAGACAGCGCAACCTGATCGGCGTCTGGCAGCAGGACCGCTGGTCCAACGGCGGCGCGCAGGGGCTGCTCACCGCCGTATCCGACGACGGAGGACTGACGTGGGCGACGCCCACGCCGCCGCCGTTCAGCCGCTGCGCCGACGGCAACGCCCGCAACGGCGGAGACTACGAGCGCGCGTCCGACCCGTGGGTGACGTTCTCCCCGAACGGGGACGCCTACCAGATCTCCCTGTCGATCAACGACTCCAACGCCACCCACGCCATCCTGGTGAGCAAGTCGCGGGACGGCGGCAAGACGTGGGGGCCGATCACCACCCTGATCCGCGACACCGATCCTCGGTTCTTCAACGACAAGGAGTCGATCACCGCCGACCCGACCGACAGCCGCTTCGTCTACGCGATATGGGACCGCCTGGATATCCCCGGTGACGGCACCTTCACCGGTCCGACGGTCTTCACGCGGACGACGAACGGCGGCGCGAGCTGGGAGGAGCCGCGGATCATCTTCGACCCCGGGGTGAACAGCCAGCCGATCGCCAACCAGATCGACGTGCTCCCGACGGGCGAGCTCATCAACGTGTTCACCTACATCATCAGCGGCAACCTCAATGTCGCGGTGATGCGGTCGCAGGACAAGGGAGAGACCTGGTCCGAGCCGCTGATAGTCGACCAGCTCGGCACGATCGAGGTCGTCGACCCGCGCGACGGGGCCGCGGTGCGCACCGGCGACATCGTGCCCGACATCGCGGTCGACCCGCGTCCCGGCAGGGACGACGTCTACCTGGTGTGGCAGGACGCGCGGTTCACCGGCGGACAGGCCGATCAGATCGCCCTGTCCCGCTCCCTCGACGGTGGCCGGACCTGGAGCGTGCCCGTCCGGGTCAGCGAGAATCCCGAAACGCAGGCCTTCACCGCCTCCGTCGAGGTGGACAGGCGTGGGCGTCTCGGGGTGACCTACTACGACTTCACCGCAGACACCGAGGAGTCCGAGACACTCGACACCGATTACTGGTTCACCGGCTCGGCGAACCGCGGCCGGAGCTGGAGCCCGCGTGTGCGCCTGACCGGCGAGTCCTTCGACATGCGTACGGCGCCGAACGCAAACGGCTTCTTCGTCGGAGACTACGAGGGCCTGGATTCGGCCCGCCGGGCGTACTACCCGTTCTTCGGAGTGGCCAACAGCGGGGACCAGGCGAATCCCACCGACATGCTGGCCACCGCGGTCGGTCGGCCGTCCGGTCAACCACGCGTCGCGGAGACCCTGGAGACGCGCGAGCCCACGGCGTTCGGCGCTCCGGGTCGGCAGAGCGGCGGCCCGCACGTGGTACGTCGCCGGTAGCCAACGGACCGGGAATCCGGTCCTGATGGTCATGCTCGCCCGGTCCTCGGGTATCCGGGGCATGGCGACCGTGGCGGTTGGCTCGACCCGCTCGCGCACTGCCCATACGGTAATGCGGAGGCGACAGCGAGTAGGGAAGGCATTGACCGCAGAGAACTACGAACCGCGACGGTCGGCCGGGCGACGCGCGGCACCGCGGCGCGGCGCACGCGGAACCGGGACCCGCCGTGCTCGTCCGGAGGCCGCTGCCCGCCGGGGTCGCAGCGCGCCCGAGCCCAGCACCCACCTGACGGCGGCGGGCGCCCTGCTCACCATCCTGGGCTGTACGTTGACCGGTGCGCTGCTGGACGGGTTGTTCGGCGAGGGGTTCGGCCTGGCGACCTGGGCCGGCTTCATCATCGGCGGCGTGACCGCGAGCATCAAGATCCGTCCGGCCGACCTTCTCCTCCTGGTGATCAGCACTCCGCTGGTCTTCCTGACTTCGCTGATCGTCGCCCAGATCATTCGGCTGTGGGGCTCGGGAGGCTGGCTGCGCACCGCGCTCATCGGGCTGGCCACCGCGCTGTCCGAGGGCGCGCCCTGGCTGTTCGTGGGCACCGGCGCGGTGGTGGCGATCACCTGGGCCCGCGGGCTACCCGACAACCTGCGTAGGCTGCGTGCCGAGCTTCGAGGCGAGACGGACGAGGGACCCGAGCCCGACGACGAGACCTAACGGCCGTGATCTTGCAGAAATTCAACCCGGAGGGCCCAAATTTCTGCAAGATCACGGCCAAGGGAGAGGCGCGAGACCTACCTCAGGTTCCGGCGCAGTTCCCGGGGAAGCGCGAAGATCAGGCTTTCCTCTGCCGCGTCGATCTCCTCGACATCGGCGAACCCGTACTTCGCCAGCCGGTCGAGGACACCCTGCACCAGCTCGTCGGGTACCGAGGCGCCACTCGTCACGCCGACGGTGGTCACCCCCTCCAGCCACGCCTCGTCGACCATGTCGGCGTTCTCCACCAGCCGGGCCGCGACGGCGCCGGCGTCCAGCGCGACCTCGACGAGCCGTACCGAGTTCGACGAGTTTTCGGAGCCGACCACGAGAAGGAGCTGCGACCTGCGGGCGATCTCCTTCACCGCGACCTGGCGGTTCTGGGTCGCATAGCAGATGTCGTCGCTCGGTGGATCGATGAGCCGGGGGAACCGCTGCCGCAGGGCCGCCACCGTCTCGTTGGTCTCGTCGACCGACAGCGTGGTCTGCGACAGCCACGCCACCTTCTCCGGGTCGCGCACCTGCACGTCGCCGACCTCGTCCGGCCCACCGACGAGATGGACGTGGTCGGGGGCCTCCCCGGTGGTTCCGATGACCTCCTCGTGACCCTCGTGCCCGATGAGCAGGATGTCGTACCCCTGGGCGGCGAACCGCCGGGCCTCGTTGTGCACCTTGGTGACGAGGGGGCAGGTCGCGTCGATGGTACGGAGGTTGCGCCGCTCTGCCGCCTCGTGCACCGCGGGCGCCACCCCGTGGGCGGAGAACACCACCATGGCGTTCTCGGGGACCTCGTCGGTCTCGTCCACGAAGATCGCGCCCTGGTCCTCGAGGCGGCCCACCACATGGGTGTTGTGCACGATCTGCTTGCGCACGTAGACCGGCGCTCCGTACCGCTCGAGAGCCCGCTCCACGGTCTGCACTGCCCGGTCCACCCCCGCACAGTAACCACGCGGCTTGGCCAGCAGCACCTTCCGGGCCGTCGAGGTCGTCGTGCCGGGCGCGCGCGAATCCAACATGCTTCCCATCGTAGGTGTGCGGCACGGCGTAAATTGCGCGCCTCCGACACGACGCACATTGCGCGCCTTCGGCGCAAAGCCCCCACACCCAGGGCTCGCCGGCCGCTCCTCGGGTCGGCACCCGGTACGGGGGGATCCCGTCCGGCCCGCCACCTGTTAACTACGTATGAGTTTTGTTTCTCAATGATGAACGCCCGAACCGCGCGCCCGATGCCTCGCCGACACCCCGCCCTCTCGGCTTCCTCCGCGCCGTTGTCGCATGTAAACTCGCGAGGGAGAGCCAGCCGGAAGGATCATCGCCGGGCCTTGAGCCGGCAATAGCCGCCATGAGAGCATCGCCTGTAATGAAACAGATCGCCGCAGGAAGAAACACCTTGGCATGTGCGGGATAGTCGGTCTCCACCTGAAGAACTCCAACCTCTATACCCAGCTGGGTGAGCTGCTTACCCCGATGCTCGACCGCATGACGAGCCGGGGGCCGGATTCGGCCGGGATCGCCCTCTACGACGCGCCGCTGCCGGAGGGAGCGCTGCGCTACTCGGTCCGGGTGGGCGGTTCGGACGCGGTGGAGTGGGATGAGCTGGCCCAGGGTCTCGCCGCTGAGCTGGGGGTCGAGGTGACCGCCGAGCCCCGGGCGGGCGGCGCCAGCCTGGTCGCGCACGGCGAGGCCGGTCCCTTCCTGACCGCCCTTCGCGCCCTTGCCCCGGAGGTCGTCCTCGTGGGGTACGGGCGGGCGATGGAGATCTACAAGGACGTCGGCGCCCCGGTGGAGATCTGCGACCGCTACGGCGTACCGAAGCGCTCGGGGTACCAAGGCGTCGGCCACACCCGGATGGCGACCGAGTCGGCGGTGACGACCGACGGCTCCCATCCGTTCGCCCCCGCCGCCGACCTCGCCCTCGTCCACAACGGCTCGTTCTCCAACTACGCCTCCGTCCGCCGCCGGCTCGCTCGCGCGGGTATCCGGTGCGAAACGGACAACGACTCCGAGGTAGCCGCCCGCTTCATCGCCCACCAGATGTCGCTCGGCGCGGACCTGGAGGAGGCGCTCCGCCTGACGCTCAAGGAGCTGGACGGCTTCTTCACCCTGCTGGTCACCACCGCCACCGAGTTCGCCGTGGTACGGGACTCGTTCGCCTGCAAGCCGGCGGTCATCGCGGAGACCGACGACTACGTGGCGATGGCGTCGGAGTACCAGGCGCTGACCGGGCTGCCCGGCATCGGCGACGCGGAGGTGTTCGAGCCGATGCCCGAGGAGATCCACGCATGGACGCGGTGACCCTTTCCTGTGCCGAGCTGAGCACGCGCGAGATCAACGCGGCCCTCGCGGGTCTGCCGGACGGCGCGCACGCGCGGATCCTCGAGCCGTGGGGCCGGCACAACCTCGCGGTCGGGCTCACCCGCCCGATCACCGTGGAGATCGACGGGAACGCCGGCTACTTCGTCGGCGGTCTGTGCGACGGACCGGACATCACCGTTCACGGCTTCGTCGGCTGGTCGGTGGGCGAGAACCTGATGAGCGGCACCCTACGGGTCAGAGGCAACGCGTCGGAGTGCGCGGGGGCCTCCAGCCGCGGCGGCACGATCATCATCGAGGGCGACGCCTCGTCCCGGGCGGGTATCTCGCTCAAGGGCGGCACGGTTCTCGTCGCCGGGAACGCCGGCCACATGAGCGGCTTCATGGCGCAGGCCGGGGTGATCCTCATCGGCGGGGACGCCGACCACGCGCTCGGTGACTCGCTGTACGAGACAGTCGTCTACGTCGGCGGGAAGATCGCCTCCCTTGGCTCCGACGCCCAGGTCGAGGACCTGGCCGAGGCGGACGTACGGCTCGTCGAGGACCTGGTCAAGCTGTCCGGGTTCGACCACATCGACCCGGAGAACGTCACCCGCGTCGCCTCCGCGCGGCAGCTCTACAACTTCGACGCGCTCAAGGACCAGAGGTACTAGCCGTGAGCAGGGAAAGCGCGAGCGAGAACCCGCCGATGGACTCCCGGCGCCGCAGCCACACGTATCCGCCCGAGGTCGTGGCCCAGATCCAGCGGACGGCGGAGGAGGGCCACTACGAGATCCGCGGGTGGGGGGCCAAGCGAGAGCTTCCGACCCTCGACGACCTGGTGTTCATCACCGCCTCGCTCAGCCGCTACCCGCTCGAGGGCTACCGGGAGAAGTGCGGAACCACGACGGTGCTGGGCACCCGCTACGCCACGAAGCCCGTCGAGCTGGACATACCCATCACGATCGCCGGGATGAGCTTCGGGGCACTCTCGGCGAACGCGAAGGAGGCCCTCGGCCGGGCGGCCACCGCGGTGGGCACCTCGACGACCACCGGGGACGGCGGGATGACGCAGGAGGAACGCAGGGCGTCGCGGCTGCTCGTCTACCAGTGCCTGCCCAGCCGGTACGGGTTCGACCCGGAGCATCTGCGTCAGGCCGACGCCATCGAGGTGGTCATCGGCCAGGGCGCCAAGCCAGGCGGCGGGGGGATGCTCCTCGGGCAGAAGGTGAGCGAGCGGGTCGCCCGGATGCGTACGCTGCCGCCGGGCATCGACCAGCGCTCGGCCTCGCGGCACCCGGACTGGGTGGGGCCGGACGACCTGCGCATCAAGATCGAGGAGCTTCGCGAGGCGACGGGCTGGGAGAAGCCGGTCTACGTGAAGCTCGGCGCGACCCGGGTCTTCAACGACGTCAAGCTCGCGGTCGAGGCGGGCGCCGACGTCGTGGTGGTCGACGGCCTGCAGGGCGGCACCGGCGCGACCCAGGATGTCTTCATCGAGCACGCCGGCATCCCCACGCTGGCCGCGGTCCGGCTGGCGGCCGAGGCGCTGCGCGACATCGGTATGGAAGACCAGATCCAGCTCGTCGTCTCCGGAGGCATCCGTACCGGCGCGGACGCCGCCAAGGCGCTCGCCCTCGGGGCGACGGCGGTCTCGGTGGGCGTGGCTCCTCTCATCGCGCTCGGCTGCAACTCCCGGACGTACTGGAAGGACGGCCGGGAGCACGACGCCACCCGCGACTACCGCGCCCTCGGGACCGAACCCGGCTACTGCCACCACATGCACACCGGCCGCTGCCCGGTCGGGATCGCGACCCAGGACCCCGAGCTGGAGTCCAGGCTGGACCCGGAGTGGGGTGCGCGCCGGGTCACCAACTACCTGAAGTCGATGGCGATGGAACTGACGGCGCTCGCCCGGGCGTGCGGCAAATCCAGCGTCCACAACCTGGAACCCGAAGACCTGGTTGCCTTGACCGTCGAGGCCGCCGCGATGGCCCAGGTGCCGCTCGCCGGCACGGACTGGGTGCCCGGCAACCCCAAGGGCGGCTGGTAACCCCACACCCCCAAGGAGGACGGCATGCCTGACGCCCGGGAACGGCTGCGGGCCCGCGCCAAGGAGGACGGGATCGAGTTCTTCCTGGCGATGTTCGTCGACATGCACGGGAAGCCGTGCGCGAAGGCCGTACCGTTCGGCAGCTTCGACACGCTCATGGCCGACGGTGCCGGATTCGCCGGATTCGCCGTCGGCGACATCGGGCAGTCCCCCGCCGACCCCGACATCCTCGCGGTCCCCGACCCGGACTCCTACACGCCGATGCCGTGGCAGCCGGGTGTCGCCGTACTGCACTGCGATCCACACGTGAACGGCGAGCCCTGGCCGTACGCGCCGCGCGTCATCCTCAAGCGGGCGCTTGACCGGCTCGCCGAGGAGCGGGGCTGGGTCTTCAAGACCGGCGTTGAGGCGGAGTACTCGCTGGTACGGCGCACCGAGGACGGCGGGATCGAGGTGGCCGACCCGCTCGACAACGCGGCGAAGCCCTGTTACGAGGCGAAGGGCCTCAGCAGGATGTGGGGACACCTTTCGACGCTGTCGACGTACATGAACCGGCTCGGCTGGGGCAACTACGCCAACGACCACGAGGACGCGAACGGGCAGTTCGAGCACAACTTCCACTACGCGGACGCGCTCACCACCGCGGACCGGACGATCTTCTTCCGGTTCATGGTGCACATGCTGGCCCACGAGGCCGGCATGGCCGCCACGTTCATGCCCAAGCCGTTCACCGGGCTGACCGGCAACGGGATGCACATCCACTCCAGCCTGTGGTCGCGCGACGACGAGCCGCTGTTCGACGACGAAACGGACGACGCCGACGGTCGTGGGCTCGGCCTGTCGAAGGTGGCGTACCGCTACATCGGCGGGCTGCTGGAGCACGGCCGGGCGATGGCCGGCGTCGTCTGCCCCACCGTGAACTCCTACAAGCGCATCGGTGTCGGCGCGCCTACCTCCGGCTCGACGTGGGCGCCCGCGTACGTGGCGTACGGCGGCAACAACCGGACGGTGATGCTGCGGGTGCCGGAGGCGGGCAGGGTGGAACACCGCGGCGTCGACGGCTCCGCGAACCCGTACGTCGCCATGACCGCGCTGCTGGCCTCCGGGCTCGACGGCATCGACCGCGACCTCGACCCCGGGGAGCCGGTGCACGACGACCTGCTCGCGCTGTCCGCCGAGGCGGTCGCCGAGCGTGGGATCGCCCACCTGCCGGCCACCCTGGACGGGGCCGTCGCCGAGCTCGTCCGCGACGACGTGCTGCGCGAAGCCCTCGGCCGGGTACGCGGCGGGGACTACGTCGACTACTACGCGAAGGTGAAGAGGGCGGAGTTCGCCGAATACCACACGGTGGTCAGCCGGTGGGAGACCGACCGCTACCTGACGCTCTTCTGAGCCCCTCTTGGCCGTGATCTTGCAGAAATTCAAAACGGGGTCGGTTTGAATTTCTGCAAGATCACGGCCAAGAAAGAGGGCTAGGCACCCGGCTGGATGGCCTTGATGGTCAGGAACTGGATGGGTAGCTCGATGAGCGCGCTGGGGCCGTGCGGAACCTCGCCCACGAACTGCAGGGCGTCGCCCGGCTCGAGCAGATAGCGAGAGTTGCCGTAGCCGTACTCCATCCGCCCGGCCAACATGTAGATCAGCTCGGTGCCGGCGTGCTGGTACAGCGGAAACACGTCGGCGCGCTCGGTCAGCGTCACCACCAACGGCTCCAGGGTGTCGTGGGGTGCCCGCATCGTGCCCAGCGACTGGTAACGATGCCCCGGCCCGGCCGCCTTGTGGTGGATGTCCAGCCCCCGGCCCGCCTTGACGTGCAGCACGTCCTGTTCCTCGTTGAGGCCGCGGAAGAACGCGGTGACCGGCACCGAAAGCGCGTCCGAGAGCCGGGCCAGGGTGTTCAGGCTGGGTGAGGCCTGTGCGTTCTCGATCTTCGACAGCATGCCCTTCGACAGCCCGGACCGCTCGGCGAGCTGTCCCACCGTCCAGCCCAGCGCCAGCCGGAACTCCCGCACGCGCTCGGCGATCACCGCACCAAGCGCCTGCTCGATACCCTCGGCGCTCTCTCCGGCCATCGCCACATCAACGTGCTCGGTCGACACAGGACCCTCCACTTTCGGGCAACCCGCCGCCACCCCACCCGCGACCGGGTCCTTCCAAACTACTTGACCTGTACCGACCAAAACAGCTCTGGTCGATCACCCGGTGGGCGTACATGCTGTTGAATGTGAGGCATGTTGCGCCAAAGGCGCGCTGGGTGATACCGCGGCCGGGCGCGCTGGAAGGAGCTGACGACGATGCCAGTACCCGCTGCTTTCCGGACACTCAAGCAGACCGCCCGCAACCTGGTGGCGGATCCGCCGCAGGGCCTGCGGGAACTGCCCGGGCGCACGGTCAGGGTGGCCGTGATCGGCGTCGGGCACGCGTTCCTCCTCGCCGACCGGGTCAAGCAGGAGTATCGCGAGGTCCGCCGGGACGGGATCGGCCAGACCGTCACCCGGCTGCGTACCGAGGGTGTTTCGAGCTTCGGGCGGGGGGCCGCCGTGACGCCGCCGGAGGAGGCACCCGCCGCGACCGAACCCGAGCCGGCGGCCAAGCCCGAGCCCAAGGCAGAGCCCAAGGCAGAGCCCAAGGCAGAGCCCGCAACCGAGGCCAAGCCCGCGGCCAAGCCGGCGACCGGGAAGAAAGCCGCCGAACTGCCCGTGCCGAACTACGACGAGCTGACGGTGGCGTCGCTTCGGGCCCGGCTGCGCAACCTCACCGGCTACCAGGTGCAGCAGCTGCTCGACTACGAGCGGGCGCACGCCAACCGGGAGACCGTCGTCATCATGTACGAGAACCGCCTCGCGAAGCTGAAGAGCGAGGGGGCGTAGGCTCTTCCGGCATGGGCCTGGAGACATCGCCCGAGTCGCCGGCGCCCGTCCGCACCATCCTCCGGCTCGTCGGGGAGTGGATCGCGCGCCTCGGCCGGGTGTGGGTCGAGGGCCAGATCACCGAGGCCAGGGGGCGTGGCGGCACGGTGTTCCTCACCCTGCGCGACCCTGTGGCTGACGTTTCGGTCCGGGTGGTGTGCCCCCGGACGGTGTACGAGTCCGCGACGCCGCCGCCCTCGGACGGAGCGCGCGTCGTCGTCTGGGCGAAACCCGATTTCTACCTCGGCCGTGGAACGTTCTCGCTGACCGCGTACGACATACGGCCGGTCGGGCTGGGCGAGCTGCTCGCCAGGCTGGAGCGGCTGCGTCGGTTGCTCGCCGCGGAGGGCCTGTTCGCGTCCGAACGCAAGCGTCGGCCGCCCTTCCTGCCGCACCGGATCGGCCTCGTCTGCGGCCGCGACTCGGCCGCCCGCCGCGACGTGCTGGAGAACGCGGGCCGTCGGTGGCCTGCGGTGCGTTTCCGGGTGGAGGAGGTGGCGGTGCAGGGCCCGTACGCGGTGACCGAGGTCATGGACGCGCTGCGCCGGCTGGACGCCGATCCCGAGGTCGATGTGATCATCGTGGCCCGCGGCGGCGGGACGATCGAGGACCTGCTCCCGTTCTCCGACGAGGCGCTGGTTCGGGCTGTCTCGGCGTGCCGTACCCCGGTCGTCAGCGCGATCGGCCACGAGCAGGACACCCCGTTGCTCGATCTGGCCGCCGACGTACGGGCGTCGACCCCCACCGACGCGGCCCGGAAGGTGGTGCCGGACGTCGGCGAGGAGATGGCCGGGGTGGCTCAGCTCCGGGACCGCGCCCGGCGCTGGCTCGGCGCGTGGCTCGGGCGGGAGCTGGCCTGGCTGGCCGACGTGCGGTCCCGGCCCGCGCTCGCCGACCCGGTACGGGAGGTGGAGCGACGCGAGGAGCAGGTGCTGGCGCTGCGGGACCGGGCGCGGCGGTGCCTTGGCGAACGGCTCGACCGCGCGGCGGACGACCTCTCGCATACCCGGGCGCGCCTGGTCGCGCTCTCCCCCGCCGCGACACTGCAGCGGGGATACGCGGTAGTGCAGCGGCCGGACGGCTCGGTGGTGCGGGCGGCGGCGGACGTCGCGACCGGCACGGAGCTGTCCCTGAGGTTCGCCGACGACCGGGTCACCGTCGAGGTCCGCTAGCGCCTTCGCCGAGATCTATGTTGCGGGGGTCGTTTTGTCCGATTCGGACCCCCGCAACATAGATCTCGGCGGGGTGCGGCGCTAGGGTGGCCAACCGTGGCGGAGGAGCAGTCGCTGAGCTACGAGCGGGCCCGTGAGGAACTCACCGAGGTGGTACGCCGCCTCGAGTCCGGAGGGCTGACGCTGGAGGACTCTCTGGCGCTCTGGGAACGCGGCGAGCAGCTCGCCAAGGTCTGCGAGGAATGGCTGGAAGGCGCCAGGGCCCGGCTCGCCGCCGCTATGACCGACCGAGACGGCCAAGAGGGGAACGACGAGGCGCCCTTCTGACGCGCCCTATGTTTGCCGCGCAGGCGGTCGCTCCTGTGCCCGGCGGAAGCCTTCGAGGCTGCCGAGGATCGCGAGCACCTCGTCGGACACCCGCCGGGCCCGCTCCTCGTCGTCGATTGTCGAGAGCTCGGCGACGGTGCCGGCCATGGCGCTCGTGGCCACCAGCACCAGCGCCTCGTCGGACGGCTCGTCGGTGGCCTGCAGCACCGCAGCGTTGCGGCGGGCCCACTCCCGAAGGCTCCGGCGCAGTTCGATCTCGAACCCGGGCGGGCCGTCGCCGCTGGTGAACAGCCGCGACAGGTCGTGCTCGGCCAGACACCCGTCCAGGTACGCGCGGGCCGCGGCGATGAACAACCGCATGGGGTCGGACTCACCGCCGTCCCGGGCGGTACGGATGGCCGTACCGGTGCGCTCCTGCTGGCGGCGCTGGAACTCGTCGAACAGGGCAAGGTAGAGCTCGGCCTTGCCGCTGAAATGGTGGTACAGGCTGCCCACGCTGGCCCCGGCCCGCGCCACGATGCCGGTGACACTGGCCTGAGCGAAGCCGGACACGGCGAACACCTCCCGCGCCGCGGCGAGAAGGGCGCTCCGGGTCGCGGCGCCACGCTGTTCCGTACGGCTGCCCATGACCGCAGAGGTTACGCCGCTCCGCCCAGGAACTACGATCGTGACATCCCGGAAGGGAACCACTACCCCGAAGGGAGTGATGCCGACATGACCGATCCCAACGCCGTACCCGACCGCAACCTGGCGCTCGAGATCGTCCGCGTTACCGAGGCCGCGGCGATGGCTGCCGCCCGCTGGGTGGGACGCGGCGACAAGAACGGCGCCGACCAGGCCGCCGTGAACGCGATGCGCGAGCTCATCAGCACCGTCTCCATGGACGGCGTCGTCGTCATCGGCGAGGGCGAGAAGGACAACGCCCCGATGCTCTACAACGGCGAGCAGGTGGGCGACGGCGACGGTGCCGAATGCGACGTCGCCGTCGACCCGATCGACGGGACCAGGCTCACCGCGATGGGCATGCACAACGCGATCTCCGTCATCGCGGTGAGCGGGCGCGGCTCGATGTACGATCCCTCGGCCGTCTACTACATGGAGAAGCTGGTCGCCGGGCCGGAAGCGGCCGCGGCGGTGGACCTCGGGGTGCCCGTCGCCGACAACATCCGCGCGGTGGCCAAGGCAAGGGGCTGCGCCCCGGCCGACGTGACGGTGGTGATCCTGGATCGTCCGCGGCACGAGGGGATCGTTTCCGAGGTCCGCGAGGCGGGCGCCCGGATCAGGTTCATCACCGACGGCGACGTGGCCGGAGCCATCATGGCCGCCCGGGAGGGTACCGGCGTCGACCTGTTGCTTGGCATCGGCGGTACCCCGGAGGGCATCATCGCGGCCTGCGCGATCAAGTGCCTCGGCGGCGTGATCCTGGGCAGGCTGTGGCCGCGGGACGAGGAGGAACGGCGCCGGGCCCTGGACGCCGGCCACGACCTCGACCGAGTGCTCGGCACCGACGACCTGGTGGCGTCCGAGGACGTGTTCTTCGCGGCCACCGGGATCACCGACGGGGAGCTGATGGACGGCGTACGGTACCGGCCCGGGGGTGCCGTAACCAACTCGCTGGTCATGCGCGCACGCAGCGGGACCATCCGCAAGATCCAAAGCGAGCATCAGCTCTGGAAGCTGCGGGCCTACAGCGCCATCGACTTCGAAGCCGCTCGTTGAGAAGCGTCGTCGCGGTCGCCGGCGAGGCGATCGTCGACCTGGTGGGCGACCCGGGGACGGCCACCTACCGGGCCCGCCCCGGCGGCAGCCCAGCCAACGTGGCTGTCGCGCTCGGCCGGCTCGACCTCCCGGTGCGGCTGCTCGCGCGCCTGTCCGGCGACACGTTCGGCCGTATGCTGCGAGCCCACCTGGAGGCGAGCGGGGTCGACCTGTCTCTGTGCGTCGAGGCGGGCGAGCCCACGAGCCTGGCGGTGGCCACCCTCGACGACGCCGGGACCGCGGCGTACGACTTCTGGGTGCGCGGCACCGCGGACTGGCTGTGGGCGGCCGACGAGCTGCCCGACGCGCTGCCGGACGACGTTGTCGCCCTGCACACCGGTTCGCTGGAGCCGGGCGCGTCAGCGCTGGAGGGGCTGCTGGTCCGGGAGCGGGAACGCGGCAGGGTGGCCCTCTGCCTCGACCCCAACCTGCGACCCACCCTCATGGGCGAGGCCGGCGCGGTACGCCGCCGCGTCGAGCGCCAGGTCGGCCTGGCGCACGTCGTCCGGGTGAGCGAGGAGGACCTGCGGTACAGTCATCCGGACCAGCCGTACCGGGCGGTGGCCCACCGATGGCTGGACGGCGGGCCGTCGCTGGTAGTGGTGACGCGGGGTGGATGCGGAGCGTACGGAGCCACGCGGTACGTCGAGGCCGAGCGCCCGGCGATGCCGGTCGAGGTGGCCGACACCATCGGCGCCGGCGACGCCTTCACCGCCGGGCTGCTCGGCGGGCTGCACCGGCGCGGGCTGCTGGGCGCCGGATGCGCGGCCGGTCTCGCCGAGGTGGATGCCGAGACCCTGGCCCGGCTGCTCGACGAGGCCAACCGGTTCGCCGCGCTTTCCCTTTGTTCGTGATCTTGCAGATCTTGCGTGCCGAGCCTAGATCAATGCTCTGACCTGGGCGGAATCCCCTTCCATGATCTATCCACACACGACCCCCACATCAGGTGGGGACGGTAGGGAAAGGAAGAGCCCGTGCCGTAGCGCGGGGGCTCCCAGCGATCGGGCTTGGGTCAGGCGCTGACGAGGTCCGGCACCCGCGCGATCTCGCGCTCGGGCTCGTCGTTAGCAACCCGGCGCTCGATCCCGATCAGCAGCTCCTCGTCGAGCACGGCGAGGATCCGCTTGAGCACAGGGATCGTCGGGATGTGCTCGCCGCCCTCCAGCTTCGAGATGAAGGAGTGCGAGGTGCCGGCGCGCTCGGCGACTTCCTGCTGGGTGAGGTCGAGCTCGTAGCGTCGCTCGCGGATATGGGCGGCGATCCAGTTCCTCTCGCGCAATTCGCGAATCGCCGCATACTCATCGCTGGCCTCCCGATACCCCTCGCTGCGACGGGCGCGACCTCTCGCCGCCTGTGCGGCCGCCTTCCCCTTGGGGCTGACGCGGTTGTTGGCTTCGGCGCTCATGGCTAGCAGTTTATTGATTTAGATAAGCGGATCCAACCCGGTAGTCGGCTCCTCGGCGGCGCGTCCTTACCCGCTGCCCGCGGCAGCACCCTGCGCTCGGCGTCCATACGCCGCCTGAAGTCGGCCATCCGCCGCTTGGCCAGCTCAATGTCGGCGACCGGTATTGCACCCGTATGCTTCTCGATCGCATGCAACAGCACGACCAGGTTGTCGGAACGCTGGTAAAGGATGCGGTAGCGGGTCTCTGCGAAGCGGACTCGGAGCTCGCGCAACTCCCCTTCGATCTGCGAGGTGATAGGGAACTCCGGCGGCGGCGCGTTGGGCAGCTTGCCGTTCAGGTGCTCCTCGACGTGGTCATCTATCTTGGCTGCGCGCTTAGCCGGCAACGCCTCGATGAACTCGTCGACGGGCTCGGCACCGCGCTGATCGCGGTAGTAGACGGCTTGTGTCCGTGCCATTGGCCGAGCATGCCAACCGATCCGGCGGTTGCGACCTCGTTCGTCCAC
The DNA here is from genome assembly GCA_009379995.1 of Streptosporangiales bacterium. Lineage (GTDB taxonomy): Bacteria > Actinomycetota > Actinomycetes > Streptosporangiales > WHSR01 > WHSR01. Next base: position 31,145 of record WHSR01000031.1, read on the forward strand.
AGGACCGATTGGCTCAGCCCGCGATCGGCCCGGCCCCCTGGCCGCGTCCCCCTGGCCGTGATCTTGCAGAGATTCAAACCGAACCGCCTTGAATTTTCGCAAGATCACGAACGGATCAGCCGGCCGAACCACCCGCGCCGGGGGCCGATCGCCTTGATCTCTCCGCACAGCACGAACGAGCGCACGTCGACCACCGGGCCGCCGGGCGGGTCCGGGACGCGGACCCGCGACGACTTGCCGCCGAGGATTGCCGGACCGCTCATCCGTACCTCGATGCCGTCCGGCACGATGACCTTCACGCTGCCGAACAGCGCCGTCGCCTGAACCGTGACCGTGCGCTGCTGCAGCAGCGCCTCACGGAGGTCGAGCTTGACCTCGCCGAAGATGGCGGTGGCGACCAGCCGACCGGGCACCACCCAGCGGCCGGAGACCTCCTCGGAACCGAACACCGCGAACAACGGCTTGCTCTCGAAGCGCACCGGCTGCGCGGAGGCCTCGACGAGATCGGTGGTAAGCTCGGCGAGTTCACCCAGGGTGCGCGACGCATAGGCGCGGTCCACCCGCTCGCCGTGCTCGTCGAGGGTGAGCCGCCCGTCGGCGACCGCCTCACGCAACACGTCGACAGTTCGCTCCCGGTCGGCGTCCGAGGCGCGCAGGTCGCGGGGCTGTACGCGGGGAACCAGTTCCACGCACACGACGATAAACCCAAATGCCTTTTGTCGGATCGTGTGCCTAAAGTGGGCGGCATGGTCGTTTCCAAACTCGGCGAGCGCCCCATGCCCGCGGAGTGGAGCGATCAGCCGGCCATCGCGATCCGCGGGGCGGCGAAGCGGTACGGCGAGATCACGGCGGTCGACGGTCTCGACCTGGTCGTGCCGAAGGGCATCTGCCTCGGCCTGCTCGGCCCGAACGGGGCCGGCAAGTCCACCACCATGCGGCTGCTCACCGGGCAGAGCAGGGCCGACGAGGGGCGGATCGAGATCCTCGGTCTCGCCGTACCTCGGGAGTCGAAGCAGGCACGCGCCCTCATGGGCGTCGTACCGCAGCAGGACAACCTCGACGTCGAGCTGACAGCACGGCAGAACCTCGAGGTGTTCGCCCGGCTCTACCGGGTGCCGGCCCGCCGCCGGCCGGCGGCCGTTGCCTCGGCGCTCGCCCTCGCCCAGCTCACCGACCGCGCGGACACCCGGGTGGACAAGCTGTCCGGAGGGATGCGCCGACGGCTGCTGATCGCTCGCGGGCTGGTCCACGAGCCGCGGCTGGTGCTGCTGGACGAGCCGACCGTCGGCCTGGACCCGCAGGTCCGTGGGGACGTCTGGTCGCTCATCGTCGACCTGCGGGCCAAGGGCGTCACCGTGCTCCTCTCCACGCACTACATCGAGGAGGCCGAGCGGCTCTGCGACTCCGTCGCGCTGATGTCCCAGGGGCGCATAGTGGTACGTGACGCGCCGGAGACCCTCATCTCCCGGCACGCCGGGGAGGAGGTTGCCGAGTTCTACGGTTCCCCGCACCAGCTCTCGGAGGTCGAGGAGATCGCCCACAGTTCCGGGCGGTCGACCCGGCGCAGCGGTCCCGCTGTCGCCGTGCTCGGCGCGGAGACCTTGGCCGAGGGCGGCAACGGGTTCGGGGACCGCTTCGGCGAGCCGGTACGTCGACGGGCGACGCTCGAGGACGTCTTCGTGCTGCTCACCGGGGAGACGGTGGAGTGAACGAGACGCTGCCGCGGCTCCGCGTGCTGGAGGGGTCGGCGTTCACCGGGATCGTCTACCACGAGATGGTGCTGTTCCGGCGGTACTGGCACTCCAGCGCTGTGTCGTCGGTGCTGCAGCCGATGATCTTCCTTCTCGGGCTGGGCCTCGGGCTAGGCGTGTTCCTCGACGAGGTAGCCGGCTACCGCTACATCGACTTCCTGGCGACCGGGATCGTCGCGATGGGCACCATGATGTCGGCGGCCTTTCCGGCCATGTACAACACCTACATCCGGCGGGAGTTCCAGAAGAGCTACGACGCCATTCTCGCCGCGCCCATCGACGTGCACGAGATGGTGGCCGCCGAGTCGTTGACCATCGCGGTCCGGGCCGGGATCTACGGCTCGGTGCCGGTGGCGGCCGCTATCCCGCTCGGGCTCCGTCCCGGACCGGCGGCGCTGCTGGTGCCGCTCATCTGCGTGCTCACCGGGCTGGGGTTCGCCCTGTTCGGGGCATGGATGTCGGCGATCGTGCCGGCCATCGACACGTTCAACTACGTCAACTCAGCGGTGCTGACGCCGCTGTTCATGGTGGCCGGCACGTTCTTCCCGATCGAGTCGCTTCCCCGGTGGGCGTTCGTCGCCGCGCAGGTCAACCCGCTCTACCACTGCGTCGAGCTGGTTCGGCACGCGACGTTCGGGCTGCGCCCCGGCGCCGACCTCGGTCACCTGGCGGCCTTGCTGATCTTCGTGGCGCTGATGTGGCTGCTCGCGGTGCGCTCGATGCGTCGCAAGCTCATCGACTGACCGCCCGGCACCCTTGTCGGATAGAGTTGACACCATCCTCGGTTAGTCGGATAAAGTTGACATGTGCCGAGGTTGAACGCGCTGCTGAGTAGCTCGGTTGCCCCCTTGCGGAAAGCGCGGGGCCTCACCCAGCAGGAGCTGGCCCGGCTGGCGGGGGTCAGCCGGCAGACCGTGGTGGAGCTGGAGCGCGGAGACTACAACCCCTCGGCGGCGTTGGCACTGCGCCTCGCGGTGCTGCTCGGGGCCTCGGTGGAGGAGCTGTTCCAGCTGCCCGGCGACGAGATCGAGAGTCTTCGAGCGCAGATGCACCGGCACGTACGTGACAACACCGCACGAGCCGAGAGGAGACGGTGATGAGGCTCGCGGAGAAGTGGCGACAGGCGAGTCAGACCATCGAGCACGAGCGGGACGAACGAACCGAGCAGGCGGTGCTCCGCGTTCTTCGCGACGTCCTCGTCGTGGTGCTCATCACCCTGGGCGCGGGCGTCATGATGCTCGCGTATTGGCCGATGTCCGACGAAGCTCGGCTGCTCGGGCTTCGCCTGCTGCCGTTGGTGGTGCTGGTGGTCGCGGCGCCGGTCTCCGTGTTTTCCCGGCACCGGCACCGGTCCGACAGCCCAGAGTTCCGGCGGGCGCGTTCGCTCCAGTTCTTCTTGTTGTTCCCGGTTCTCTGGCTCGCCATCGTCGCCGTCATCTATGCGATCCAGCGCGACCTCGCTTCGGCCCTGGGACTGCTCGTCGGGGGCCTCGTCGGCGGCCTGGTGGCTGCCGGCATCAGCCACTGGTGGGCCGGCCGGGAGAGCACCGACAGGGACTCTTAGCCCAGCACACTCGGCGGAAGTGGTCTGCGGATTGGACCTCGAGTGGCCCTACTGGCTGGACCGATCGTTGCCTAGCGTTCCGACCATGGGCCATGCCGATGCCCCGGCCGTGAACCGCGCCGAGACGCTCCGCGGTGCCGTGGGCGCCGCCTCCGCGATGACCTTCGTCGGAAGTCTTGCCGCCGTCTCCGGCCTGCTTACGCAGTACCCGGTGCTCGGCGGGCAGGCGGTGCGGTACGCGACCGGGGCGCTGATCCTGTTCGCCGTGATGCGGGTCCGGCGTCTGCCGGCGATCCGGCTCACCGCCCGCGAGCTCGGGCTGCTCGTCCTGCTCGCCGCGACCGGCCTCGCCGCCTTCAACGTGTGCATTCTGCTGGCGCTGCGAACCGTCTCCCCCGCCATGGTCGGCACGATCATCGGATGTACCCCGATCGTGCTCGCCGTCACCGGCCCGCTGCTCGCCCACCGCCGCCCAGCGGCGCGCGTCCTGGCCGCCTCGGTCGTCGTCGCCCTGGGCGCCGGTGTCGCGCAGGGCCTGGGCGACGGCAGCCTCGCCGGGTTTCTGCTCGCGCTCGGCGCGCTGGCCGGCGAGGCGGCGTTCTCGCTGCTCGCCGTGCCGTTGCTGCCCAGGCTCGGTCCCCTTCGGGTCTCGGCGTACGCCGCGGCGCTCGCCGTACCGCTCCTGTTCGCCGCGGGGATCGTTGTCGACGGCCGGGGCGTGCTCCGGCTCCCGAGCCCCGCCGAGTTCGGCGCGCTCGCGTACCAGGCGGTAGTGGTCACCGCCGTGGCGTTCGTCCTGTGGTACGGGTCCATACCGCGGCTGGGCGCGGACCGGGCAGGACTGTTCGCCGGACTCGTCCCGATCAGCGCGGCGGCCTGCAGCCTGCTGCTCGGCACCGGCCGGCCGACCGTCGCCGACCTGCTCGGCGCCGTGCTGGTCGGTACGGGTGTGGCGGCCGGCATGGCGCCCGGGCGCCGGGCCCGGGAGGCCCGGTCGGAGCCGGCCGCTCAGCCGTGATTGACCGCCTCGAGGTTGTTACCCGGACTCGGGTGCCGGGTGTTGCGTGATCATCCAGACGTGGCCGAACGGATCGCGGAGTCTCCCCATCCGTCCGTACGGGTGATCCGCGACCGGGTAGATGACCGTCGCGCCGGCCTTCTCCATCCGGGTCGCGACCGCGTCGGCGTCGGCGACCTGCAGGGTGAGGATGACAGGTGAGCCGCTCAGCGGCGCGGGGCCGACGTCCGGCGTCCCGGGCTCCTCGTCCTTCAGGGTCAGCACCACGCCGTCGAATCTGAGCTCGGCGTGCACGATCTTCCCGTCGTCACCGGTGTACCGGTCGATCTCCTCGGCCCTGAACGCTTCGAGGTAGAAGTCGATCGCCCGCGCGGCACCGGCGACGATCAGGCGCGGATGCAGGGTGGTGGGCTTCGTCGTCATGTCCACATGGTCGCCCCGCCGCGGCAGGAAGGTATTGGAGAAAACCGCCAACCGCCCGCCCTCTAGAGTGGCCCCATGAGCGAGCAGGAGTACCGGATCGAACACGACTCGATGGGCGAGGTACGGGTTCCCGCCTTCGCGAAGTGGCGTGCCCAGACCCAGCGCGCGGTGGAGAACTTCCCGGTGTCCGGGATGCGTCTCGAGCGGGCGCACATCGAGGCGCTCGGGCGGATCAAGGCAGCCGCCGCCAAGGCCAACGCCGAACTCGGCGTCGTGGACAAGGACATGGCCGGGGCCATCCAGGAGGCGGCGGCCGAGGTCGCGGACGGCAGGTGGGACGACCACTTCCCGATCGATGTGTTCCAGACCGGGTCCGGCACGTCGAGCAACATGAACGCCAACGAGGTAGTCGCGACGCTGGCCGCCGAGCGACTCGGCCGGCCGGTCCACCCGAACGACCACGTCAATGCCTCGCAGTCGTCCAACGACATCTTCCCGTCCTCGATCCACGTCGCGGCAACCAGCGCGGTCGTACGGGACCTCGTCCCTGCCCTGCGCCAGCTGGAGGGCGAGCTGAACCGCAAGGCGACGGAGTTCGCGGCGGTCGTCAAGAGCGGCCGTACCCACCTGATGGACGCCACGCCGGTGACGCTCGGGCAGGAGTTCGGCGGTTACGCGGCACAGGTACGGCTCGGTGTCGAGCGGCTGGACGCGGCGTTGCCCCGGCTCGCAGAGCTGCCGCTCGGCGGCACCGCCGTCGGGACCGGCATCAACACCCCGGCCGGCTTCACCGCGCGGGTGATCGCCGAGCTCGCCGAGACCACCGGGCTGCCGCTCACCGAGGCGCGCGATCACTTCGAGGCCCAGGGCGCAAGGGACGGACTGGTCGAGATCAGCGGGGTACTGCGAACGATCGCGGTCGGCCTCTACAAGATCGCGAACGACATCCGCTGGATGGGTTCCGGCCCGCGTACCGGCCTCACCGAGATCTTCCTGCCCGACCTGCAGCCCGGGTCGTCGATCATGCCGGGCAAGGTCAATCCGGTAGTTCCCGAGGCAGTGTGCATGGTGACGGCGCAGGTGATCGGGAACGACGCGGCGGCCGCGTTCGGCGGCTCCGCCGGCAACTTCGAGCTCAACGTGATGCTGCCGATGCTCGCCCGCAACGTCCTCGAGTCGATCCGGCTGCTGTCCAACGTCTCCCGGCTGTTCGCCGACAGGTGCGTGGCGGGCATCGAGGCCGACGCGGAGCGCTGCCGGGAGTACGCCGAGTCCTCGCCGAGCATCGTCACCCCGCTCAACCGGTACCTCGGGTACGAAGAGGCGGCGAAGGTCGCCAAGCAAGCCCTTGCCGAGCGCAAGACCATCAAAGAGGTGGTGCTCGAGCGCGGGTACGTCGAGCAGGGCGCGATCACCGTCGAGCAGCTCGACGAGGCCCTCGACGTCCTCGCCATGACCCGGCCCCCGCAGAGCCCGTAGCCCCCTCCGTCTCCCCCGGGAATGGCTACGATGGCCCAACGGCAGGCACTCGAGCGCCGGCACGCGATCGCCGGGAGACACATGACCCACCCGCTGGCCCCTTCGGCCCCTTCCGCCTCCCCGGCCCGTCAGGGCCGCGTGGCGGTGTCCCGCGGCTGGCCGATCGGCTTCTCCGTGGAGCGGGTCGACCGGCACCGGGTCGTCACCCTGTTCGCCGTCGCCGGCCTGGCCGCCGGGGCGCTGTTGGCCGCGTTCGGATTGCCCCCGGTCGAACTGCACGGCCCGCTGCACCACCTGGGGATCATGGGCCCTACGTGCGGGGCGACCCGGGCCGTGCGGCTCGCCATGATGGGTGAGTGGGGGTCGTCGTTCCAGCACAACCCGATCGGCATCCCGCTCGTTGCCGGCGCGGTGTTCCTGGTGCTGCGTACCGCCGCCGGGGCGCTGACCGGTCGGTGGTTCAACGTACGGATCCGGTGGACCCGGCTGACCATCGCGGTGGTCGTCGTCGCGATCCTCGCGCTGTGGATCAACCAACAGCTGCACGTTGACCTGATCGGCCCGCAACGCTAAGCGGACTGCTCGGCGACCCGCTCGATGACCAAGGGAAGCAGGTCGTCCGGCCCCGCCCCGCCGGGATCGATCTCGATGGCGCCGTCCAGCGCCTCTAGCGCGCGGGGGAAGCGCCCCGGCTCGTCGGTGTGCAGGGTCACCAGCGGCTCGCCCGCCCGAACCGGGTCGCCGGGCTTCGCGTGCAGTACCGCTCCGGCGCTGGGTGACACGTCGTCCTCTTTGCGGGCCCGACCGGCGCCGAGCCGCCAGGCGGCGACACCGATGGCGTAGGCGTCGAGCCGGCGCAGGGTCCCCGACACCGGGGCCGGTACGTGGTGCGTCTCGCGGGCCCGGGGCAGCGGCGCGTCGGGATCGCCGCCCTGCGCACGCACCATCCGCCGCCACACGTCCATCGCCGACCCGTCCCGCAGCGCGTCGGCCGGGTCCTTGCCGTGCCCGCCGCCGACCGTCGCGAGCATCTCCCGGGCCAGCGTCACGGTCACCGCCACCACGTCCGCGGGGCCGCCGCCGTCCAGTACCTCGACGGCCTCGGCGACCTCGAGGGCGTTGCCGGCCGCACGGCCGAGCGGCCGGTCCATGGCGGTGAGCAGGGCGACGGTACGCACGCCGTGGTCAGCACCGAGCGCCACCATGGTCCCGGCGAGCCTCCGGGCGTCATCCCGGGTCTTCATGAAGGCCCCGGAGCCCACCTTCACGTCAAGCACGAGCGCCCCGGCGCCCTCGGCGATCTTCTTGCTCATGATCGAACTGGCGATGAGCGGGATGGACTCGACGGTCCCGGTGACGTCGCGCAGGGCGTACAGCTTGCGGTCGGCAGGGGCCAGCCCTTCCCCCGCGGCGCACACCACCGCGCCCACCTCGCGCAGGGTCCGCAGCATCTCCTCGGGCGTGAGGGTCGCCCGCCAGCCCGGGATCGCCTCCAACTTGTCCAGCGTCCCGCCGGTGTGGCCGAGGCCGCGGCCGGAAAGCTGCGGCACGGCGACGCCGCAGGCGGCGACCGCCGGCGCCAGCGCCAACGTGATCTTGTCGCCGACACCACCGGTCGAGTGCTTGTCCACGCACGCACGGCCGAGGGCCGACCAGTCCATCCGCTCCCCGGAGCGGATCATCGCCTCGGTCCAGTCGGCGATCTCGCGCCGCGTCATCCCGCGCAGCAGGATCGCCATGGCGAGGGCGGCCATCTGCTCCTCGGCGACGTCCCCGCGCACGTAGGCATCGATCACCCAGTGGATCTGCTCGGCGATGAGCTCACCGCCGTCCCGCTTGGCGCGAATGACGTCTACCGTGTCCATTTGGTCAACTCCACAAGGCCGCGATCGGAGCCGCCACTATCCGGTCCGCGAGCCGGTACACGTACGGACCGGTGTGCAGCACGATTCCGGCGACGAACTGCTCACCGATCTGATCACGCAACCACTCCAGATGCTTGGCCGCCGTGCGGTTGGGCCCGGCCTTCGCCTTGACCTCGATCGCGACCACCCGACCAGTCGCAAGCTCAAGAAGAAGATCGACTTCGCGGCGACCGTCCTGGTCGCGAAGGTGATACAGGCTGGGGCGGCTCCCACACAGGGAAAGCTCGGCTCGGATCTGCGCGGCCACGAATGTCTCGAGCACTCTCCCGAGAAAGTCGCCACTGCGCAGCACACCTGTGGCGTCGAGATGCAGGGATGCCGCAGCAAGAGAAGGGTCGACGACATAGCGCTTGGGTTGCCGCGCCAGACGCTTGAGCCGGTTGCCGGACCATGCGGGCACCGGGTCGACGAGGAACAGGTTATTCAGCAGTCGTTCGTACGCCACGGCGGTGTTGTAGCTGATCTGCGCAGCGTCTCTGAGTGTCTTCTCCGCGACAACGCCTGCCGTACTCGCGGCCAACGCCTCGAAGTAGCGTGCCAGCCGCACCGGATCTCGGCTGGTGTCGATCAATTCAGTGTCGCGCGTCATGACGTGGTCGAGGTAGCTCTCGTGCCATAGCCTGCGCTCCGTTGCGCTGTGATGCAGCGCCGGTTCGGGGAACCCACCGGCCAGCGCGAGATCGACGTAACCCCGCAGATCCGGCGGATCGGCGGGGTTCTCGAGAGCATCCGTACCCTGGGACGCCAGTCTGTCCAGAACCGTCGCCGCACCGGATCGCCCTTGAATCTCCCGTACGGTGAGCCCCCATAGCGGGACTCGTATCAGTCGTCCCGTACCGGGCCAGGTACGAGCCCTCAGGTCAGCGCGCACACTGCCGGTGACCAGGAACCTCCCAGGCCGTGAGTCCGTGTCGACCGCTCGCTTGACCGCTCCCAGTACGTCCGGCACGGCTTGCCATTCGTCCAGCAGAATCGGCTCCGGAAGCCCACGCAAGGCGGCATCGGGGTCGGCGCTGAAAAGGTTGGCGTCGCCGGGGCTGTCCAGCCGGATCACCGTTGACGCATGCCGAGCCGCCGTCGTCGTCTTTCCGGTACCGCGCGGACCGGTGACCAACAACGCGGGAAACGAGGCCAACAGCTCCCCGAGCAACGGGTCGACAAGACGGGGCAGGTAGCCCTCACGGATCATGCCGCCGTACCTCCACTGATCTTTGGGGTAGCCGTGAGTGAAACTATAGCGCCATGATCACTGAAATATTCGCGCACCCCACGCTACAACTGCAGCGCAAAGATCACTACAACTTTGGCGCATTGCCTGGTAGACGGGGCTCTAGTCATGAACTCAGGTCGGTCGCGTCGAAGGCTCGGGGCAGCAGCTCGGCCATCCGACGCGGGCCGTCCGCGGTGTCGACGAGCAGGTCGGCCCCGCCGTGCTCCCAGAGTAGCTGCCGGCATCGCCCGCACGGCAGCAGCGGCGCACCCCGGCCGTCCACGCAGGCGACAGCCACCAACCGGCCACCGCCCCCGGCATGCAGCGCGGAGACGAGCCCGCATTCGGCGCACAGCCCGAGGCCGTACGAGGCGTTCTCCACGTTGCAGCCGGCCACCATCCGGCCGTCGTCGACGAGTCCGGCGGCCCCGACCGGAAAGCGCGAGTACGGTGCGTACGCCCGGCCCATGGCCTCCCGCGCGGCCGCCCGCAACCCCTCCCAGCGGATGCTCATGGCCAACCCGGAGATCCAGCCCGGCGCAGCGGGCTCACCCGCCCTCGCCCTTCCGGTACCGCAGGCCGTCGGCGGCGGGCGGGCGCAGCCGCTGGGTGGCCAGTGACAGGACGAGCAGCGTGGTGATGTGCGGCGTGTAGCTCACGATCTGCCGGGGCACTGTGTCGCTGGCGAAGAACCACGCGAACAGCGCGGCGGCGAAGACCGCGGAGAGCACTGCCGCGACCGGCCGGCGCCGCATCGCGGCCACCACCGCGAGCACTCCCAGGCCGGCCGCCACGACCAGGAGCAGCGCGTGCACCGCGTCGATGTTGCCGCGCAGCTGCAGGGCGTCGGCAAAGCCGAACAGGCCCGCGCCCGCCGCCAGGCCGCCGGGCCGCCAGTTCCCGAAGATCATGGCCGCGAGACCGATGTAGCCGCGGCCCCCGGTCTGCCCCTCCTGGTACGCCGACGAGGCCACCATCGCGAGAAACACGCCGCCGAGGCCGGCGAGCGCACCGGAAATGACCACCGCTAGGTACTTCATCGTGTAGACGGGCACGCCCAACGACTCCGCGGCTACCGGATTCTCCCCGACCGACCGCAGCCGCAGCCCGAGCGAGGTGCGCCACAGGATCACGTACGACAGCGGGACGAGCAGCAGGGCGATCAGGGTCAGTACGGAAAGACCGGTGGTCAGGCCGCGGACGATCCCGGCGAGGTCGGCAAGCAGGAACCAGTGGGTTTGCTCGAGGCGGGCGAGCGGAGCCCCGACGCCCGGGACGCCCACCGAACCGAAGCCGGGCAGCGGCGGAGACTGGCTGGCCCCGCCGCCCTCTTTTTCCGCGAAGTAGACGATGGACAGGTAGCGGGCAAGGCCGAAGGCGAGGATGTTGATCGCGACGCCGGAAACGATGTGGTCGACAGCGAACGTCACCGTCGCCAGGGCGTGGATCAGCCCGCCCAGCGCTCCGCCGAGCACGCCGGTGAGCAGGCCCATCCACGGGCTGCCGAACATGTAGGCGCCCCAGCCACCGAACCACGTCCCGAGGATCATCATGCCTTCCAGGCCGATGTTGATGATCCCGGAGCGTTCGGCCCACAGTCCGCCGAGTGCCGCGAGGCCGATCGGTACGGCCAGCACCAGCGCCGCCCCCACCGTGCCGCCGGAGGTGAGCTCGTGCGCCCCGCTGATGATCCGTACGGTCGCCAGCACGACGATCACCAGGACCAAGGCGAGGACGGCCCGATGACGGGGCCGCAGCCGCATCACGGCCGCCCATCCCGGTGAGGTTGCCGGCCGGGCAGCCGTCGCCTGCCTCTGATCGGTCATGCCGTCGCTCCGGCGACCCGTTCGTCGGCCCCGAGCTGCTCGCCGACCGCACGCTGCTGCTGGGCGAGGACGAACCGGTGTACCACCTCGTACACGACGACCACCGACAGCACCACCGTCGCCTGGGTGATGATCACGATCTCCTTGGCGATGCCGAAGAGGTCGAGGATCTGCGCCGACTGGTCGAGGAACGCCCACAGCAGCGCGGCGAACGCGATGCCCACCGGATGGTTGCGGCCCAACAGCGCTATCGCGATGCCGGTGAACCCGAGGCCGGTCGGAAAGTCCAGGGCGTAGGTGAAGGAGTCGCCGAGGAGCTGCGGCATGCCGAGCAGCCCGGCCACCGCGCCGGACAGCACCATCGTGGCGACCACCATCTGGGGCACGTTGACCCCGCTGGCAACCGCCGCGCTCGGGGACAGCCCCGCGGCGCGCAGGTCGAAGCCGAACCGGGTGCGGCCGACCAGCACCGCGAAGGCGACGCCGACCGCCACCGCGAGCAGGACCAACCCGAAGACCTGGATCGACGCTCCGGTGAGCGGGAAGCCCGGCACCCGGCCGGACGGCGGGATCGGCGGGGTCCCGATGTTGTTGCTCCCCTGCACCTGGACGGCGAACAGGTTGGGCCGGAGCAGGAAGGCGATGATCCCGGTGGAGATGAAGTTCAGCATGATCGTCGAGATGACCTCGCTCACCCCTCGGGTCACCTTGAGCACCCCGGCGATGCCCGCCCATAGGCCGCCGACGAGGGCGGCCACCACGATGACCGCCGCCTGGTGCAGCACCGGCGGCAGCGCGACGAAGCCGCCGAACGCCGCGGCCAGCATCGCCGCCAGCCGGTACTGCCCGTCGACCCCGATGTTGAACAGCCTCATCCGGAAGCCGATGGCCACCGCGACGGCCGACAGGTAGTACGTGGTGCCACGGTTGATGATGTTCACCACGCTGTCGGGCTGGCTCCCGTAGCCGATCATCTGCCGGAAGGCCGCGAGCGGGTTCGCGCCGGTGGCGGCGAGCACGGCCGAGGTGACGGCCGCGGCGAAGGCCAGCGCCACAGCAGCGGCGACCACGGGGAGCCCTATCCGGCCCAGGCGACCAGCGATCAAGGGCATCGGTCACCCCGCTCCGGGCATGCCGCCGGTCATGGCGATGCCGAGCTCCTCGGGTGTGACGGTTGCTGGGTCCACCCGCGCGACCAGCCGGCCGCGGCAGAGCGCATACAGCGCGTCCGACATGCCGATCAGCTCGTCGAGGTCCGCCGACACCAACAACACCGCGAGCCCCTCCGCCCGGGCCTCACGCAGGAAACCCCAGATGGCCGCCTGCGCGCCGACGTCGACCCCGCGGGTGGGGTGCGCCGCGATCAGGACCCGAGGGCTGCCGGTCATCTCCCTGCCGACGATGAGCCGCTGCTGGTTTCCTCCGGAAAGCGAGGTCGCCGGCACGTCGACGCCGGGCGTGTGCACCTCGTAGGTCTCGACGATCCGCCGGGTGTCGCGGCGCGCGCCCAACCGGTCGACCCATCCGCCGATCCACCCGCCGAGCCGCTTGACGTTGGGCGGCTGGGTCTGGTGACCGAGCACCCGGTTCTCCCACAGCGGCGCCTCCAGCAGCAGACCGTGACGCTGGCGGTCCTCCGGGATGTACCCGATCCCGGCCTCCCGGCGCCGCCGGGTGGTCCACCCGGTGATGTCGAGGTCTTCCAGCAGGACACGCCCGGCGGCGACCGGGCGGACTCCCATGATCGCCTCGACCAGCTCGGCCTGGCCGTTGCCCTCGACCCCGGCGATGCCGAGGATCTCGCCCCGGTGGATGGCCAGCGAGACGGAGTCGACCAGCGCTCGGCCCTCGGCGGAGAGGACCGAGACGCCCTCCAGGGTCAGCGCCGGGACGTCGGTGACCGTCGACTCCCGCAGCTCCGGAACCGGGAGCTCGCTGCCCACCATGAGCTCGGCCAGTTCCCGGGCGGTGACCTCGCTCGGCCGTACCGAGGCGACGGTGGTGCCGTCGCGCATGACCGTGATCGCATCGGCCACGGCGAGCACCTCGTCGAGCTTGTGCGAGATGAACAGCACGGTCAGCCCCTCGCGCTGCAGCTCGCGCAGGTTGCCGAACAGCTCGTCGACCTCCTGCGGTACGAGCACCGCGGTGGGCTCGTCGAGGATGATGATGCGCGCGCCCCGGTAGAGGACCTTGAGGATCTCGACCCGCTGCCGGTCGCCGACGCCGAGGTGCTCGACCCGGCGGTCAGGTTGCACGCCGAGTCCGTACGCGTCGGACAGCTCCGCGATGCGCCGGCGCGCGCCGGAGGCGATGCCGTGCAGGTGCTCGGCGCCGAGGACGATGTTCTCCAGCACCGTCAGGTTGTCGGCCAGCATGAAGTGCTGGTGCACCATGCCGATCCCCCGGGCGATCGCGTCGGCGGGCGAATGGAAGGCCACGGTCTCGCCGTCGATCGCGATGGTCCCCTCGTCCGGCCGGAGCATGCCGTAGAGGATCTTCATCAGCGTGGACTTGCCGGCGCCGTTCTCGCCAACTATCGCGTGCACGGCCCCGTGTCGCACAGTGACGTCCACGTTGTGGTTGGCGACGACGCCGGGGAAGCGTTTGCCGATCCCCCGCAGTTCGACCGCGGGGGGCGCGCTTTCGCCCGGCGCCGGGGTGTCGGGCTGGGTCTGCGTCACGGTGTCCCTGGCTCGCTCCCCTATGGCTCGCGTACGTCGTCGGTCACGGCTCGGTCGGCACGGTGATCTCGCCGTCGATGATCTGCTGCTTCAGCTCTTCGAGCCTCGGCTTGACGTCGTTGATTTCCGGGTTGGACGTCGAGTAACCCACCCCGTTGTCGGCCAGGTCGAACCGCTGGACGCCCGGCTTGAACGTCTTGTCGCCCACCGACTTGACGAAGTCGAACACGGCGACGTCGACCCCCTTGAGCGCGGAGGTCAGGATGTACTGCTTCTGGTCGCCCGGCGCGGACACATACTGGTCGGAGTCGACCCCGATCGCCCACTTCTTCTGCCCCGCGGCGGCCTCGAACAGGCCGTTGCCGGACAGGCCCGCGGCGTGGTAGACGACGTCGGCGCCCTTGTCGTACATACCGTCGGCCATGGTCTTGGCCTTGGCCGGGTCCCGGAACCCGGAGAAGTCGGGCGGCTGGGAGAGGTAGCCGACCTGCACCTCGACATCCGGGTTGATCTTCTCGGCGCCGGCCACGTACCCGGCCTCGAACTTCTTGATCAGCGGGGTGTCCACCCCGCCGACGAAGCCGATGTTGTCGGCCTCGGACTTGGCGGCGGCCGCCGCACCGACGAGGTACGACGCCTGCTCCTCGGCGAAGACGAGGTTCGCGACGTTAGACCCCTTGACCGTCTCGTCGTCCACGATGGCGAACGTGACGTTGGGGTACTTCGGCGCGACCTCCTTCACCGCGTTCGCGTAGACGAAGCCGACAGCGATGATCGGGTTGTAGCCGGTGTCGGCCATCAGCTTGAGCCGGGACGCCTTGTCCGCGTCGCTTTCGCCCTCGGTGGCGGCGAGGTCCTTGACCTCCAGGTTGAGCTCCTTCTGCACCCGCTGCAGACCGCGGAAGGCGGCGTCGTTGAACGACTTGTCTCCCCTGCCGCCGATGTCGTAGGCGAGACCCACCTTCAGGGACTGCTCGCCACCACCACCCCCCGCTGTCGTCTCGCCACCGCCACAGCTCGCGACGCCCATGGCCACGAGCGCGCCGGCCAGGGCGACGGCGGCCACTCTCCTTACACGCATTCGGCGCACCGTTGCTCCTTCCCTCCCCCACGCCCTGGTCAGCGCAGGAACGCGACGGACGATAACCCTCGGTGCAGGCTACGCCCAAGCGTCGTACCGGTTTCGCTACCGATGCGTTACCAAACCAACACGATCTTTGCCCTGTTCGGATGGGACGAGCAAGATCAAGGGAGCCAATCAGGGAGCCACTCATGCGGACTTCGTTGGAAATATCTTGTCCATGACCTCGGCGCCAGCCGTGATCACGGGCTTGAGCTGGTGTCGGTAGACGGTCTCCGTCACGGTGGTCCCGGAGTGTCCGACAAGATCGGCGATCGTCTCGATGGCGACGCCGTGGTCGCTGAGCAGCGACACGAACGTATGCCGTAGCTCGCGGGGGACCCAGTCTTCCCCGATGCCCGCGGCCCTCTCGTAAACCCCGGCCATCGGCAACACCGTGCCGTCGAAGGGACGGATAAGGACGGGCTGCTTCCCTGACCGTCTCCCGGCTCCTTCGCCGCTGTCGGAATACCACTCGGGAACGACGGCTTGTCCTGCACCGTTTCGACCCGCGCGTTGATGCGATGCGCCGCACCCTTGGGGTCCCGTGCCCACGAGGGGATGAGGCCCTTTACCGGACTTACCACCTCATCGCGTGCAGAGACGACCGTTTCTGCACAGCAGACCGTTGCTCCCACCTACCGTTCTGCTTCGAACGCTTCAGCTGAGCTGCTCGGCCAGCGCGACGATGATGCCCTCGGGGCCGCGGACGTAGCAGAGCCGATAGCTGTCGTACTGCTCCAGCTCGCCAACGAGTTCGGCGCCATGGGCATGCAGGCGGGCAAGGACGTCCTCAATGTCTTCGACGGCGAACATGATGCGACGTATACCCAGCGTGTTCGCCGGTGCGTTTTTCGGCTCAGCGCTGACCGCCGTCGGCGTGTGGAACTTCGTCAGCTCAAGCCGGCCGTGGCCGTCCGGAGTCCGCACCATTGCGACGTCGACTCGGACATGGTCGAGCCCAACGACGCGGTCCACCCAACGGTCCCTCGACTGCCGCCTCGCCCTCCAACTCCAGACCAAGTTCGACAAAGAACGCGGTAGCAGCCTCGAGGTCGTCGACAACAACGCCGACGTGGTCCATCCGCTGGATCGTCATGCTGGGTCTCCTTTGGTGTGGTACCCACGGTGGCCGCATCTGCCCCTGGGACGGAGCCACCAGGCCGTTCTCGACATCCTCGGCCACCATCTTCTTCGAGAACCTCCCGACGCAGCACGCCCAGCTGACCCCGAGCCGTCGCGCGTCGACGGGTACTGGTGTAGGCGCGGCCGCCGTGGTTCCAGTCCATCGGTTCGGTGAGCATGTGATAACGGCCGTTTCCGGTGGCCGCCGGTGGCGGCCTGGTCAAGCGCTCGGACGGCAACCGGCTTCTCATCCTTGAAGTCACTACTGCGTGTACGCCCTCCCTGCGCCTTAGCTGGGTGTTTTGGCCCTGGCCGCAGGAGCGATGCGATACACGCGCCACCGATGTTGAATGCCGGTGAGCTGGTCACCCTTCATCGAGGGCTGGGCAAGACGAACGGGGAGCACATGCTACGGAGAGCAGTGGTGGCTGCCGGACTCGCGGCCTCGGCCGGCGGCCTCGGTGCGGCCATCGCCCCCCACGGCTGTTGCCGCGCCAGCGGCCCCGGCCACGACGCCCTACAAGGTGTGCGGGCCACGCGGCTGCGCGGCGCACGGCACGTCCGGCGCGATCACCTGGGGCAGCTCCGGCAACCTGCGAGGCGAGACCCATGACGATGGTCTGGGTGGGACGATCGCCCGCTTCGACGCCTACCGTGACGGCGCGTTGCTGCGTTCGTTCACGCAGCGGCTGGACGAGGGCACGCGGTCGTACACGCTACCGATCGGCGCGGCCGACCGGGTGAAGATCCGCGTCTGCAACGCCTCGGCGCCGACAACCTGCAACTCGCGCACCTACCGACGTTGACCGCAGAAAGGAGCGCAATGAAGGCAACAGTCACGGCCAGGATGGCGGCGGCAGCAGCGGCGATGGTGGTCGCGGTGACCGCGTCGGTAATGGCCGGGTCGGGCACCGCCTATGCGGGCTCCGGATGGATCTACACCTCAGACGCCGATCCCGGCGGGAAGACGAGGTTCTTGGGCAGGACCCCAGAGCATTTCTCGGTCTGTGACATAGAAGAGGACGGCTGGGCGGCCGTCGCATGGCTGTGGGTAGACAAGCCCGGGCCCGGTTGGGTTGGTAAGCGGCTGAGGGCCGGCGGCAACGGCAACTGCGAAGGATACACACGCAACATCACGGAGGGCCGGCGAGTGACCCTCCATGTCTGCCTGTCCAACGGGGAGGAAGAGAAGTTCTGTTCCGAGACTTGGCGTGGCAGGGCTTAACCCAGCAACAAGGGGGCCGAACCCGCCCAACCTGCGCTAGTAGGCGACCCACCGTTGCGGCGAGCTTTGGCGATGTCGCTCACCACAGGGGCCGCGCAACCATCTGGTACGCCGCTCTGCGTGTCGCCGCGTAGTCCGGTCAACATCCCCACCGAAGGGTTCGGAGCTGCCTCACCGGCTCGGCATGCCTCAGGGCACCCCTGAACCGGCTGGTCAGCACCGCATACACCGGATCCGTGGGGCCACGTTGTAGCTCGGCTCCAGCGGCTCGTCACACGCATCCGGACCCACCCCGAACCGATCCAGCAGCGTCAGCTGCGACGCCGCCGACGTGAACCTCCCGCACACGCCACCAGCATCCCAGCTTGTCGGCGGCCGCTTCCGATCACCCCGCCGACGTCGCGTGCACCAAGTCCACAACGGTCACCACGCACCGGAGCCGGCCGAGTCGGCGAAGCCATCCGCGGAGCCCTCGCCGACCAACTGACTAGATCTAGATGAGGCCCTCGCGCACGGCGTAGGCCACGGCGTGTGCCCGGTTGCGCAGCTGAAGGCGGGTGGTGATGTCGTGGATGATGTTCTTCACCGTCCGCTCGGAGTACGCCAGCGCCCGGGCGATCTCGGCGGTGCCCTGGC
>WHSR01000013.1 GCA_009379995.1 Streptosporangiales bacterium
CTGGGCAGTCTTCCGACGACGCGTCCAGCCTTCCAGCGCCTGCCGCTCCTCCACCGACAGCTCTACCGGCGCAAGCTTCGGACTCGGCATCACCCAACAGTAACAGCTAAAGATGAATTAATGACTCAGAACACTAGGTGGCAAGGACAACTTTCCGGCCGATCGGCGGGCTGCCGAGCAGGTCCTGGAGGTGTTCCCCGAGGCCCGCCAGTTGGCGTGCGCCAACCGTCGGTTTCTAGTGCGGGCGGTGCGGTACTGCGCCGAGCAGGGCATCGACCAGTTCCTGGACATCGGCACTGGCATCCCGACCTTCCCGAACGTGGACGAGGTGGCCCGCCAGGTCCACCCACACGCCCGCACCGTTGGCGTGGACAACGATCCCGTCGTGTTGACCCACGACCGCGCCTTGGCGGAATGCCACGACGGTATCCGCATCATCGACGGCGACCTGCGCCGGCCACGGGACATCCTCGCTGACCCCAAGCTGCACGAGATCCTTGACCTGTCACGTCCGGTGGCGGTCTCGCTGGTGGCCGTCTTGCACTTTGTCACCGACGCCGAGGACCCGGCTGGGATCGTGGCGGCGTTCCGGGAGGCGATGACGCCGGGCAGCTTCTTAGTGCTGTCGGCGGCCACCTCGACCGACAGTGACCCTGAGGCGGTAGCCCGGATCGAACAGATCTACGCCAAGGCGAACGTGCCGGTGGTGTTTCGCCCGGCCGAGCAGATCGAGAGCTGGTTTGCGGGCTTCGAGCTGGTCGTGCCTGGGTTGGTCGAGGTGTCGCAGTGGCCGAGACCTGCCGGAGCACCGACCAACGTGCGCATTCTGGGCGGCGTCGGCCACCTCCCGGAGACTGCCAATGGATAGGGCCCAGCGGCGAGCCGATGACGGGGACGTGCCGCGCGAGCGTCCCGACGCGTCAACCCCTCATTCCGCGGCCGGCATTCGACACGGCCGCCCGGGCGGCGACGGTGCCGACGAGTCCCTGCCGCGTCCCGTAAGCATCGGCTACCTGCAGGGTCGACGCAACGTGATCGCCGAGCTTGATCGCGCTATCGAGCACGTGACCATGCAAGCCCAAGAAAAGGTCCGGAGGCTGGAGCGGCTGCGGGACGAGATGATCGCGAGGCGAGGCCAATGAGACGTCCGGCTGGGGGTGGCTGCCCTACGGTCCTGCCCCGGCCGGAGCCGCGCGGCTGCGGCCCCGGGCGTTCGGTAGCCGACAGACGCGAGGGACCCCACCCGGGGTTCGCGGCCCTTAGATCCCCGGCCCTGGGCCGATCGTGGCCACCTCGCATGCCCAGGGCCGGCCTCGGGTCGCGCGGCCGGGCCCCCGATCGGTCCGGCCCCCCAGGCCGATCCGGGAGCGAATCCACGACCCGGCCGCGCGGCCACCAGAGACGTCCGGGAGGGGGTGAAAGGAAAGGGTCCGACCACCCCTGACCGGACACCGGCCCGGACGTTGGTCGCACTCCCCGACGCGCCCCGCGTCCGGGCCGGCCACTTACTCCCGGCCGGGAGAGCGGAAGTGCTTCGGGATGCCGACTCTCGGCCGGGGCCACGAGTGTTTCGACATTGAAGGGAGGAAGCGCCGGGGATGGATTTCGAGCGGTTCACCGATAATCGGGGCTGGATCGTCAAGGCGGCCGAGGTCGCGGAGTGGCTGCGATCCAAGCACCTGCCAGAGATGGCTGAGTTAGTCCTGTACCTGCACGGTCGGCTGGCCGAGGACGAAGAGGCCGCCAAGGAGGCCCCCGACCCCAAACGGGCGCTACGCGAGATCAGCTTCAAGCAGCAGCTCCTGGCCGCGTATGTGAGTGCCGGCATGTACCAGCGGCATCCGGAGTTCTGGGACGCCTACGCGGAGGTGATCTGCGATCTCGCCGAGTTCGTCTACGAAGATCACCAGGAGCCGCGCGAGGACTGCCTGCAATGCAACAGTCGAGTTCCCCTGGACCCGCAGCGCATGCTCGATGGACCAACAAGAGATGCAAGAGATGACAGAGAACGATCTCCCGCTTTCCCGGCGCATCGCTAACGATCTGCGTCGAGAGATCGAGACGGGCCGGTATCAGCCCGGTGACCTGCTGCCATCGCAGACTGTGCTCCTCACGCGGTATGACGTGAGCAAGAGCACGGCCCGCAGGGCGTTCAGCTTCCTCATCTACGAGCGCGTGGTGAAGGCCCAACACGGCAGAGGCCACGTCGTGCTGCGGCACCCGAACGCACCACACGAATGCCGCCACTGCGGCGCGACCTGGCGTGGTGACGATGGGTGCGACACAGCCCCCGGCCGCGATGTCGGTACCCAGCGCAAGGTGGCTGCGGAGGACATGAAGTGATCGGTGACGAAGCCTCCCCCCAGCGGGGCGTGAACGAACGGCCCCGATACCGGCGTGTGGCCGCCGACCTACGGCACAAGATCGAGACCGGCGAGGTGCAGCCCGGCAACCGGCTTCCATCCGAGAGCATGCTCATCGAGAGCTACAAGGTGAGCCGCAATACGGTCCGCAAGGCACTCGGCCTTCTCATCAATGAGGGGCTGGTAGGAGCCCACATGGGCAAGGGCTACTTCGTTGGGGCCCCGAACGACGCACACGAATACCGCCGCCGCGGCGTGACCTGGCAAGCCCTCGCCCGTGAGCTGATCGCGTTCCTGCGGCAGCAGCTCGATGAGGACGAGCAGGCAGCGCGTCGGGTCTGGAACCGCTACGCCGCTTACAGCGCTGATGTCCAGGTCGCTGAGCACCTCGACCGCCACGACCCGTTCCGTGTGTGCCGCAAGGTCGAGGCCGCACGACGAATCATCGAGCGGTACGAGGTCATCCGAGACGGCGTTGTCGTGGTAGCTGCGCGTGACCCGGCCTTGAGGGAGTTGCTGACCGTCATCCGCTTTCTTGTCGCGTCCTACGACGACCGTCCTGGCTGGCACGAGGAGTGGCGAGCGACCGCGTGGGGACGTGAGGGCCGCGACGACCAGGTCGCAGGTTCCGAGGAGAAGGGAATAGCAGCCATGAAGACATCACACGAACCCGAACAGCCCGATCTGCTCACCAACTCGCCCGGCGGCGGGCCGCAAGAACTGCCCGCCGAGGTCGATGACTTGTTCATCGGCGAGGCGGAGTGGAGAATCCCGGAGCTAGCGGACCGCTACGCCTACAAGAAAGAGTCCGGCTCCTCGGACGGCTACAACACCCAAGACACCATCGAGACCTGAACCGCAGCGCGACCACTTATCTCACGGTGTCCGTGGATGCTGAAGCTGAAGATCGCGTTGCGCGATGCCATCGGCCCGTGGACGTGGGCTGACGGCCGGTGGAGATCCGGCAGATCGTGGATCGAGCCGTACGCCCATCCGGCGCTGGAGCGGCAGTCGGTCACCGAGGGGTCGACGGTCCGCGTCACCGTCCGCGAGCGCACGGCGGGTGACCTCGATCCTCCCGGCTGGTCCTTGGAATTCACCCGGGTGGCGCTCACCACCGGTCGCATCGTGCTATCGACCGGGCCAGGGGGCGTCGCGCCCCTGTACCTGACCGCAGGCCACGGCACCCTGTACGGCTCGTGGGACCTTGCGGACCTGCGCGACCACGTCGACCCCACGAAGCTCGTCGAGCGTGAGGTCGCCCGGCTGCTGGGCATCCGGTTCCGCTACGGCCACGACACGGTCTTCGCGGGGATCACCCGGCTGACCGAAAGATCGACCGCAGTGTTCGACGCGTCCGGGCTGGCATTGCGCTATCCCGAGCCGGCACTACACTCGCGTGCCCGCCAGCTACGCGACGGGGCCGACGTCGTCGTCGTCGTCTACGAGCATCTGCTGGGCCGAGCGATTTCCCAGCACATCTACGATCCCGCCACGTCCTGCGTCGAGCTTTCCGGCGGCCAGGACTCGGCCAACGTCGCCGCCGCCCTCGGGAACCTGCATCCGGGCCGGGTTACCGCCTGCGCGCTGCTGATCGTCGGCGACGCGGCCCTCCAACAGGCCCGCCGCAGAGCCGCGTTCATGACCCGGCTGGGTCTCGGCGCCGACGTGATCGTCGGCATGGACCACCTGCTACCGTTCGCACCCGGCGGGCGGCGAGCACGCGGCGTCCCGGTCAGCCCGTATGAGGATCCCTACGACGAAGCCAAGAGCGTGCTCCTCGACCGGCTGGCCGAACGCCGCGTTCGGACGGTCTTCACCGGGATCGGCGGCGATGAGATGGTGGCCCCGACTGTCGCCGAGTGGCCCCATCCCCCGCACGGTGTCGACCTCGAACCCAAGCCATGGCTTGGCCGACGCGCCCTGGCCTGTCTGGAGCACGCTGACGAGGGCACGGCACCGGCCGCGATGGTCAACGAGATGACCCTGATCTCTCAAGCATGCGCGGCCCCGTCGTTCCTGCGCGCCGGGATCTGGCCCGTGCATCCGCTGGCCGATCCCGAGCTGATCCGCTTCGGGGAATGGCTACCGCTGGAATGGCGACGCCGCAAACGCATCCACCGGACCCGGCTCGAACGCCTCGGCTGCGGCGGCGAACTGACTCACCCGAAGCTGACGGAGAACTTCGCCGAGGTCATGCGCGAAGCCATCCGCCGGCACGGCCTAATCCACATCGATCGCATGCTGGCCGAAGGCTCCCCGCTGATCGACCAGGGCTTCGTCGACCCCGACGGCCTGACCGCCACCCGCGACCGTATCGCGGGCGGAGCGTTCGCCGACCGGGACACGGAACTGTTCGCGGTCATCGCCCACGACCTCGCGATCCGCGCCTTCGCCTGACACCTTCCCCGGCGTACAGCCCGCCTACTCGACCGCGACGGCTGCGCGCACCCCCAGATCAGGCTGGAGTTCGGCCAGGCGGGCGAGGCCCGTCACGACCACCCCGTCGCGTTCCTTTTGCCGCACGATCGTCCAGCCCTGAACCTGGGTGTAGTAGCGGACCAGCCCAGGCTCCCAGGTGCCGCGGCGAACCCACCTCTTCCCCGTGCGAGCGGCGTGGTCGAGTACCCAGCGCAGCATCAGGTAGCCGACCCGCTGACCCGCCAACGCCGGATGAGTCACAGTGGAGGCCACGAAGAACGCCGGCTCGGCTCGCTCGGCCTCAGTCCAAAACCACGCCGGCGACTCCTCATACAAACACGTAGCGCCCACGACCTTGTCGTCGCGTGTCAGCACCCAGACCGGAAACCCCGAATCGGCAGCCTGCCGGCCGTAGTCCTCCGCGAAGTTCCGCCAACCATCCGAGCCATTCAAGCCACGCTCATGCAACCAGTCGGCGCGAGCCCGCACCATCGCCGAAACCTGATCTTGGTCCCCAGTACCGGCGGGGCGGATGACGAACATCGGTCCTCCGCTGCAGAAGCAGCCCTCCAACAGCGCACCTCACTCTAGGGTCACACCCGACTCGGCACCCCGCAGACACGCTGTCAGTATCAAGGATCACGAAGACGCCCAGGGCACACGACGGTGTGGGTCGTGCGGCCACGCCAGCGACCCCCGCGCTTCGGTGGTCACGATGCTGCAGGTCCACAGCAACGCCTCGGGATCGTCGCGACTCCGGGTTCGGTCCCGCCACCGCTCCCAGAGGCCGGTGAACGCTGCGTGACCCGCAAGCGCTATACCAGCGGCTGGCAGAGCCGGAACGCCGGCTGCTGACCCAACTGGTCTTCACCAAGCTGAAGATCGATGAGGGTGACGTGGTTGATGAGGAGTTCAAGGAGCCGTTCGACCAGATCGTGCCGGCCGCCCGACAGTACGAACAACGGCGTGCAGCCAGGCGGCAGGCTACCGAGGTGGAAGCGCACGTCGCCGGGACGGATGCGACAGAGGTGCTACCAAACGTGAACAGCGCCCTCTGGAGCGAAGGCGCTGTTCACGGTCACGATGGTGAGGGTGCCCTGGTTGGGGCCTCCTCCAGGGCGTTGCTTGGAGCCAACCTGCTTGAGCAGGAGCGTGGTTCAAGTAAGGCCCTGATGGTGCCCCGCCAGGGACTCGAACCCCGAACCCACGGATTAAGAGTCCGCTGCTCTGCCACTTGAGCTAGCGGGGCAATGACCCAGTGATGTTAGCAGCAGTGGAGGGCGAAACAGAAACCAAGAGGCTTCCGACCGGCCGAACCGCCGGCGCGCCGCCGACGCACCGGACACGCCGAGGGACGTTGACGAAGGAAAACACGTGGTCCAGATTGGACCCCGCAGGCGCGCCTGCCTCGATCGCCTACCCCTCACATGTGCGAAGTTGCCGCATGTCCTCGGTTCGCGCGCGGTCGATCTCGCCGCGGCGGCTCGTCGTGGCCGCGATCGTCGTCGGGACCCTCGGCGCGGTGCTCACCGTCCTCGGCGTGCGGACCCCGCCCACCGACGCGCTCACCCTGGTGTTCCTCGCCGTGGCACCCCGCCGCGGCGGTGGCCGGCCTGGTGCCCGGCAGCGGGCCGATCGCCACGATAGCTGTCGCGATGGCGGGGTCCATCGCCGTCAACGCCCTGGTGGCCCAAACGATGCTCGCGCTCGGTGCCTGGTCGCCGCGGGGCGGCGTGCTGGCGGTCGGCGGCATCTGCGCGCTCTGTGTCGCCGCGAGACGGCTTCGGAGCGCCAGTGGTGCCAACCGCGGCGCGGGACGCCCGAACACGAACGAGTAAGGACCACTGTGCAGATCACTGTCGTTCACCCCGGCGACCTCGGCGAGGCGGAGCTGGCCCGGTGGCGGTC
Source organism: Streptosporangiales bacterium (assembly GCA_009379995.1). Taxonomy (GTDB): domain Bacteria; phylum Actinomycetota; class Actinomycetes; order Streptosporangiales; family WHSR01; genus WHSR01. Next base: position 6,693 of record WHSR01000013.1, read on the forward strand.
CATGCAGCGGGCCCTACCTCACCTCGGGAACCCGTTCCTGTCGCCGGAGTTCAGCGTCGCCGTCGGCCGTGTACTGGGTGTGCGTGAACCCCCAACCCGGCCACGCGCCCCGCTCCGGCGGCGCGGAGCTGGTGTCGGGCGTACCGGACGGCCCCGCCGCCACGACGGCGGCCACGGCGAACACCGCGAACACGGACACCGCCAGCGGCATGAGCAGGACGAGACCACGGCCGCGGAGTCCGTCCCACCTGCGAAGCCCCATGAAGCGCACGCTACCTCCCCCTTGACAGGGTCGGTGACCAGGCAAACGGGCATTTCGGGCGCGGATGTGGTCACCAACTCCGTGAAGACGTGAGTACGCTCGCGTTCGGAACATAGACCCGAGAGGAGATGGTTCACGGATGACCACCGCGGCCACGATCACGGCGGACGACGAGCGGCGCGTCCTCGACGGCGTACCCACCGGGTTGCTCGTCGGTGGCACGTGGCGCGCTGCGAAGGGCGGCGCGGTGTTTCCGGTGGTGGACCCCGCCACCGGAGAAACGCTCGCCGAGGTCGCCGACGCCCGCGAGGAGGACGCGCTCGCCGCGCTGGGCGCCGCCGTCGCGGTCCAGGAGTCCTGGGCGCAGGCACCGCCGCGGGAGCGCGCGGAGATCCTCCGCCGTGCCTACGAGACCATCATGGCCCGGGTCGACGACCTCGCCCTGCTCATGACGCTGGAGATGGGTAAGCCGGTCGCGGAGTCCCGCGGCGAGGTCGCCTACGCCGCGGAGTTCTTCCGCTGGTTCTCCGAGGAGGCCAGCCGGATCGCCGGACGGTACGCCCGCTCCCCCGACGGCGGGTCTCGGATGCTGGTGATGCGTCAGCCCGTCGGCCCCTGCGTCCTGGTGACGCCGTGGAACTTCCCGCTGGCGATGGGTACGCGCAAGATCGGCCCGGCGATCGCCGCCGGGTGCACGATCGTGCTCAAGCCGGCCGAGCAGACCCCGCTGTCAGCGCTAATGCTGGGCGACATCCTCGCCGAGGCCGGGCTCCCCGAGGGCGTACTCAACATCGTCACGACCAGCAGGCCGGGCGAGGTGGTCGCACCGGTGCTCGCCGACTCCCGCACCCGCAAGCTGTCGTTCACCGGCTCGACCGAGGTGGGCCGGCTGCTGCTGGGGCAGGCCTCCGGCAACCTGCTGCGCACCTCGATGGAACTCGGTGGCAATGCCCCGTTCCTCGTCTTCCCCGACGCGGATATCGACGCCGCCGTCGACGGGGCGGTGCTGGCGAAGATGCGCAACATCGGCGAGGCCTGCACCGCGGCGAACCGTTTCCACGTCCATGGGAACCTGGCCGAGGAGTTCGCGGACAAGCTGGCGGAACGGCTCGCCGCGATGCGGGTCGGGCGCGGCACCGAGCCCGGCGTCGAGGTGGGACCGCTCATCGACGAGGACGGACGCAACAAGGTGAGCGCGCTGGTGCGCGACGCCGTGGACCACGGCGCCCGGGTGGTGACCGGCGGCGAGCCGCTGCCCGGCGCCGGGTACTTCTACCCGCCCACCGTGCTCGCGGGGGTCGGGGCGGGTTCCCGGCTGCTGCATGAAGAGATCTTCGGACCGGTCGCGCCGATCGCCACCTTCGCCGACGAGGACGAGGCGATCGCGTGGGCCAACGACACGCCGTACGGACTCGTCGCCTACGTCTACACCCAGGACGTCAACCGGGCGCTGCGGGTCTCGGAGCGGCTGGACTACGGCATGATCGGGCTCAACCGCGGTCTGGTCTCCAACCCGGCCGCACCGTTCGGCGGCGTCAAGCACTCCGGGCTCGGCCGGGAGGGCGGCATCGAGGGCATCGACGAGTTCCTCGAGACGAAGTACATCGCCATGCCGGCGTAGCGAGAGGAGACTCCGAGGTGGACCGTGCCGCCGACGTCCTGGTCCAATGCCTGGAGGCGGAGGGCGTGCGCTACGTCTTCGGCGTACCGGGCGAGGAGACCCTTGACCTGAACGACGCCCTGGATCGATCGAACATCACGTTCGTCCCGGTGCGTCACGAGCAGGGCGGCGCGTACATCGCCGACGTGATGGGCCGGTTGACCGGGCGCGCGGGAGTGGCGCTGGGCACGCTGGGGCCGGGCGCCACCAACCTGGTGACAGCGGTGGCCGACGCCTACCTCGACCGCGCGCCGCTGGTGGTTCTCACCGGGCAGGCCGACCTGGAGCGGATGCACAAGGAGAGCCACCAGTACATCGACGTGCTCTCCCTGATGCGCCCGGTGACCAAGTGGAACGCCCGGGTCTCCGACGCGGCGATCGTCACCGAGACCGTACGCAAGGCCTTCACCGTGGCCGAGCAGGAGAAGCCGGGCGCCACCCACCTGGAGTTGCCCGAGGACGTGATGGCCGCCCCGGTGCCGGCCGAGGTCGCGACGCCGCTGCCGCACACCGAGCCGGTGCGCCCGGAGCCGAGCGCCCGCGCGCTCCTGCAGGCCGCCGACATCATCCGCTCAGGGTCGAAGGTGGTGGCGCTGGCCGGCAACGGGGTGGTACGGGGACGGGCGGCGGACGCGCTGCGCGAGTTCAGCCGCGCCACCGGCATCCCGGTCGCCGAGACCTTCATGGGCAAGGGGCTGCTGCCGGCGGACTCACCCCGAGCGCTCGGCGCCACCGGGCTGCAGGCCGGGGACTACCGGATGGCCGGGTTCGCCGACGCCGACGTGGTGGTGACGATCGGCTACGACCTGGTGGAGCAGTCGCCGAAGCAGTGGAACCCGGGCCGCGACAAGACGATCGTGTGTATCGACACGCTGCCGGCCGAGGTCGACGCGTACTACACGCCGGCCGCCCAGCTCGTCGGCGACCTCTACCACATCCTCATCCGGCTTGCCGAGGAGTGCCGCGGCGCGGTACGCGCGGGCGGCTCGCCCCGGCTCCGGGACGCCGCCCTCGGCCTGCTGCGCAGCTCCCGCTCGGACGACAGGTTTCCGATGTGCCCGCCCCGGCTGCTCGCCGACATCCGCGACGTGCTCGACCGGGACGACCTGCTGATCAGCGACGTGGGGCTGCACAAGCTCTGGATCGGCCGGATGTTCCCCGCCTACCAGCCGGGCACGACGCTGATCGCCAACGGGCTGGCCGGCATGGGCTTCGCCGTACCGGGCGGCATCGCGGCCAAGCTGGTACATCCGACGGCGAACGTGGTAGCGGTCAGCGGCGACGGCGGCTTCCTGATGAACGCCCAGGAGCTGGAGACGGCGAAGCGGCTGGGCACCGCGTTCGTCAACGTGATCTGGGAGAACCGGCAGTACGGCTCGATCACCTGGAAGCAGACCCAGCGCTTCGGCCGGCACTTCGGCACCGAGTTCGACAACCCGGACTTCTGCCGGCTCGCGGAGTCCTTCGGACTGCCGGCGTGGCGGATCGAGTCCGCGGACGACTTCGCCCCGCGCCTCAAGCACGCGCTGTCCCTGCCGCTGCCCAGCGTCCTGGTGGTCCCGGTGGACTACGGGGTCGACGTCGCGATCGCCGACGAGCTCGGCGAGGCGACCGTCGAGATCTAGGACAGCCGCTCGTTCAGCTTGATTTTGGCTGCGGTTGCGGCGGTGGCTGCTGCTGCGGTTGCTGTTGCATCTGTTGCTGCAGCTGCTGCTGGATCTGCTGCTGCACCACCTGCTTGGTGACGTCCGCGGTGTCGTCCTCCGCCGGCGGCTCGATCTTCATGGAGCCGCCGTGGTCGAAGAAGTCCTCGACAAGGGTGATCTTCTGCGGGGGCGCCCCTGGTTGACCGCCCGCCGGCAGCGTGGTCTCGAGCCGCCACAGTCGGCCTTGCTCGTCGAGCCACACCCGCATCGCGAGGGTGGCCTTGCCGAGCTGTTGCTGGAGCTGCGCGGTCTGCTGCTCGATCTGCGGCCCCTGGCCTTGGGTGCCCTTATTGAGGTCGACCGTGACGTCGTAGCGCCTCGTCGCCGTGCCGCGAACCTTGCCGGTACCGGATTCCTTCGCGGTCTTCACGGCGCGGAGATAGGGAAGGACGCCGGCCGGGTCGACGGGAGAGGTGTCCGCCACCTCGGCCGCCCGGTTCCCGTACTGGACCTTCGCGGCCTTCGCCAGGTCGATCTTGATCCACGACTTCTTTCCGGGGACCTGCTTCCTTTGCTCCTTCGGCACCTTCTGGTACTGGATCCCCTCGACGGTGCGCGTCTCGGAGCCGCCCTGCCCGGCACCACCGATCGTGACCGAGGAGGCGTTCTCCTCGAAGTCGAGCTCCGCCTCGCCCGAGACGGCCTGCTGGCCCTGCCCCCCGCCGGACCCGCCGGGCGCCGGTGCGCGGCCGCCGAGGGAGATCGTGACGGTCCCGGCCGCCGTCGTCTTTTCGTACGCCGCCCGCGTCACTTGGAGCACACGGGCCGCTTCGGCCGAGTCCTGCTCTTCCTGCCCCCCGGACCCGCCGCACGCGGCCAGCCCCGCCACAAGCACCAGGCCGCCGGCGACGGCTCGCAATGTCGGTATCGACGGCGACTCGGCGTCTTGCCGTCGTAGTCCGTAGAGCACGGGAACATCTCCTCACCGCTGATCGTCTCGTGCGCCGCGCTCGGCACCTGAGGTCCTGCCCGCGACCGATCCTGGGTGAACGACCGGCGGCCCGTCATGGTTTCCGGTAAGTCGGGCCAATCCCGGCGGCGATCCGTACGCGGTCAGGCCGCGTCGACGCCTTCCATCCAGCGGTAGGTCAGCAGGATGTTCAGCCGGTGGAACGACCGGAGCAGCGCCATGAACCCCTCGGGGACGCCGGGGGGTGGCTCGATCCCCCGCATCGTGATCTCCTCGTACATCGCGGTCACCGACTCGCCCGCCTCCTTCCGCCGGCTCACCGACGCGGCCACGTGCTCAAGGTAGGTCAGCAGCCCGCTGGTCCCGGGCTCCGCGGGACCGGCGAAGCCGTGGCCGGGCACGAACGTGTCGATGTCGAGTGTCGCCCGCATCGCCCGGATGGACCGTGTGTAGGAGGACGGATCCCCGATGAGCATCATCGGCGGTATCCCTGCCGGGCCGATGAAGTTGCCGGTCCAGGCGACCTTGGCGTCGGGTACGTACACGATCGTGTCCCCGGAGCCGTTGCCGGGCCCGAAGTGCCACAGCTGCGCGACCCGGCCGCCCAGGTCGATCTCGCCGAACCGGTCGAACACCACGTCCGGCTTCCGCCAGGTGACCACCTCGTCCAGGACGGCGTCGTCGCCGTACATGCTGTCGACGCGGATTCGCTTCTCCGCATCCAGGTCGGCCATGGCCGCCTTGTTGACGCGCGAGGAGAAGACAGTCACCTCGGGACCGAAGGCCGTGTTCCCGAACGTGTGGTCGCCGTGGTACGTCGTGTTGGCGAGGTAGCGGACGGGCTTGTCGGTCAGCCGGGCGGCCACCTCCTGGATGTGCCGCCCGACGCCGGGGGTGACCCCGGAGTCGATCACGAGAGCCGCCCTGTCCCCGACGACGAGGCCGTTGTTGTCCTTGGGCACCTCGTTGGCCATCAGCGCGTACACACCCTCGTCCAGCTGGTGCGGGTGTAGCTCGAGGCCGAGAGGGCTGAGGTTCGGGGCGATGTAGCCGGGCGGCCGCTCGCTCATCTCGTGGATGACCGGGGGTTCGCAGATCATGACCGGCTCCCTTCCGGTGTGGTGACACAGGTCAGAAAGAACGCGACGTGGTCGTCGACCATCCGCCGGGCCGCGGCCAGATCTGCGTCGTTCGCCCCGGCGCGCAGATACAGGAACCGCGCCACGTGCAGCGGCGCGAACAGCTCCCAGACCAGTTGCCCCGGAGGCACGTCTCCGCGCAGCAGCCCTTGCTCCGCCCAGCGGCGAAACGGCTCCTCCAGCCGCCCGCGCGCGGCCTCGATGAGCTCGGCGAGGCCGCGAAACCCGGCCTCGCCTGCGCCCTCGCGCAGTACGACGTTAGCGAACAGAAGCGCCCGCCGCGTCGACCAGACGTCGAAGAGCCGGCCCACCACCTCCGGTACCGCGCGGCGCGGACCCGCCGCGGCGACGGTGTCGGTGTCGAGGTCCAGCCCCTCCAGCGACACGGGCCCCATCTCCGCCAACAGGGCGTCGTAGATCGCCTGCTTTCCCGCGAAGTGACCGTAGATCGCGCTGTCCCGCACGCCCACCTCGGCGGCGATCTGCCGAACCGTCGTGGCGTCGTACCCCTTGCGGGCGAACAGCTCCAGCGCCGCGTCCAGCAACCGCTCGCGGGTGGCGCGTCCCTCGCTCCTCGGAGGCCGCCCGCGACGCCGCGTCCCTCCGGCCGCCGCGCCCCGTTCTCCCATGCGAGTTAATTTAGTGTACGCTAATTAAATTAGCAAGGCCCACGCCCTGGCTACCCCTGGGCGAAGTCGCCGTGCCGGCCGGCGCCAGCGACAAAGCGGGCGGCACCGGACGCCGTATCCGCTGCCAGCGAGACCTCGCCGTGCCGCAACTCGTTCGCCATGGCCGCGTCCTCGTCCATGCCGTGCCCTTCGAGTACGGACAGCCGGTCGTGGCGCAGGCAGGTCTGCGGAAACGCGGCGATCTCCCGGGCCAGCCCCTCCGCCGCCCGGCGCGCCTCGCCGCGCGGGACTACCCGGTTGACCAGCCCCATCTCGTACGCCTCGCGGGCGGAAACCGGTCGCCCGGTAAGGATCAGGTCCATCGCCCGGCCGGTGCCGATGAGGCGCGGGAGCCGTACAGTACCGCCGTCGATGAGCGGAACCCCCCAGCGCCGGCAAAAGACCCCGAGGACCGCGTCCTCCTCGGCGACCCGCAGGTCGCACCAGAGCGCGAGCTCCAGCCCACCCGCAACGGCGTATCCGGAGATGGCCGCGATCACGGGCTTGCCGAGCCTCATCCGGGTCGGCCCCATCGGCCCGTCGCCGTCGGCGGCGACCCGGTTGCCCCTGTCGGTTCCGATCGCCTTCAGGTCCGCGCCGGCGCAGAACGTGCCGCCCTCCCCGAACAATACGGCGGCCGCCGAGCCGGGATCGGCGTCGAAGTCCCGGAAGGCGTCGGCGAGCGCCGCCGCGGTCGGCCGGTCAACGGCGTTGCGCGCCTCCGGCCGGCACAGCACCACCGTCCATACCGGTCCGTCGGTTTCCACCCGTACCTGCGAACTCATCGGATCTGCCTCCCGGCGAATAGGCTCACCCACCAGCCCACCCACTCACTCACCCACGGAAGGAAGCGTAGGACTCGTGCGGCTGCGGCTCGGGAACAGGGAGTTCGGCGACGGGGCATTCGCCGTCATGGCGGTGGTCAACCGCACGCCCGACTCCTTCTACGACCGTGGGCGCACGTACGACTTCGGCGCCGCCCTGGCGGCGATCGACGTGGCGATCGAGGCCGGGGCGGACATCATCGACATCGGCGGGGTCAAGGCCGGTCCCGGCGAGCCAGTCGACGCCGAGGAAGAGGTCCGGCGGGTCGCCGGGCTGGTCGCGGCGGCCCGGGAGCGGCATCCCGAGGTGGTGCTGAGCGTCGACACCTGGCGCGGCGAGGTCGCGGAGGTGGTCGCCGAGGCAGGCGCCGACCTGATCAACGACACCTGGGGCGGTGTCGACCCGAACCTGGCGGAGGTCGCCGCGGCGAGCGGCATGGGCCTGGTGTGCGCGCACGCGGGCGGGCTGCCGCCCCGGACACGCCTGCATCGGGTGGCCTACGACGACGTGGTGGCCGACGTCATCCGGACGACCACCGCGCTGGCCGAGCGGGCCGCCGCGCTCGGGGTGCGCCGGGACGGCATCCTCGTCGACCCAGCGCACGACTTCGGCAAGAACACCCGGCATTCGCTGCAGGTGACCCGGCGGCTGGATGAGCTGGTGGCGACCGGCTGGCCGGTCCTGGTTTCGGTGTCCAACAAGGACTTCATCGGGGAGACGCTCGCGCTCCCGGTCGACCGGCGGGCGGCCGGCACCCTTGCCTGCCTGGCCGTCTCGGCGTGGCTCGGGGCACGGGTGTTCCGCGTCCACGACGTACCCGGCGCCCGCCGCGCCCTCGACCTGGTCGCCGCGGCCGCGCCCCCTAGTTCGTGATCTTGCAGAAATTGAAACCGGCCGGAGTTGAATTTCTGCAAGATCACGATCGGGGGGCGGCTCCCTCCCGGAGCAGGTAGCGGCGCAGCTTGCCGGTTGGTGTCCGCGGCAGGCCGGGTACGAACTCCACCGACCGCGGCACCTTGTACGGGGCGAGGTGGGCGCGGACCAGGCCCTGCAGCTCCCGCTCAACCGAGGCCGAACCCTGGTGGCCGGCCGAGGGCACCACGAACGCCCGCAGCACGCTGGCCCCGTTGGCCTCCCGTACCGCCGCGACAGCTACCTCCGACACCGCCTCGTGGGTGGCGAGGAGCTGCTCGACCTCGTACGGCGACATGGTGATGCCGCCCACCATCTCCAGGTCGTCCACCCGTCCCTCGTGGTGGACGAAGCCGTTCTCGTCGATCCGGACCAGGTCGCCGGTGCGCAGCCAGCCCTCCACGAACGCCGCGGCCGTGGCCTCCGGCTTGTTCAGGTACTCGCGCAGCACCGACGGGCCGCGCACATGCAGTACCCCGGAGCTCCCGTCCGCCAGCGGCTTGCCGTCCTCGTCGCGCACCTCGATCTCGTACGGCGGCAGCACCATGCCGATCGTGCCCGCGAGCCGACGTTCCAGCGTGTTGGAGACGAACGTCTGGCCCACCTCGGTCGAGCCGAGGCCGTCCAGTACCGGGCAGCCCAGCCACGCCTCCGCACGCTCGGCCAGCGGCGCGAGCAGCGCCTCTCCGGCCGAGACCGCGGCACGCAGGCAACCGAACGGCTCCCGGTCGCCCTCGTCGAGCAGCTTGGCGTAGAAGGTTGGCACCGCGAACAGCACTGTCGGGCGGTGCCGGCGGACCAGCTCGGCGAGCCCGGCCGGTGCGGGCCGGTCCCGCCACAGCACCGCCGACGCGCCGGCGAACAGCGGGAAGATCACGCTGTTGCCGAGGCCGTAGGCGAAGAACGCCTTGGACACCGACACGAGGACGTCGTCGGGCTCCAGCCGCAGCGCGTGTACGCCCATCGCCTGGTAGAAGGCGGCCGGGTCGGCGTGCCCGTGCAGCGCGGCCTTCGGCCGGCCGGTCGTGCCCGAGGTGTACTGCGCGTACAGCGGCGTGGCCGGGGTCACCGGATGGGCCGGGGCGGGCTCCGCATCCGGCAGCCACGCGGCGAGCTCGTCCGAGCGCAGCACCGGAGCCCCGGCGAAACGGGAGGCCAGCTCCCGCTCGCAGACCACGACGGCGGGCGCGGCGTCGGCGAGCACGTACGCGTGCTCGTCCTCGCTCAGCAGCGGGTTCACCAGGATCGCGACCGCGCCGAGCCGCGCCGAGCCGAGGAACGCCCAGACGAATTCGATGGTGTCCGGCAGCACGAGGAGCACGTGGTCGCCCGCCCGTACCCCCGCCGCCTGCAGCACCCCGGCCGCCCGCGCGACGCCGTCGTGCAGCTCGCCGTGGGTGTAGCTGGCCTCGCCCGCGTGGAACGCCGGCCGGCCGGTCCAGCCGCGCTCGGCGGCACGGTCGGCAAGCAGCTGCGCCAGGTTCGTCCCCGGCGACGGCTCGGTCATGGCGCTCATCGGCGCACGGAGCTGCGGGCCAGGTTGAGAGCCTCGTAGATGGGGGTGTCGTTGAAGACGAACAGGTCCAGCTCGGTGGCGGCCTCGATCGTCACCGGGCACCAGGAAGGCACCGCCACCAGGTCACCGGTCGCCACCTCGAGCCGCTCGCCGTCGACGACGAAGGCACCCTCGCCGAGGAAGACCTGCCACACCGCGGAGCCGACGGTACGGCGCTCGGCCGTACGGGAGCCCCGCCGCACCCGGTGCATCTCGGTGCGCATGGTCACCAGCGCGTCCCGGCCGTTCGTCGGATTGGTGAACCGTACCCCGGCGTGCCCGGCCTCGATCGTGGCCTCGTGGCCCTCGTCCTCCAGCTCGAGCTGCGCCGCCAGCGCCGCGTCGGTGTGCGCCCAGCGGTAGGCGGACAGTGGCGAGTTCGGCCGGTTGGCCGCCGCGATCGGGCGCAGACCGGGGTGGGCCCACAGCCGCTCGGCGCGGGACTGGTCGGGCGTGGCGTAGTCGGTGATGTCGTCGGGGCCGAACTCGAAGAACCCGGCGTCCAGCTGAGCGACGGTCGGGATGTCCAGGCCATCCAGCCAGGCCATCGGCCGGTCCGCGGTGTTGTGGTGCTCGTGCCATGCCCAGCTCGGGGTGAGCAGCAGGTCGCCGCGGCGCATCGCGACGGGGTCGCCGTCAACGACTGTCCACACACCCTCGCCCTCGACGATGAACCGAAACGCACCCTGGGTGTGCCGGTGGGCGGGCGCCTCCTCCTTAGGGCCCAGGTACTGGATCGCCGCCCACAGGGTCGGGGTCGCGTACGGCCGGCCGCCCATGCCCGGGTTCGCCAGCGCGATCGCCCGCCGCTCGCCGCCGCGCCCGACCGGCACCAGCTCGCCGGCCCGCTCCGCCAGCGGGTAGAGCTCCTTCCACCGCCACACGTGCGATCGGGCCTTGGGCCGAGGCGACGTCGGCATCAGGTCGGCCGTCTGCGTCCACAGCGGAAGCAGCCCGGCCGCCTCGAAGTCCGCGTACAGCCGCGTGAGCGCGGGGTCGGTCTCGGTGACTGCCATCGGGCACACCTCCCGGCTGAGCCAAGGCGTTAGTACGTTCGTACGTTCCCCTTCGATTCTGCCCCGTCTTGCCCGGGGTTGCGTAGTCGGCCCGGCTCCCCGCGGTGACAGCCGCACTCGGCGGCGCGGCCGACAGGCTGTCGGAGGAGTGTGGTAGATCCGGTTCATGAGGATCGCACTGGGATTCCGGCCGCACACCACGTGGACGGTGGCGGTCGCGGTCGGTGACCCCGGCACCTCCGTCGTGGAGAGGCGCCGGATCGAGCTCGGCGATCCGTCCCTGCCGGACCAGGTCTACCACGCGGCCCGGGAACTCGACATCGAGGCCGCCGCCGACTTGGTACGACGCGCCGAAGGCGCGGTCGCTGCCACGGCAGCGCACGGCCTGGGAGAGTTCGTCGCCGACCTGCGCGCCGGAGGACACGAGGTGACCGCCGCCGGGCTGCCCACGGCGGGCGCTCACCTTCCCGAGTCGCTGGGCAAGATCCTCGCCTCCCACGCGCTGCTGCACGCCGCCGAGGGCGACCTCGTCCGCGGGGCGTTGATCGAGGCGGCCAGCGGTCAGGGGCTGACCGTCTACCGGGCCGCGGCGCGCGACCTCGTCGCGCACGCGTGCGCCGCGCTCGGTTACGACGAGCGGACCCTCGGCCGGATGCTCGACGACCTGGGTCGGGCGATCGGCCCGCCGTGGCGGCGGGACGAGAAGGACGCCACCTTAGCCGCGTGGCTGGCGCTGAAATCAGCGGACCGCTAGGGAGGTGTCCCGAAGTTCCCGTGCCGAGGGGCACTCCGGCGCGCTTATGCTGACGATGTGATATGCCCCAAGTGCCAGAGCCCCATGATGACCGTGAACCGTCAAGGCGTTCGCGTCGACGTGTGTGAGGGGTGCCGCGGCGTCTTCCTCGACCGCGGCGAACTCGAGCACATCGTGGACGCGGAGCAGCGACACTACGCCGCGCCGTCCTACTACGGCGGTCACGGTGGTCACGGTGGTCACTATGGCGACTCGCCCGGTCCGTATCGCGGACGCCCGGACTCGCCGCCGCCCTACGGGGGATACCCCCGACACGGCGGCGGTCACTACTCCGACTCGCCGCCGCCCTACTACGGCGGGCGCCGCCGCAAGCGGAGAAACCTCCGGGGAAGGCGAGCCGACGACCGTCACCGTCGGCACGCTGCCGCTCGCCAGCGCGGCTCCCCTGTACCTGGCCCGCGAGAAGGGCTTCTTCCGCGAGCAGGGAATCGAGGTCAAGCCGCAGCTCACCCAGGGCGGGGCCGAGGTCGCGGCCGGCGTGCAGAGCGGTTCGTTCGACTTCGGCTACGCCGGCGTCATCCCCATCCTGATCGCCAAGGCCAAGGGCCTACCGGTCAAGATCGTCGGAACGACCGACGACCAGGGGAAGGATGCGCAGGAAGCCGACGTGATCACGGTTGCGCGGAAGGGCAGCGACATCCGGACCGCGAGGGACCTCGAGGGAGCGACCGTCGGGGTCAACTCGCTGAAGGGCGTCGCCGAGGTCGTCATCAAGACCTCGGTCGAGAAGGACGGCGGCGACCCGTCCAAGGTCAAGCTCCTGGAGGTGCCCATCCCGGAGATGGTGACCTCGCTCGAGTCCGAGGGCATCGACGCCGCGTTCATCCCGGAGCCGTTCCAGCTCCAGGCGTTGCAGGACGGGGCCCGCATCATCGAGAACGCCTCGTACCAGGCGGTCGACCCCCGTGGGTTCGAGCTCGGCATCTACATCGCGTCCGACCAATACGTCGCGGAGAACCGCGACGTCGTCCAGCGATTCATGGCCGCGCTGGACCGAGCGACCGAGTACGCCGCGGCCCATCCCGAGGAGGTGCGTAACACCATCTCCACCTACACCGAGATCCCGCCTGAGGTCATCGACAAGATCAAACTTCCCAGGTGGGACTCCGAGCTGCGCCGCGAGTCCGTGCAGCTGCAGGCCGAGCTGACGAAGAGGTACGGGATCGTCGAGGAGCTACCCAACCTCGACGAACTGATCCTCTGACCGGCTCGGCGCCCCGCCCTTTGGACGTGGCGCCGAGGGTCAGCCGAAGGCGCCGGCCGAGGCCAGCTCGGTCACCCGGGCCTCGTCGTAGCCGAGCAGTCCGTGCAGCACGTACCCGGCGTCCTCGCCGCGGCGGGGAGCCCGACGGTACGCCTCCGCCGGCGGGCCGGCGCGCACCGCGGTTCCCGGATGCCGCACGGTACCGTACCGCGGATGCTCGGTCTCCACGACCAGGCCACGCGCCTCGGTGTGCTCATCGGCGAGGGCGGCCGCTGTGCCGTTGACCGGCCCCGACGGAATGCCGGCACGGCGCAGCGACTCCAACCACTCGCCGACCGTGCGCCCCCGAAACGTCTCCTCCAGGATCGCCAGCAGGTCTTCCCGGTTGTCCCCCCGGTCGGCGAAGGTCGCGAACCTCGGATCGGCGGCGAGCTCGGGTCGTCCGACCACCTCGGTGAGCCGCCGCCAGAACTTCTCCTTCGGGCACGCCACCACCAGCCAGCCGTCGCTGGCCTGGAACGCCTGGAACGGCACCAACGACGGGTGCGCCGAGTGGCGGGTCCGCTCGGGTACGTAGTCGGTGTTGAGCTGCCAGGTCGCCAGGTAGGCGAGCAACGAGACGGCCGTGTCGTACAGGCTCACGTCGCAGTCCATGCCGACGCCGTCGCGCCGGGCCGCATGCACCCCGGCGACCAGGGACAGCGCGGCCACGTACCCGCCCGAGTAGTCGACCAACGACAGGCCGGTCTTGGTGGGCGGCGCCCCCGGGTCGCCGGTCACCGACATCCACACGGCGAGCCCCTGCAGGATGTAGTCGTACCCGGGCTCGGCGCTGCGCGGACCGGTCATCCCGAACCCGCTGAGGGAGCAGCAGACGATCTGGGGGTTCAGGTGCTTCAGGTCCTCGTAGCGGATCCTGAGCTTCGCGGGAACGTCGCCGCGCAGGTTGGAGTAGACGGCGTCGGCGCGGCGCACCAGGTCCTCGAACACCGCCCGGCCAGCCGGGGCCGCCATGTCCAGCGACAGCGAGCGCTTGCCACGGTTGAAGGACTCGAAGAACAGCGAGTCCTCGTCCGCGGCGTACGGCGGTACGTATCGGGCCACGTCGCCACCCGCCCCGGGATCCTCGATCTTGATGACCTCGGCGCCCAGGTCGGCGAGCTGAAGGCTCCCCCACGGGCCGGCGCCGTACTGCTCAACCGCGATGATCCGGACGTCCTCCAGCGGCCTCATCCGGCTCGGCCTCCCTTCCTCGGCTTCCGGTCCCCCCTTGGGGGAGGGTCGGGTCCCTCGCCGACGCGGGTGAGCAGGCGCAGCGTGCTGACCACCCGGAACTCGGCGAACGCGCCGCTGTTCACCGCCCGGAGGTAGACGCGGTACGGGGCCTGGCCCCCATCCCGGGGGTCGGGGAACACGTCGTGGATCGCGAGCACGCCTCCCGGCATCACCCAGGGAGCCCACCCCTCGTAGTCGGCCTGCGCGGCCTCGTCGGTGTGCCCGCCGTCGATGAAGAGCATCGCCAGCGGGGTACGCCACAGCCGGGCCGCCGTCGCCGAGCGACCGACGACGGCTATCACGTGGTCCTCCAGCCCCACCGACACGACGGCTCGGCGGAAGTGGCCGAGGGTGTCGATGCGGCCGGTTTCCGGGTCGACCAGCCCGGGGTCGTGGTACTCCCATCCCACCTGGTGCTCCTCGGACCCGCGGTGGTGGTCGACGGTGACGACGAGGCCTCCCGTCTCCCGCGCCGCCGCGCCGAGGTAGATCGCCGACTTGCCACAGTACGTACCGATCTCCAGGATCGGCCCGCGCCGAGCGTGTTCGTACGCCGTCTCGTACAGGGCGCGCCCCTCGGCCTCCGGCATGAACCCCTTGGCCGCCTCCGCGGCCCGCCGCAGGTCCTCCGGCATGGATACCGCCGTCATGTCCCGCAACGGTAGTGTTGAGCCGTGGTTGCTGGCGACAAATGTAACGTGTTCTACTGCACCGATGGATGAGCGTGCCCGCATCCGGATGAACGACGACGAGGTGGACGCCTTCCTTCGCGAGGGCCGCAAGCTTCAGCTTGCCACCATCAATCCCGACGGCACGCCGCATCTGGTGACGATGTACTACGCGCTCCTCGACGGCAGAGTGGCCTTCTGGACGTACCGCGCCGCGCAGAAGGCCCGCAACCTCGACCGCGACCCGCGGACGACCTGCCTTGTCGAGGCCGGCGACGGCTACTTCGACCTGCGCGGCGTGCAGATCACCGGTCTGGCGCGACGCATCGACGACCTGGCCGACGTCGCCGAGGTCGGTCGGGCCATCTCTCACCAGCTTCCGGACCGCGGGCCGGGAAGGTCAACCGAGGAGTACGTCCAGCGCGCGGCGCGCAAGCGGGTGGCCTACGTCGTCGAGCCGACACGGGTGGTTTCCTGGGACCACCGCAAGCTCGCGGGCGCACCGCAGGCAGCGCCATAGGCACAACACGGCACGTACGGCAAGGAGTTGCAGACATGGAGGTCGTGGTCGATCGAGACCAGTGCGAGGCCAACGGGGTCTGCGAGAGTCTCGTACCGGAGGTGTTCCAGCTCGACGACGAGGACGTGCTGCGCATTCGCCGGCCCGAGCCGCCGCCCGAGCTGGTGGACCGGGTACGGCACGCGGTGCGTTCCTGCCCCAAGGCCGCTCTCGAGCTCCGGGAGTGATCGCCGGAGTAGCGGAGGGATCCCCGGCACCCGTCAGGGTCCGCGGAGCAGTTTGCCGATGATGGCCACGGCGAGCCCCACGTCCGGCTCGTTGTCGGCGATGACGTCGCCGTAGAGGAATCCCCTCGCCGATCCGCACGATCACGTATGCCAGGGTCGCCGCGTCGAGGGGGAGATGCAGCCGACCACGCTCGTTCTCGTGGGCCAGCAGGCGCTCCAGGGCGTCGCGGATGCCCTGCTGGACGAAGCCGTGCCGGGAGGTGAGGATGCGCAGCGCGGCCTCGGGCTCGGCCTCGAGAAACCGGTGCAGAGACTCGTCGTTGCGGACGTAATACAGGAACCGCTCGACGACGGTCATCACCCGCTGGTATCCGGTTTGGTCGTGCGCCTCGGCGAGCGCGCGTACCATGGCCCGGCGGGTGAGGTACCAGATGACCTCGCCCAGCAGCCGGTCGCGGCTGCCGCACTTGCGGTACAGGGTGGACCGGCCCATTCCGAGTTCCGCGGCGAGGGCGCGCATGTCGAGGCGGCGCTGGGACTGGTAGGTAGCCAGGGCAGCATCGAAGATGCCTGCGGGCACGGCCCGCGGGGGCCCAACGCCCTCCGGCAAGAACTCCGTTAGCGCTTCGCTAGCTGCGGTACCCATATTCGAGAAGCCGCCACGCCCGATCCTCAAGAAAAGGGTACGCCTAGGCGTTGACCCTCCGTCGCCTTCGAGACACAATGCGATATGTCCCACCTCACGGGGTAACCGGGAGCAGGGGACGCGCTGGTCCTGGGCCGCGCGCGCTGGTCGCTGGGTCACACGCTGGGCTGCCACTCTCCCCCCCGAGTGACAGCCCGCAGACCGTCCCTCGCCGCGCGGCCCAGGTACCTGTTTCAGGTGCCTACCCAGAGACCGCGCGTGCAAGCAGCGTCGCCACCTTCTCGATCGCCGCGGCGAGGTCGTCGATGTCCTCCTCGGCGAACGCCTCGTTCGGCCATACGGTGACCTGACGGCGTAGCACCCCCTCGGCGACCGGGCACAGGCCGGGCCCGTACGTCACCGCGGGACGCCCGTCGCCCCCGGAGAACGGGTAGCCCGAGGAGCCGAACGTCCGCCGCTCGGCAAGCGCGCTCATGCACTCGTAGATCGGTTTGCCGGTGTACCCGGGCGCGGCGGGCACGCCCTCGGCGCGCAGGGCCGCCGCGAAACCCTCCGCGTCCCAGCCGTCGACCTCGAAGGCGAACAGCCAGTACGAGTGCTCACAGCCCGGTATCGGCGTGTGCGGTCGCAGCCCGTCCACGGCCGCGAGGCGGCTGGCCAGCCGGGCGCCGAGACTTGCCCGGCGCTCGACGATCGCACGGACCCCGGCGATCTGCGGTACCCCCACGGCCGCCTGCAGCTCCGTCATCCGGTAGTTGAGACCGAGCATCGGATAGGAGCGAGCGCCGTGCCGGCCCCGCTCCCACCCCTTGTCCCGAAACAGCCGCATCCGCTCGGCCGCGGCGTCGTCGTCGGTGATCACGACCCCGCCGTCCCCCGTCGTCATGTGCTTGGACTGCTGCAGGCTGAACGCACCGACGTGACCCCACCGTCCGAGGTAGCGTCCGTCCAGCCGGGTGACGTGGGCCTGGCTGCAGTCCTCCAGCACGGCGATCCCGTGGCGGTCGGCCACCTCGCAGATCTCTCGCATGTCCGAGCCGCTGCCGAACAGGTGCACGGCGAGGATGGCCGCGGTGCGGTCGGTGATCTTGCGTTCGATGTCGGCCGGATCCATCCCGTAGTGCTCGTCGACGTCGACGAAAACAGGTACGGCGTGCTGGTAGATGATCGGCACGATGGTGCCGGCGTCCGTGATGGGGGCGGTGATGATCTCCGAACCGGGCTCGAAGTCCAGCGCGGCCAGCGCCAGGTGGATCGCCGCCGTGCCGGAGGAGCAGGCCACCGCGTGGGCGGCGCCGTAGAGCTGTGCGAACCGCCGCTCCAGGCTCGCCATCATCGGCCCGCCGGGACCGTACAGCCACCCGCGGCGCAGCGTCTGCACAACCAGGCGCTCGGCCTCCTCGCCGAACAGCGCGCGGTCCGGAAACGGCCTGTCCCGCACCGGCCGGCCTCCGTGCAGCGCGAGCCGATCCATCGACGCGTCAGTGGTAGCGGACATCGGCCTCACCGTCTCCCCACCGGGCGCAGGTAGCCGTACCGGGCGATTCCCGGTGCGGTCAGCAGGGTCACCATCCTGCGGGTGCGCGGCGGCAGCGCGGTACGCCATTCCTCGTCGAGCCGCAGATGCTCGATCCCAACCCGAAGGCGTACCGGATTGCCGGCGACGCTATGGTCCGATCCCAGTTCAACCGTTTCCTCGCCGATGAACGACAGCTCCTCGGCGCGACGCTCCCGCTCCAGGAACCTCAGCACCCGCTCGACCTCGGCACGCGGACGGGCGACGAAGTCCTCGTACCGCAGCAGCGTCGACGGTACGCCCAGGGCGCGGAGCGCATCGGTGGCGAAGTTGAAGCCGACCCACTCCAGCGCCGCCCTGGTCGGCGGGTGGCGCGCCATCGGCCGGCCGCCCCGGTCGGCCCGAGCGACCTTCTTCGACCAGGAGTAGCAGACGCCGTGGCTGGACCTGACGAGGTGCACGACGCGCAGGTCGACATCGGGCACGTGCCGCAGGAAGTACGCCGACGAGGGAAACTTCGAGGAGTCGACGATGACCTCGCAGCCGCTGACCTGGCGGACTGCCTGGTAGACCCGGCCCATGAGCTCGGCGTAACGATCCAGGCGACGCCGGAACGGCGTGGAGGCCCGGGGCGCGACGAGCAGCGGGAGGTAGCGGTTGCGCTCGATGGTGCGGTGCAGCCGCACCGCCTCTCCCACGTCGACCTGGTCCCAACCCCCGAACGCCTCCTTGCCGACGTCGGACCAGAACGGGCAGTCGTGAAACCTCAGTGAGCACCCGCACATGCGGCCGCGGCGTACCCCCTGCTCCCACAGGTAGCGGAGCTCGCCGACCGCCCAGAACCCGGGTACGTGGCCCAGGACCCGCGAGAACAGCGTGCTTCCGCTCCGCCCGTGCCCGCCAAGAAAAACGACCGGCACGGCACCCGACTGGGTCACAACCGCTCCCTTCCCGAGAAGATCCGGCCCTTGTTTATAGCGCGTCCAGCACGGCGTCGGTCACCTGGACGGTGGTGGCCGTCCCGCCCAGGTCCGGGGTACGCAGGTCGGTCTCGGCGAGCACCCGCCCGATCGCGGCGACCATCGCGCTGCCCGCCTCCGGCTGACCGAGGTGATCTAGCATCATCGCGCCCGACCAGATCTGCCCGATCGGGTTGGCGATGCCGCGCCCCGCGATGTCCGGGGCGGACCCGTGTACGGGCTCGAACATCGAGGGATACGTGCGGCTGGGGTCGAGGTTGGCCGAGGGCGCGATGCCGATGCTGCCCGCCACCGCCGCGCCCAGGTCGCTCAGGATGTCGCCGAACAGGTTAGACCCGACGACCACGTCGAGGTCGGCCGGGCGCAGCACGAACTTCGCGGACAAGGCATCGATGTGGTACTGCTCGGTCGCCACGTCCGGGTAGTCGGCGGCCAGCTCGTGGAAGATCTGGTCCCAGAACGGCATCGTGTGCACGATCCCGTTGGACTTCGTCGCCGACACCAGCCGACCCCGCCGGGCCCGGGCCAGCTCGTAGGCGTACCGCTGGACGCCCTCGACGCCGCGCCGGGTGAACACCGCCTCCTGTACCGCAGCCTCCTGGGGCGTGTCGCGGTAGACGCGTCCGCCGATCTCGGAGTACTCCCCCTCGTTGTTCTCCCGGACGACGACGAAGTCCAGGTCGTCCGGTACGGCGGCGCGCAGCGGACTCTCGATCCCCCGAAACAGCCGGATCGGCCGGAGGTTCACGTACTGCTGGAACGTCCGCCGGATGGGGATGAGCAGTCCCCAGAGGGAGACGTGGTCCGGCACGCCCGGATAGCCCACAGCGCCCAGGAAGATCGCGTCGTGCTCACGCAGCCGGTCAAGCCCGTCCTCGGGCATCATCCGGCCGGTCCGCGTGTAGTACTCGCACTCCCAGGCCACCTCCTTCCAGTCGAGGCCGAAGCCCCATCGCGCGCCGGCGCGCTCCAGCACCCGCTGGGCCTCGGGCACCACCTCCTTGCCGATACCGTCTCCCGGCACGACAGCGACGGTGTACTGCACCTGCTCCTCCCTTCTCGTGTCAGGGGTCAGCCGTAGATGAAGGGCGGTACGGGCAGCGGCACGAGCAGCACCCGGGTGAAGACGATGAAGCAGAGCCACACCACGACGATCGCCACCGGAACGTCGATGAGCAGATGCTTCGGCCGGAAGCTGCCCCGCCGCACGAATACGGTGATCGCCAGGAAGGCGAGGATGCCCGCCAAGGTGAAGCCGAGCGGGGTGAGGAGGGCCACCCAGGCGGCGAGGAAGGCCATCGAGGCGAAGACCATGGCGATCGGGACGCCGGCTCCTCCCGATGGCTCGTCCACGGTCTCGTCCACGGTCTCGTCCGCTGCCTCGTCCGGCGTACCGTCCACGGCCCCGCCCGCCGCCCTCCGGCGGAGCAGGAACGTCCGCGCGACCAGCAGCACGGCCAGGACGACGAGCCCGACGAGCACGAGGTTGGGGAAGACCCCGGACAGCGGCTCGCGGTAGTCGCGCTGCACCCAGAACGCGGCGGCCACCACGACGGCCACGGCGGCGGCGGCCAGGTCGGCCCGCGGGCGTGCTCTCACCGGGTCACCTCCTCGCGGTCGGCGGACCGGGCCCGAGCGCGCCGCCCGGAGACGATTGGCCAGAGGATGCCGAGGACGATGAGCACGATGATGACGACGCTGATCGGACGGGTGAAGAAGCTCGCCCACGGATGCGCCTGGCCGGTGGCCGTGAGCAACCCCTGGGCGAAACCGGTCTCGATGATCGGCCCGAGGACGACGCCGAGCACGATCGCGGGCGGGGGCAGACCTATCCGCCGCAGGCCGTACCCGGCGAACCCGAGAGCGACCATGATCACGACATCGAGGGCGCTGTTCCGCACCGCGTACGCGCCGACGACGGTGAGCAGCATGATCGTGGGCGCCAGGTACCGGGTGGGTGTCCGTACCACGGCACGCTGCAGGCCCCGCCCGGCGAGCAGGCCGACCGGCACCATCATCAGCGCCGCCAGCGCGAGGGCGAGGATGAAGGTGAAGGTGAGCGCGCCCTGCTCGGTGAACAGGTCGGCGCCGGGACGCAGCCCGTGTAGCAGCAGCACGCCGTAGACGACCGCGTCCGGCGGGGCGCCCGGGATGCCGAGGGTGAGCAGCGGGACGAGGCCGCCCCCGACCACCGCGTTGTTCGCGGCCTCGGGGGCGACCACCCCGTCGATCTCACCCTTGCCGAAGCGCTCCGGGTGCCGGGAGGCGCGCCTGGCCTCGTTGTAGGCGATCAGGTTCGCCACGTTGCCGCCCGCGCCGGGGAGGATTCCGACGAACGTACCGATCACCGACGAGCGAACCAGGTTGACCGGGCGGGAGAAGACGTCGCGGAGCGTGCGCCCGAGCACCGGGCCCTGCCGGCGCGACTCGGCCTCGCGCATCATCGACGCCTGCCGAGCCGCCGGATCGGCGAGCATGTCGATGATCGTCGGAATGGTGAAGAACCCGATCAGCGCGACGATCAGCGGGACACCGCCCTGCAGCGGCTGGAACCCGAAGGTGAACCGCACCTCGCCGCCGATCGGCGCGATCCCGATCGTCGAGATGAGCAGGCCGAGGAACCCCGCGATGAACCCCTTCACCAGGGACCGGGCGGCCAGCCCGGCGATCATCGTGAGCCCGAAGATGCCGAGCCAGAAGTACTCCTGCGGGCCGAACTGGAGTACGACGCCGGCCAGCAGGGGGCCGAGCGTCGCGAGGCCGACGACGCCCACCACGCCGCCCACCACCGAGGCGATCGTGACGCCGATGATCGCCTGCTCGCTGCGGCCCTGCCGGGTCATGGGGAAGCCATCGAACGTCGTGGCGATCGACGACGGCGTACCGGGCGCGTTGACCAGGATCGCGGTGAACGACCCGCCGTAGATCGCCCCCATGTAG
The DNA here is from genome assembly GCA_009379995.1 of Streptosporangiales bacterium. Classification (GTDB taxonomy): domain Bacteria; phylum Actinomycetota; class Actinomycetes; order Streptosporangiales; family WHSR01; genus WHSR01. The sequence goes on from WHSR01000013.1 coordinate 28,136, forward strand.
AAGGCGCCCATGAGCACCAGGCCGCTGGCCGGGTCCAGGGTGAAAGTCACCGGCAGCAGCAGCGCCAGCCCGACCGTCGCGGACAGGCCGGGCGTGGCGCCGACCGCCATGCCGGCGACGGTCCCGCCCAGGCAGAGCAGCAGCAGCGTGGGACTGGCGAGCTGGCCGAGCGCCTCGCCGATGGATGCGAACACCTACCGTGGACCCCTCACTACTGTTTGGCCAGGCCGAACCGGTCGAGGAGCTCGCCCTCGACCTTCGCACGCTCCTGGGTGAACTTCGCCGCCTCCTCGGGACCCATGTCTACGATCTCGAAGCCCAGATCCTCCATCTTCTTCACGACCTCCGGGTCCTTGTTGACCTTCCGGAAAGCCGCAGCGATCTTGTCGACGATCGCGTCGGGTGTGTCGGGCGGTACGGCGACGCCGCGCCACGCCCCGTTGATGACGTCGTAGCCGGACTCGCGGAAGGTCGGGACGTCGGGGAACTGCGACAGGCGCTCCTCCGTCGCGAAGCCCAGCACCCGCACGCCCTCGTCCTCGAGCTCCAGCGCCGCTGTGTTGTAGGACATGATCGCGTCGACCTCACCACCGAGCAGCGCGGGGGTCACCGTGGCCGTGCCGCTGAACGGGACGTACGTCGTCTTGATCCCGGCGGCGTCGTTGAGGGCGAGCATGCCCATGTGGTTGGCGGAGAACTTCGCGCTCCCGCCCACCGTGAGCTTGCCCGGCTTCTCCTCCGCGGCCTTGACGAAGTCATCGATGGTCTTGTACGGGCTGTCCTTGGCCACGATCAAGGCGCCCGGCGTGCTCTCGAAGAGGTACGCCCACTTGATGTCCTCGGTCCGGTACCCCGGGTCTCCCTGGGCACGAGGCTGGAGGACGATGTGCGGCAGGTTCGCTCCCATGATCGTGTAGCCGTCGGGCCTGGTCTGGTTGGCCAGCTCGGCCCAGGCCACCGCGCCGCCGCCACCGGGCTTGTTCGAGACCACGACGGATTGGCCGAGTTCCCGCTCCAGGGCCTTTTGCTGCAGGCGGGCGGTGACGTCGGATTCGCCGCCCGGGTCGAACGGGATCACGTACTGGATCTGCTTGTTCGGGTAGTTCTTGGCGGCCGCACCACCCTCGGCGGCCGGCCCCTGGCCGCATCCGGCGAGAACCACGGCGGCGGACGCCGCCAGGGCCAGGACGGGGAATCGAATTCTCACCTTGGCTATCCCTTCTTGCGCAGCGGGCGAGCGCTGATCAGGTAGTAGGAACGAGCCGGTGCAGCAGGTCGCGCAGCGCGGCCTTCCGCTCGTGGCCGACTCCCGGGGTCTCCGGGAGCCGGATCCGTCCGTCGACGATCGGCGTATCGTCGGCGAACCCTCCAAACGGCTCGAACACGGCCGGGTAGGACTCGCAGCCTCCGAGGCCGAACGCCGCGGCGACGGCGAGGGAGTACTGCAGGCCTCCATGCGGGCAACAACGTGCCGGAGACCATCCGTGCTCGTCCATCGTCCGCAGCACGGCGGCGTACTCCGGTACGCCGTAGGACAGCGACGGATCGAACTGCAGCACGTCGCGGTCGGGACGGAGCCCTCCGTAACGCAACAGGTTGCGTGCGTCGGCGGCGGAGAAGAGGTTCTCCCCCGTCGCCAGCGCGCCGGGGTAGTGCTCGGCGACCGCCGCATGGCCACGGTAGTCGAGCGGGTCGCAGGGCTCCTCGTACCAGAGCAGGCGGTACGGGGGAAGCGCCCGCGCGTACTCGAGGGCCGCCGGCAGGTCGAACCGGCCGTTGGCGTCGACGGCGAGCCGGCATCCGGCCGGCAGGACGTCGAGGACCGCCTCGACGCGCTTGACGTCGTCCGGCAGCGGCGCACCGCCAATCTTGATCTTGACGTCCCGGTAGCCGAGGTCGAGGTAGCCCTTGATCTCCTCCCGCAGGACCCGCAGGTCCTTGTCCGGGTAGTAGTAGCCGCCGGCGGCGTATACCCACACCTCCTCTGCCGGGCGGCCGGCGATGCCGAACCGCTGGTGCAGCAGCCGATGGAGCGGGAGGCCCGCCGCCTTCGCGGCGAGGTCCCACAGGGCCATGTCCAAGACGCCCACCGCGATCGCGCGGTCCCCGTGCCCGCCGGGTTTCTCGTTCGCCAGCACCGCCCGGTGTGCCCGTACCGGGTCGATGATGCCCGACTCGGGGTCCAGCAGGTCGGCGTCGTTCGCCGCCTCGAGCCTGGGCAGGATGCGCGAGGTGAGGATGCCGGTCTGGGCGTACCTGCCGTTGGAACTGAAGCCGTAGCCGACGAGGGGCCGCCCGTCGGCCACCACGTCGCTGACGACGGCCACCACCGACACCGTCATCGTGGAGAAGTCGATCACGGCGTTGCTGATGCCCGACGCGAGCGGCACCTCGGCGACCTTGACGTCGGTGATGCGCATCCTCACCCCCTGGGCCGTGGCGGCCCGGTCGACGATCGGACGACTAGTGCGGCGGGCAGCCAGCGGCGGCCGGGTTCGTCCGGGCCGGCCGCGTCCTCCTGCCCCTCGGTGACCAATCCGAGAACGAGGTCGGCCACCACCTGGGCCATCTCCCGGTAGGGGACGGCGACGGTGGTGAGCGCCGGGTCACACAGACCCGACCACTTCGGGTCGCCGTAGACGACCACCGACACCTCCTCCGGAACCCCGACGGCAAGTTCCCGTACGGCCCGGGCGACGCCGACCGAGAGGTTGCTGCTCCCGACGAGCAGCGCGGTGGGCCGCGCGGCCCGGGCACCGAGGAGCTCGTGCGCCGCGGCGTGGCCGTTCTCCTCGGTGGGCGCGACGAGCCGGACCCGTTCGGGGTCGAGCGCAAGACCGGCCTCGGCGTGCGCGTCCCGTACCCCGTCGAGCCGCCACAGCCCGTTGCTCACCGCGTCGGTGGTACCGAGGTAGGCGATGTCGGTATGCCCGAGGTCCAGGAGGTGGCGCGTCGCCTCCACGAAGGCCGCGCGGTCGTCGCAGAACACGCCGTACGGGGCGAGCCCGGCCGTCCGGTTGAACTCGACCACCGAGGGATGCGCCAGCGCGGCGCGACAGTCCTCGGTGATGTCCGCCGAAGGCGCCGCGATGATGCCCGCGACCTGGGCGCCGGCGAGGCCGACGGCGGCCTCGTGCTCCCGCCGCGGGTCGTCCCCGGTGATCGCCAGGATGAGCTGGTACCCGGCCGCCCCGAGCAGCCGGGCGCAGGTGGTCGCCGCGATGGAGTACGCGAGGTTCTGCACGTCGGGGACGAGGAAGCCGACGAACGTCTTCGACCGTGCGGCGAGGGAGCGGGCGATGCGGTTCGGTACGTAGCCGCGCAGGCGCGCATGGTCGATGATCCGGCGGGCGATCTGCGGCCGCACCGCCGGGCTGCCGTTGAGCGCACGGGATACCGTCGCGGTCGACACGTTCAGCTCGGCGGCGAGATCCGCGACCCGGACCGCGCGTTCCGCCGGAGCCGCCGGAGCCGCCGGAGCCGGCGACCGTTTTGTGGCGCTCACGGACACCTCATCCCCTATGCGGCAGGCACGCCATTCGCCCCCGACGCGTGCATGTAAGCGCATACATCAGCCGCCGACAGTAGATCAGCACACAGAATCGGTGTCAACGGCGGCCCCCGGCGTCATCCCCGGCGGAAGGTTATGCGTCCCACTGTGTGTACGGCGGATAGACCCCGGCAGGCCCTCGCCCCACCCGAACCCTGCCGGACCATACGGCCGAGGCCCCGGGACGGACGTGGCGCCGCCTCGACCCCCCCAGGCGGGCGCGACAGACAACGTACCCGGGGCCTCGGCCCACCGCCGTAAACGGCAGTAGCGAGCCGAGGCCCCCTCGACCGTGTCGGGGACGGCGGTCAGCGGCGCTCGCCGCCGACCCGCTCCCAGTCGGGCTGGGCGAAGAACTGCCGCGTCTCCCGTGCGATCAGGCCGGACAGCAACAGCAGGCCAACCAGGTTGGGCAGCGCCATGAGCCCGTTCATCACGTCGGCGAACGCCCACACGACCTCGAGCTGGGTGATCGCGCCGACGAAGATCAGGACGACGAACAACAGGCGGTACGGGGTGACGGAGACGCGGCCGAACAGCCGGTCCATGCACCGCTCGCCGTAGTAGGCCCAGCCCAGCAGGGTGGAGAAGGCGAAGAAGACCACGCCCAGGGCGACGATCGTTCCGCCCCACTGCCCGGGCATGCCCTCGGAGAAGGCGGCCGCGGTGAGCGGCGCTCCGGTCTCACCAGACTCCCACACGCCGGTTACGACGATCGCCAGCCCGGTGAAGGTGACGACAACGAGCGTGTCGATGAACGTCTGGGTCATCGACACCATCGCCTGCCGAACCGGGTGGGTGCTCCGCGCCGCCGCGGCGGCGATGCCGCCGGTGCCGAGACCCGACTCGTTGGAGAAGATGCCGCGCGCGACCCCGTACTGCAGGGCGAGCAGGAAGCCGGAGCCGGCGAACCCGCCGACGGCGGCCGTGCCAGTGAACGCGTCGGTGAAGATCAGCTCCAGGGCGCCGGGGATCCCGCCCGCGTTCGCCGCGATAACCCAGGTGGCGCCGAGGATATAAACGATGATCATGAACGGCACGAAGGCCGCCGTCACCTGGCCGATGCGCTTGATCCCGCCGAGGATCACCGCCCCGGCGGCGATCGTGATGATCAGGCCGGTCACCCACATGGGGACGGCGAACGTGCTCTCTACCGCGTCGGCCACGCTGTTCGACTGCACCATGTTCCCGATGCCGAAGGCAGCGATGGCCGCCGCGATGGCGAAGAAAATGCCGAGGAACGGACCGAACCCGCCCCAAAAGCCGTTCCCGCCGAACCGCTCCCGGATGCCGTTCGTCAGGTAGAACATCGGGCCGCCGCTCTGCTCACCCTTGGCGTCAACGCGGCGGTACCTCACCCCGAGGAAAGCCTCGGAGTACTTCGTTGCCATGCCGACGAGCCCGGTCACCCACATCCAGAACAGCGCACCCGGACCGCCGAGGTTGATCGCCGTGGCCACGCCGGCGATGTTGCCGACGCCGACGGTGGCGGCGAGCGCCGTACTCAACGCCTGGTAGTGGGAGATGTCGCCCGCGACGTCCCCCGTCTCCTTGCGCTTGATCAGCGCGAGCCAGAAGGCGTGCCCGAAACGCTGGAACTGCAGGCCCCGCAGCAGCACCGTGAGGTAGAGGCCGGTCAGCAGCAGCAAGGGGATGAGCAGGAAAGGTCCCCAGACGACCTCAACGGCCGCGTCCAGGAGGTTTTGGATCATGGCGTTCTCCGTCGTCGCATCGTCGCGAGCATCACAAACCCCGCACTCCCCCGCTGGATGCGGTGGCCCCTGTGTGTGACTCGGGAACAATAGCGGTCCAGGTGCCCGGCCGGAAGAACAAACATGTATCCGATACGTAAAGCCGCTGGGCCTTGTAGCTGGGGAAAGGAGACGTGGGCATGCGAGGTGCACGTTCCTTGGCCGCGCTGGCGGCCGCTGCCGTGCTGTCCGGCTGCGCCGGAGGCGGCAGCGAGGGCCCGCAGGCCGGGTCGGCGTCGAGGCTGGCCGAGAACACGCCGGCCGCGCCCGGCCCGACCCCGTCCCCCACCCTCGCCGAGGCCGGAACCGTGTGCGGGAAGGTACGGACCGCTGCTGACTACCCGTCCGAGATCGTCGTGCGCAAGGGAAGGGTCGACTGCGAGGAGATCCTGCGGGTGTTCCGCGGCTACTACAAGGAGCTGGCCACCAATCCGCACGGACTGGGCGGTGGCGGCGGCTACACGATCGACGGCTGGGAGTGCGGCGCGACCACCGCCGTGCAGGCGGAGAAGACCGGCCGCTATGCCACCTGCACCAAGGGAGACGTCAAGGTCAACGCGGTACGGCCGTAGCACCCTTCATCGCCGCGAGCGTGCACACGTCGACCCTCAGGGATAGACCTGGATCTCGGCCGTATGCCCGACCCCGCCGCCGAACTTCACGTCCCGTGTCAGCAGCGGCATCCTGAGCCCTTCCGCCAGGGCCACATAGAAGGCGTCGTACGCGGTGAGGTTGTCGCGAAGCTCCAGTACACGATGCAGGTAAGGCTGCATCGGATGCCGGGTGATCCGCAACGCCGAGAAGTCAGAGATCATCTCGGCTGCGCGCGGCGGACCAATCCTTTTGCCGAGCAGGAGACCGCGCACGCCACTGGCTACCTCGGCGTCGACCAGCTGGGGCGCGTGCACCGTTCGAGGTGAAGCCAGTCGTCGCCGCAGCATCTCGTCGGCCTGCCGGTTCGCCAGCAACCTGATGATGATCGACGCATCGACGACGAAGGTCACCGGCGTCCCTCATGAATCGCCGAGATGATGTCCTCGTCACTCACCTCGACCGGCACTCGAGTGGCGATCCGGGCAACTACCTCGTCCATGGTCTCTTGCTCAGCGTCGGCGGCGAGCAGATCACGTACGTACGCCGAGAGCGAGACTCCCTGAGCCTTCGCCCTTGCGCGGAGCCTTGCGACGACGCTCTCGGGCACGTCGCGGACCTGCAGGATGGTGTTCGCCATACACCCACCTTACGCCATGTTCATGAAGAATGCATGAAGCCTCGCGCGACCTCGCCTACGCGGCGTGAGCGCCGAGGGGATGTCGGTGTGGACGAAGTCCGACCCCTTGAACAGCAGCGGCTCGTGCGTCTCCTGGGCCAGCGCATAGGCGAAGCAATCGCAGAAGTTGAGCCGGGCGGGGTGTCCGCTGCCCTTGCCGAAGTCCCGGTACGCCGCACGCGCGATCCTCGCCTGACGCTCGGTCACCGGGACAACCGCGATCCGTGCGACGCTGACCAGCTCGTCGAACCGCCGGCTCGCCACGGGATCACGCGATCCGTCGATGACGACGGCCGCCTCCAGGAAGTTCGCCGCCGAGATGCGCCGCTGTTCGGCCACCTCGATAGCGCTGGCAAAGGCTGCGGCCTCAGGTTCGTCGCGCAGGATGGCGAGCAACGCCGAGGTGTCGACGATCACCGCGGCAGGCCGCGCTCGTCGTACAGAAGGTCACCGTGCTCGGCGGAGCGGAACGGCTCCTTGAGCCGGGGCGCCGTGTCGCTGCCGATATCCAACAGCCGATCGGCAAGACCACGTCGCCCGACGGCCCGGAGCCGCTCGAGGCGCTCCCGCACCGCGGTAGCGACGGCGACATTCTGGCTCTCGCCCGTGAGTCGCGCGAGTTCCCGCACCAGGCTGTGGGTTTCCTCGTTCTTGATGTTGAGGCTCATGACTCTACCTTTCTACCACAGATAAGAACCATGCTACCCATACTTCCTCTGCCGTTCATGGGTCGCGGACGACGGCTCCGAGGAGGCGTTCGGCTTCCGCGACCACCGCGGGAAGCGTGTTGGCCGGATCCTCGGACCGGGCGAGGAGCATCCCCGCCTCACACAGCGCACCGAAGATCATCTGCGAGCGGACGCCGAGGTTCTCCTCGACGACTCGGCCGTCCGCGGCGGCGGCGCGGATGCCCTCGGTCAAGGCGCTGAGCACGTGCTCGTACTCGATCTCGCGGACCCCCTCCCAGCCGAGGGCGGCCGGGCCGTCCAGCAGGACGATCCGCCGAAAGCCGCTGTCCAGGCAATGCTCCAAGAACGTCCGACAGCCCCGGCGCAGCGCGGACCAGGAGTCGGGCTCCTCGGCACCGATCCGCTTCAGCGTGACGGCGAGCTGCTCCTGCTCACGGACGAACACCGCCCGGAAAAGGTCGGCCTTGCCGTGGAAATGGTGGTAGGCGGCACCCTTGGTCACCCCGGCCGCGGCGGCGATCGCGTCGATCGATGTGGGGCCGTACCCGTCCCGCCCGAACAGCCGCTGTGCGGCGTCGATCAACCGGGATGACGTCACATCCGAACGCTCGGCCTGTGTCCGGCGGACCATGCCCTTCCTCCCCCTTGACGGACATACTCGAAGTATGTAAGTTCGGCCTATGTTACATACTTTGAGTATGGAACTGGGCCGATAATGACTACCCAGTCCATCGCGATCTACGGAGCCACCGGACACACCGGGCGCCTTGTGGCCGCCGAACTTCTCTCCCGGGGCCGGACATCATCTTGGCCGGCCGCAACGCCGACGCCCTCCGGGCAGCCGCCGAGGAACTCGACTCACCCGAGCACGTACGCGCGCACCCGGCGCCGCTCGACGACACCGCGGCGTTACGCGACCTCACCGAAATTGCGAGGGTCCTCGTCCACTGCGCCGGCCCCTTCTCCCAGACGGGCGAGCCGGTCGCGGCCGCCGCCGTCGAGGCGGGCTGCCACTACATCGACCATGCCGTGGAGTCGCACCACGTCAAGCACCTGTTCGACGCCTACCAGGAACCCGCCCAGCGCACCGGAACGATCATGATTCCCGGGCTGAGCTTCTACGGCGGTCTCGGAGACCTGCTCGCCGCCGCCGTGGCCGACGGTCTGTCCGACATCGACCGGGTGATCGTGGCCTACGCGGTGTCGGGCTGGCGGATGACCACGGGCGCCAAGAACACCGCCGCGCAGCTCTTCGCGGAGACCGAGCGGATCACGTTCAGCGACGGCGTCCACCACGTGGGGTTCGTCGAGCCGCGCAACTCGGTGTTCGCGTTCCCTCCGCCCCTCGGCCCCCGCACGATGATCGCACCGTTCCCCTCCTGCGAGATCGTGACGATCCCGCGGCACGTCCCCGCCCGCGACGTCGACCTGCTGCTCACCGCCAAGACCTTCGAGGAGGAGCAGGTGTTCAACAGCGAGGACGTCGACGCCGCGACGCGGGCCCAGACGGACTTCACGGTCGCCGTCCAAGCCATCGCCCGCCCGGATAGCGCCGCCGGGCAGGTGACCGGGCACGACCTCTGGCGCGCCGGCGCTTTGGCGTCGGTGGAGGCGGCCGTACGGCTGGCGGCCGGCGACGGCCCCGCCAAGAGCGGCGTTCTCAGCGCCGCCGAGGCGTTTCCCGCCGAGCCCTTCCTCCGCACGCTCGAACGACTCGGCGCGTTCACCGTCCACCTCCAGACGCCGACGAGGTGAGCTCATGGAACCGATACTCGTCACCGGGAGTGCGGGCGGCAGGCAGGGATCGACGGGCCGGCTCGTAACAGAGCTGCTCCTGGAGCGCGGGCACGCCGTGCGGGCGTTCGTGCACTCCGACGACGAACGGGCCGCCCGGCTGCGCAAGCTCGGGGCGGAGGTGGTCGTCGGGGACCTCCGGGAGATCGCCTCGGTGCTCCCCGCCGTCAGCGGGGTGCGCCGGGCGTTCTTCACCTATCCGGTGACGGACGGACTCCTGGACGCCACTGCCGCCTTCGCGGCGGCGGCCCGGCAGGAAGGCGTGGAACGGGTGGTCGAGGTGTCGCAGCTGGCGGCCGGACCCGACGCCCCGACTCCGCACATGCGCCAGCACTGGCTGTCGGAGGAGGTCTTCGACCGGGCCGAGGTCGGCGCGGTACACCTGCGTGCGGCGGTGTTCTTCGAGAACCTGGCCGTCTTGGTGGCCGCGGGCGGCGGGCACGAGCTCGCGCTCCCGCTGGGCGCACCGGACACGGTGATCCCGCTCATCGCGGCGGCCGACGTGGCCCGGGTCGCGGCGGGCATCCTCGCCGACCCGGCACTCGACGTGGACCCCGTCTGCAGGCTGACCGGCGAGATCCTGACCGTCCGCGAGATCGTGGAGGCGTTCGGGGCGGGACGCGGTGCGGAGGTGAAGTACACCAACGTCCCCCGGAGGAATGGGTGCAGCGGGCGCTCGCCATCTACGGCGACCCGCACACCGTCGAGCACCTGTCGAAGCTCTGGGAGATCTTCCGGATCATCGGGTCAGGTCACGACCTCTACCAGGTGACCGAGGCGATCGAGCAGATCGGCGGCCGGCGGCCGTGGACCCTCCGCGAGTTCGCGCGCCTCAGCGCCTGATCACGCCGCAGGCGACTCGATCCCCCGCGTCACCGGCGGCCAGGGTGTCTGAAACCCCAGCCGAGCGGTCGTGGGCTCGTCGAGCAGGAGGACATCGGTGCGTTGCGCGAGCGCGGTGGCCAGCCACACCCGTTGCCGCTCTCCGCCGGACAGTTCATCGACACCGTGGTCGGCGATGTCTTCGACGCGCGTCACGGACATCGCCCGCGCGATTGCGTCCGGCATGACCGAAACGTTCAAGACAGGCGCCCGCCGCCTTGTCACGCTGGTCGCGTGACCGTAGACCTTTCCGCCGCAGCGTCCTTCATGGCCACCCACGCCCGTGTCCTCGACCGTCGCCGCTTCCAGCTACTTCTGGGCGAAACCGATGCCGGCGCCGTGCTCGCCGCCGTCGATGGCTACCGCAATCCCGACGGCGGCTACGGCTGGGGCCTCGAGCCCGATCTGCGGGCTCCCGAGAGCCAGCCCGGCGGGGCACTGCACGCGTTCGAAGTCTTCGAGGAGGTCGCTCCCTCCACGACGCCGCGCGCCGTCGAGCTGTGCGACTGGCTGGCGTCGGTGTCGTCGCCCGACGGAGGGCTCCCCTTCGCTCTTCCCGTCGCCGACTCCGCGGGTTGCGCGCCGTTCTGGGCGCAGGCCGACCCCACTACCTCTTCCCTGCACAGCACCGCGTTCGTCGCCGCTGCCGCCCTCCGGGTAGCCGCGGGTGACCCGGACGTCGCCGCGCATCCCTGGCTCGATCAGGCCACGCGGTACTGTCTCGGCGCCATCGAGGCGGTCGACACCGCGCCACACGCGATCGAGTTGTCCTTCGCGATTCAGTTCCTCGACGCGGTGCACGAAACCCGTCCCGAGGCTGTCGGGCTGCTCGACCACCTCGGCAGATTCATCCCGGAGAACGGGCTCGTACGTGTCGCAGGCGGCGGCGAGGACGAAATGTTGCGCCCGCTCGACTTCGCTCCCGCTCCCGGCCGTCCGGCTCGGAAGCTTTTCCCGCCGGCGGTCGTCGACGCGGAGCTGCGCCGTCTGGCCGACGGACAGCAGGACGACGGCGGCTGGCTCGTCGACTTCGCGAGCTACTCACCGGCGGCCGCCCTCGAATGGCGCGGCTACACGACAGTGCGCGCCGTTTCGATCCTGCGGCGCAACTCCGTCATCTGACCCAGAAACGCCCAGGAGCACGGTGCCGGCGGCGCCGTCGACGGTGATCAGCTGGCGTCGAGAGGGCCAGCCCCGCGCGGTGCGTGCCTGGGCGAGGAACATCGAGCCGAACTTGCCGGCACCGATGACGCCCACCCGGGCGGGTCTGCCCTCGACCGCACGCTCGAGGAGCGCGGCATTGAGGAACATAAAGATCACAAATATGGAATCCACACTACGTGCTGCCGCCAGCGAATGGCATGCTGCACGCCATGCCTGCGAGACGGACACTCCTCGCCTGCCTGACGGTCGCCGCCCTACTGACTGGTTGTTCATATATAACCGGCGACCGGAGCGCCGGCCGTGCCGACGGGAAGCCCACACGTGACGCGAACACGTCCTCCGGCGCGCTGCAGACCGGCTGGATGAACGTGCGGAACTGGATCCGGGTGAATCTGCTCGCGCTCGACCGGACGTCGCCGAAGGTCGTCACGGTGCGGTTCCGGCTCACCAACACCGGCGACGCGAGCTTCCACACCGGCGACAAGCTCAGCTACACCGACTACGGCACGGCCGACTGGCACGCCACCGCCGTCACGCTCGTGGATGCCCAGGCGCGGAAGCACTACTACCCGCTGACGGCGACCGACGGCGAATGTGTCTGCTCGGTCTTCGACGACGGCGGCGACATCGAGCCCGGTGAGTCGATGGACTTCTTCGCCAGCTTCACCGAACCACCCGGCAAGGCACTCATCGTCATGGTTCCGAACACCCCGCCGTTCCTCGGGGTGCCCGTCGGCGACAAGCCGGGGCCGGTGGAGCCGGGTGAGGGACAGCCCGTACGCGACGCCGCGAAGCTCGACCTGGAGGCACCGAAGATCCTGCCCATCGTCGGCGTGAGCAGGGCGGTGGACGGGTCGAAGGAAGAAGAGGTGGACGACAAGGAGGTCGAGGTACGGCTCTCCTCCGACGTCCTCTTCGCGCTCAACAAGGCAGACCTGTCACCGAGGGCCAGGCAGGTGCTGACGGACGTCGCCGCCAGGATCGACCGTTCCAAGGCCGCCGTCGTCAAGGTCGACGGCTACACCGACGACACCGGCAACGACGCGATCAACAACCCGCTGTCCCGCCGCCGCGCCGCAGCCGTCCGCGACGCGCTGACCGGGCTCGTCACCAGGGACGGAGTGACGTACCAGGTGGCCGGACACGGCTCGGCCGACCCGGTGGCGCCCAACACCAGCGAGGAGAACCGCAAACGCAACCGGCGGGTCTCCGTCACCTTCGCGCGATGAGAGTGATGCCACGCATGAACCGTCACGTCACCACCGCCCTGGCTGGTGCCGCCGTGCTGCTCCTGGCGACGGGATGCGGGCTGCTGCCGGGCGTCGAGCCGGAAGAGACGAACCGGGCGGCCCCGACCGAGGCAACGTCCGGACCCACCCGTCCGGCAACGTCCGGACCCACCCGTCCGGCGCAGCGCCCACCTGCCGCCACCGCATCCCCCGACGGCCAGGACGACCTCACCGCCACCGTCGACTCGTTCGTCGCCGACGGCTCTGGCTTCGCGCGGCTGACCTTCACGCTGAAGAACGTCGGCTCCACGGAGTACCAACTCACCGGACCGTTCGCAGAGGAGAACAGCTTCAGGGTACTGTCGGTGCAGGTCGGCAACGTCGATGTGATCGACGAGCAGGCCCAAATGATCCAGTCCACGCTGGCCGACACGGACCGGATCTGCCTCTGCCACTGGACACCACCCGGCGCCGACTACTTCTCACTCGAACCGGGGGACTGGGCCACCTTCACCAACATGTTCCAGATCAGCGACCAAGCGCGCACCGTCACCGTCCTACTCCCGGGCTTCCAACCCGTGAAGGGAGTCCCGGTCGATCGACCCTGACCACGGGAACGCCGAAGACCACAAGGTGGTGGATCCTCGTTGCCGCCCGCAACAGCGACAGGCATTGACCGGTTCCTGTGTGTCTGTGGCGACCTGACCCAGGCCGGTAGTCACCGGCGAGGCGTCACCCGCGACCACCAACCCACCGGCCGACCAGCCGGCCCCCAACGCAAACAACCCCGAACCCAACGAGGGTTCGGGGTCATTCCGATCTCTTGAGAGATCACAAGGTGGAGGTGGCGGGAATCGAACCCGCGTCCTTCGGCACCAACCCAGGCCTTCTCCGGGCGCAGCCTGCTAGTCGTTTTGCTCGGCCCCGACGGTCACGCAGGCAAGCCGTCGACAAGCCCAGCCGCTGTGTGCTGTCCCTGCCTAGCCCCGCGGCCGGGCCGGCAGGTGAGCCTCCTTAACGATGCCAGTCACCGGAGCGGAGGCGGCCCCGGGCTGACACCCGCGTTACTCGCGGTCAGGCCGCGAGGGCGAGAGAGCGCTGTGTCTTGGCGCTTGTTTTTTTGCGGTCACGGGATTTACGAGGTCGCAACCACAACCCTCGGCCCGCTTCTCCTGGCCTAACTACCGAAGTCGAAGCCAGTCACCCCCTATGCAGTTGTCAACCGAACCGGTCGTCGCAGGACGCCCTGTCCGTCATCGACCGTACCTTGTCAACGCGCGAAGCGCTACGTCCATTCCCCGTACGCCCGGCCGGCACGAGGAAGCCCCCCGTGGTCATGTGGGGTGCCCGGCCACACGTCCACGGGGGGCTGATATCGACGGCACCGTGGGCGCCCCAGCAAGGGCCGCGGCCACCGAACCGCCTAGGACAGAGCCTCCCCCGAGTCGAGGCTCGTGCCCACCGTCGACCGGAGCCTCAACGGCCCGGTCTGTCTATGAGACGCGCGATGGTCCGGGGAGGTTCACGTCCGCGGCGAAGAGTCTCGCGGCGTTGTCGTGGCACACCGCGCGCAGCCAGCCGTCGCCCAGATCCAGCCGGACGAGCGCGGCGAGCTGGTGGGCGTACGGGTGTGGGATGTTCGGGAAGTCGGTTCCCAACAGCACCTTGTCCCGCAGCTCGACGAGGCGCGGCGTGAGTTCGTCCGGCCACGGCGCGCCCGCGTCGGCCATGAAGTCGGTGAACGCCATCGTCGTGTCGAGGTGCAGGTTCTCGTAACGCTCGGCGAGGGCGAGAAACTCGCGGTACTCAGGCGTGCCCATGTGCGCGACGACGGCTACCAGCCGAGGGTGCCGAGTGAGGACCTCGGCGAAGATGCCGGGGCCGGTGAACGCGCCCGGCACCGGTCCCGATCCGCAGTGCACCACGACCGGGACGCCCGCCTCCGCGAGCACTCCCCACACCGGGTCGAGCGTCGGATCCCGTGGGTCGTACCCGCCCACCTGGACGTGCGCCTTGAACACCCGGGCACCGTCGGCCACCGCCGCGGGCACGTACGTCGCGGCCGACGGCTCCGCGAAGAACGTGGCGGTGTGCAGGCACTCGGGGGTACGGCGGGCGAAGTCGGCTGCCCAGCCGTTCAGCCACTCCGCCATCCCGGGCTTGTGCGGGTAGACCATCGCCGTGAAGACCAGCACGCCGAGGCCGCGCAGCACGGCGAGCCGGCGCGCCTCGTCGTAGCGGTAGGCGATCGGCCACTCCCGGCCGATGAGCGGCCCCCGCTGGTCGAAGTACGCCCACACCTTTTGCAGCAGGTTCTCCGGCAGAAAGTGGGTGTGGACATCGATAAGCCCCGGCAGCCCGAGGCGCCGCCAGAACGCCGGGATCTGCTCGTCGCTTTCCGGCGCATCCGGTACGGACGCCGTCATGACGCCAGCTTGTCCAGGAAGAACTCCTCGTACTCGTGCTCGCAGGGCGGGTGGCCGGCGATGAGGAACCGCCGCTCGGTCAGGTCCATGATGATCGAGTACACCGAGCAGCTCCGTTCGAGCTCGGCGTCGCGGGCGTCCACGTGCCGGCAGATCCCGTTCGGGAAGCTGTAGTGGTCGCGGAAGACCACCATCAGGTCGGCGACCGCCACCTGGCGCGCGGCGAGACGCTCCTCGAGAAGATGTCGCGCCCGCTCCGGACGAAGCAGGCTGAGCGCCGAGGACGCCTTGCGGAGATCCTGCACCGGCACGCCGCTCATGAAGTGGTTGGCGTGCGCGACGAGCCCGTCGACCGGGAACAGGTGGCCGAAGTCGCCGGGCACCACCTCGAGGTCGATGGCCTCCCCGCCGGCGTCCGCCAGCAGGATGTTGCCGGAGCCGCTCCTCGGGGGCACGGTCACCGCCCGGAGCGCGTCCGCCATGGTGGTCGCCTGGAGCGCGCCGCGGAGCAGGAAGTGGTACGGCACCCCGTCGCCGCCCCGATCCCGGTCGCAGACCAGCAGGTTCGCGCAGATGCCGATGCCTGCCGAGTTCACCCCTGTCTTGGCGAGCATCCCGGCCTCGGCGAGGGTGAGCACCGTGAAGCCGTCCTCGTCACGGGTGCCGAGCAGGAAGGTGAACTCCCCCTGCTCGGGACGCCAGTCCCAGTTCTGGCCGAGCAGCGCGTGCCCGTCCGCGGTCCGGGGCGGCAGCACCGCGAGCGACGTACAGCCGTCGTCGGCTCCGTCATCGCCGGCCGCGGCGCCGTACAGCAGCTCGGTGCGCGCGTTGAGGGCGAAGACGTGCTCCGGCGGCTGGCCGGCTCCCTCCGCGATCCCGTTCAGCATGGCCTCGATGGCCGGGTGGTATCCGGCGGCGATCTCTCGGTAGCGCTCACCGTGGCGGCGCACGTCGGCCTCGGAGAGCCCGGCGGCGCGGAACCTGCGCAGGTAATCCTTCAGGTTGCCGTCCACCATCTCGGCGAGCCGCCGCCCGTACGCGACCCCCATGTCTCCATACGAACCCTCGAGGAAGACCAGCGGAACGCCCGTCATCTCAGCTCCTCTCACCCGGGCTCCGGTTCCCCCTCTAGCTTCACACGAAGGTGAGCACCGGCTTGATGGTGGTACCGCTGATCGAGTCCGCGATCGCCTCGTTGATCTGCCGGAACGGGTAGTTCCGGACCAGACGGTCGAACGGGAATCGCCCGCGCTCGTGCAGCGCGATCAGCTTCGGGACGAACACACCGGGTATGGCCTCGCCGCCGATGATCCCGCGCAGGGTCCTGCCCCCGCGCACCAGCGGCGCCGCCGGTATGGACAGGTCCTGGCCGCTGCCGGCCACTATTCCGCAGGTTCCCCGGGTGTCCAGGGACTCGACGGCGGTACGGATGAGCGCCGGCACGCCGGTGGTGTCCAGGATGACGTCGCACCCGCCGCCGGTGTGCTCGCGGATCTCCTCGGCGACGTCGCCGCCGCCCTCGGTGTGGATCACGTGCGTCGCCCCGAGCTCCGTTGCGGTCTCCAGCCGGTGCGCCACCCGGTCGACGGCGATGATCTCCGTCGCCCCCGCCACGACCGCCGCCATCACCGCGCCCAGGCCGACCGCGCCGGCCCCGAAGACCGCGAACGACGACCCGACAGTGACCGGCACGACGTTGAGGACCGAGCCGGCGCCGGTCGGGAGGCCGCAGGTCAACGCGGCCAGGTGGTGGAGGGGAGCGTCGTGCGGGACCTTCAGCACGTTGCGCTCGGTGGCGAGCGCATGGCTGGCGAACGAGGACTGCCCGAAGAAGGCCGCCCGGATGGCGGCGTCGCCCTGACGAGCCCGGGGCGAGCCGTCGGGCCGCAGGCCGCTGAAGGTCACGGCGACGAGGTTGTCGCAGTACGTGGTCTGCCCCATCCGACACCTGCGGCACCGACCGCAGTAGTCCGGAGTGAGCAGGACCTTGTCACCGACGGCGACCTGCGTGACGTCGGAGCCGACCCCCTCGACGGTTCCGGCGCCCTCGTGCCCGAGGATCATCGGCAGCTCGACCGGCAGATGCCCGTCGCGTGCGTGCATGTCGGTATGGCAGATGCCCGCGGCGGCGACCCGCACCAGGATCTCGTCGTCCCGCGGCTCGTCCAGCTCCACCTCCTCGATCTCCAGCGGGGCACCGGCCCGCCACGCGACGGCTGCCGTGATCTTCACCAACCACCTCCAGACTCAGGCCCCGCCGGCCGGACCGCAGGCGCGGTCCTCGCCGACCCAGGGCACATCCTCGCCCATCCACTTGCCCACGTTCACGGCCTTGAACAGCCAGGTGCCGTCCTGCTTGGTGCACACGTTGTCCCAGTGCCCGATGCCGAACACGGAGTTGCTGCGATCGCCCGGGTGGTGCTGCACGATCGAGAAGAACGCCTTGACCCTCGCGTCCTCACCCTGCCGAGTGATCAGGAAGTGGTTGGCCAGGTGCTGCCGGCCGATATACCAGCCGGGCCTGTCGTACCAGAGCTGGTCCAGCAGCTTCCGGATGTCTTCGCCGTAGAACCGGCCCTGCGGAAGGTGCTCCAGGTAGCCGTCCTCGGCGAAACAGGCCAGCACGCCGTCCGCGTCCCCGGTGTCGAGGGCCCAGGCGTACTTGGCGAACAGTTCCATGATGTCGAGCCGGTCCTCGACCGACAGCTTCCCGCTGTCCCGCGCCTTGTCCTGCGTCATGGACGAGACGGTAGTTACCGGCGACGCCCCGATCATCGTCCCGTCATCCCAAGGTCTGGCCGCCATGTTGTACCCCCCGTACAACTACGCCCCCTTCGGTCAGTATCTTGCAGAAATTTCAAGATAGGTCTTGAAATTTCTGCAAGATACTGACGGCGGTATGTAGGCCAGCGTCGCATGGTCCGGAGTAGTGGAGTCTGCCCAGGTGAGAGCGGCTTTCGCGTTGTCGTTCCGTGTCGTCCGGTAGGGGTCGTTCCGACCCCATCATGTGGGGATCGTGTGGGGAGACGTGCGGCCGGTTTCCGGTCGTCATCTCTGTCGTGTCGAGATCCAGGTAAAGCCTGCCGCTCGCGCGGTCCTGCGTAGAGCCGTCCACGTCCATATCCACGGCGCGCGTCCGTCCTTTACGCGCGTAGGCGGGCGGGTGGACGTGGACGATCGGCACCATCAGGCGGACTCGGCCCCGACCGGTTCGAGCTAGGCGAGCCCGACACGCTGCATCACCCGGTGAAGGGTGTGGTCGGCGACCGCGGCTGCCTTCTCGGCTCCCTCGGCGAGAACCTTGTCGAGGTAGGTGTCGTCGGCGCGGATGTCGTTGTAGCGGCTCTGGATGGGGGCCACGGTGTCGACGGCGAGGTCGGCGACGGCCGTCTTGAGCGGCCCGTAGCCGTTGCCTTCGAACTGGTGGAGCGCTTGCTCGCGGGTGGAGCCGGAAAGGATCTCGTAGAGCACGAGCAGGTTTTCCACGCCGGGTGAGAGGTTGTCACGGCGCAGGGCTGGGTTGGAGTCGGTGACCGCGCGCATGACCGTTCGGCGGACCGTGTCCGGTGGGTCGAGCAGGGCGATGGCGTGGCCGTCCCGCTTCTCGGCCAGGCTCTTGCTCATCTTGATGGCGGGGTCGTCGAGCCCCATGATGCGGGCGCCGCTTTGCCGGATCAGCGGTTCGGGGATGACGAACAGGTCTCCGTACAGGTGGTTGAACCGCCCGGCGATGTCGCGGCTGAGTTCGACGTGCTGGCGCTGGTCGTCCCCGACGGGGACGTACTTCGGCTGGTACAGCAGGATGTCGGCGGCCTGGAGGGCGGGGTAGGTGAGCAGTCCGGCGCTGGGGCTCGCCTGCTCGGACTTGGCCTTGTACTGGGTCATCCGCTCCAGCCAACTCACCGGGGTCAGGCAGTCGAAGATCCACGCGAGGGTGGGGTGGGCCGGCACTCGGGATTGCAGAAAGAGGACGGATCTATCCGGGTCGAGCCCGCAGGCCAGGTATAGCGCGACGATCTCGCGGACATGCTCGCGCAGGTAGTCGGGGGGGACGTTTTCCGGGATGGTCAGCGCGTGCAGGTCGGCGATGAAGAAGAAGTTCTCGTAGCGGTCCTGCTCCTTGGCCCAGACGCTCAACGCTCCGATGTAGTTGCCGATGTGGAGCTTGCCGGTGGCCGCGATCCCGGACAGAACCCGCGGTCTGGCGGCAGGGACGGCGTCGGACATGGTGGCGGTCTCTTCCGGATGGTGAGTATCTGGCAGGTCAGATGTGAGCCTACCGGCTGGCCCGGGTGTGCTCGGCCGTCACGGCTGAGTCGAGGTGACTCGCGCGGTGCTCAAGCGCGTTGCTGATGTCCTCGTCGGTGGCACCGTTGCGGCGCGCCAGGTCGAGATAGGCGTCGACGCAGGGCCGGCAACCCTCACGGGCCTTCCTGGCGGCCATCTCCAGGGCGCTGGCGCGTATGTCCTCCGGTGGCTTGTCGCGAGTCCAGTTCATTTGAGCATCCTTCGGGCGTGGTCGACGGCGGCGCGTTCGTTGCTGGCTTCCTTGGCATGGGCGTCGTCTTCTGCCCGCCAGGCCGACCAGGCGATCTCGTCGGGTGCGGTGAAGCCGGTGTTCTGACGTTCGCTGATCGTGTCGTCGTGGCCGAGGAGACGAAGCAGGCGGCGGTCGTGGGTACGGCGGGCGGTCTCGGCCAGGGCGCGGCAGTTTGGCCCGTCGAAGGTGTCGTCACGGGTGCCCAAGCAGGTCAGCGTGTAGCTGATGCCGAGGAACTGCCGCTCGGCGGCGCTGACATTGTGGGTGCCGGAGTGCAGCAGATTATGGTGAATAGCCACTACGTCGCCGGGGTGGGTGCGGATCAGTTGTTCCTCCGGGTGGGGATGTTCGACGTCGTCATCCGCGATCCCGACGCGGTTGCGGTGCGAGCCGGGGATCACTCGAAGCGGCCCGGCCTCGTCGGTCATCGGTTGCAGGTAGGCGAAGCAGATCAGCGTCAGCGGACGGGTGTAGGTGCCGGGCGGGAAGAAACCGAACCGGTCACGGTGCCAACAGACGGGCCGGCCTCGCCGGTCGGGTGGCTCGGGTTGAGCCCCGAACAGCACAAGGCTGTCGAGTTGGACGAACGGTCCCATGATTGCTTCGGCGAAGTCGAGCAACGTCGCGTGGGTTACCACGCCTAGCATCACGCGGGGATAGCGTTCGAGCAGGTCGCCGACCACGAGCGGACGGTCGGTCGTGCCGTTGGCGAAGCACCAATCCCGCACCGCGGCGTCGCGTAGCTCGCGGAACAGCTCGATCTGCCGGTCGCTGAAGACTTGACGGAAGACGATGTAGCCGTCCTCGCGGAAGGCCCGCCCGGCGCGACTCACGTTGGGTCTGTTCACGGGATATCCCTTACTGGGGCTACGGTTCCGGCGTCGCCGTCGACCTCCACCAACTCCCCGTCGTGCAACCACGAGGCAGCACCGAGGCCGACGACGCACGGCAGGCTGTAGTCACGCGCCAGCGCAGCGAGGTGGCCGTACGGGCTCCCGGTGTCCGCGAGCAGAGCCGCTGCGGCGGGTGCGGCAAAGCTCCACGCGGCGCTGCTGTCGCCCGCGAACACGACGTCCCCGGGTTCAACTCGGGCAAGGTCGGCTTGCAGGAGAACTCTACGGATGCGTCCTCTGCTGCGGCCGGGCGCTCCTGGATGTCCTGTCAGGGCTTGCCTGTCGGCCCGCTGCGGTGGTTCTCCGAAGACGCGGCGCATCAGTCCGGCCGCTGGCGAATCGCCCAGAAAGTCGCTTGGGGGATCGGATGGTGGCTTTGTCTCGGGCGCCGGCAGGTGGGTGTGTCTACGGCGGTGCTCGACGGTTTGCCGGTAATCAGAACCAGACGCCCTCCCCAGGTCGCCGATTCGGAGTTGGAAGGCGTCATCAGCAGCGTTAAGCAGTCCGAGTCCGACCAGCCGGGCGCCAAGGCGCAACACGAGTCCCCGGAGCGCGTAGGTGACCTGGGCGTGCATGAGAGGCGCATGCCCTTCGGTGACTTGAGCTGCGGACTTGGCCCGCGCGAGGAGAGTCCCGAACCGCTCTTGGGCAGAGGATGGGAGACGACGCAACCGCGCATTGGCCCGAGACTCCAGACGCCTGCGTCGTTCCGCGCTATGCGCTAGGAGGCGGCGTGGCTCACGAGTCGGCTCGACTCTGCGGTAAAGCGCTGCCAGGGCGCGAGGGACCGCATCCTCTTCCAGCCAGCGTGGATGGGCCAACCCGTACC
Organism: Streptosporangiales bacterium; assembly: GCA_009379995.1. Classification (GTDB taxonomy): domain Bacteria; phylum Actinomycetota; class Actinomycetes; order Streptosporangiales; family WHSR01; genus WHSR01. The sequence goes on from WHSR01000013.1 coordinate 49,153, forward strand.
CGTCACCTTCCTGGGGAAGTGCCGGCAGTCGTCTCTCGTGTCTGACCTGCCACAGCCGCACGGCCATGCGGGTCGTGGCGTTCTGCTCGCCTGCCAGCATCCCGAGCCCGTCGAGGACAGAGGCGGTGATCTCCAGGCGGCGAGCGAACTCGGCGAACTCGGCTAGGGCCATCCGCGCGGGCAGCACCAGCATGTGGTGGTCGTAGGTGACCTTGGTCATTCGATCGACCACGTCGCGCAGCAGGTCAGCCATAGCGTCAGGGACGGCGGTGGCATCGGCAGCGGCGAAGAACCGGAGGTTGTCCGCCGTTGCGGGGCCGATTCGTGACCGCCACAACTCGTCGAAGTCTCCTGGATAGTGATGGTCGCGAGCCTCTGGTCGGTGGCCCGTTCCCCTCGTGAGGAGGATGTCCAAGGCGCCGCAGCGATTCCTGACCGCCACCGAGACTGGACGACCAAGCAAGTCTGTGAGCGCCCGACCAAAGCCACGAGCGAACGAGCAAGCCTGCATGTCGAACTCAAGAGGAGTGATCGGCAACGGCACGCTGCTCGGCGCCCAGCCGCTCATCGACGCAAGGCGCGACGGATACACCTCCCGACAACCACAGGTGCAACTATCCGTCATCAGCGGTGTTGATCGTCTTACGTCTTGGTGGCGCGGGCAGGAACCCGCGCCACCAAGACCGTCCGTCAGTTCGAGAAAGACACCGGCGCGGGAGCCCTGATCCCGTCAATCACCGTTTGGTACTCAAGTCTCAGGGTTGTGCCCTCGGCCGTGAGAACGTTGATGAACGAGTTTCTTACCTGGTTAGTCGCGCAGCAGGTCCAGTCCGCGTCGTCCTCGGCGAGCGGGATGTACCTGCCCTGGACACCTACGGGGATGCGCTCCTTGTCGGGAGTGACAAAGGTCGTTGACGAAAACGACCGCACCTCACGGGGGCCAACGGGGACCATGACCTCGGTAAAGCTGTCCTCCGAGCCAGCGATTAGAGGTAGGTCGACGTTGCCCTGGATGACTCCGGTGGCCGCCATCCGGTCGGTGTCACGGTCGAGCCTGATCTCGTAGTGGTAGTCGTAGGCTCCGTACGACCCGAAGTCGAATGTACGCTCGCAGCGGTACCGCCCGCCCGAGAGCGTCAACATGTTGACGCCCCCGTCGCGCTCGATGGCGAAGGTTGGCGTAGAGCAGCACGCCGTCCACAGAGCGGCGCAGTAGACGCTGAAGCCCTTGGGGATCACGGAGAAGCGAAACTCCATCCCGAGCGTCCCGCGCTCCAGCGAGCCTAGCCCTTCGCCCTCAACGGTCACGATCTCGCCGTTGATCATGCCTGCACAGTTGATGTCCAACTTGACGTCTGACACGTGTACCCCCTTTTGATCTTGCTCGGCCCGCCATTACGACGTTTGCCATCTTCCGCCACGAAACGTCACATGTCATTACCTTCCGTCATGATCGGTGCGGTCCGAAGGGGCGTGTCACCGCCCCACGACCAACGTCGGCCGCGTGGTTGCCCGACCCGAGGGGTCGCTGCGGTGCGGGTTCCTACCCGGCCGAACGCGGCCAGCAGAAGATCCTTTCTAATTCTTGTCGGTACGGCCCAATAGGACGCGGGCGCCGAAACGTAGCTTACGGCCTGTGCCTTTGCATTTTGGGCATTTACGATGAGCGTAGGTGAATACGTCGCCGTGTTGTCGTCCCGGCGTACCTCGGCAAGCGCGACATTGCGGCGTATGGGTGGAGAGCAAGGGAGATTAGGTATCCGCCTGCGGCCAGTAAGGCGATGATCCATGCTGCGCTCATCGGTGGCTCTCCTCGCCAGGGTTCGGTGTCCGGCGTTTTCTGCGGCGAGTGGGGCAGCGGTTAGCCTCGGCCGCGATAATGTCCGCCAGCGCGTCAAGCGCGCCATCGTGGGGATGGCATGTCCATGATTCGAGGTTACGGCCAACGCGCCACTTTACCTCCTGGTCGTCAATCCAGACGGAGAGTCGGCGGGGTGGTAGCGCGACTATCGTCAGCGAGTCGGTCGAGATCACGAGAACGTCGAGCCCGTGGCGTTGCAGCTCGACCGCGAGCCCATGGGCGACATGCTCGCGTACCGTTTCTACTCGATCGCCTGTTGCAGGCATTCGAGAAAAGCTCCCAAGTTAGCTTTTTGTCTGCGGCTCAGTTCATGGTCAGTCTGAACTGGTCTTCTGTCGCCAGCTCACACCAAACGACTTTCCCAATCCTTGCTCAGCTCCGCAACGAGTTGGAGACCACGCCCGTACGGGTCGTCGGGGCGGGCCTGCCGGCGGACGGGTGGGGTGCGGTCGGTATCCCAGACCTCCAGCACGATCCGGCCTTCCGGGGTGCGGTAGATGCAGATGGAGACCATGTTGCACCGCTCGCGTAGCTCGCCCCAGGTCGGACGCTCTTTGGTGATGCCGGTGGCCTTGACGGCGTTGGTGACCAGCTCGGAGGCCAGAAGCTGGGCGGTGTCGATTAGACCGTCGAGGGCAAACTTCTTGAGCACCATGGCGGTGAAGCATCGCGCCAAACGGGCGGCCGAAGGCAACGCGGCGACCCCGGCCACCCCGGCCACCCGCGCAGACATCCCGGACACGGACGCGGCCACGACGGACACAGCCGGATATGTGGCCAGGCTCGGTCCGCGGGCTCGTACGCGTGGCCAAGCGGAAGCCTTGGCCGCCGCTTTCGGGGTGTTCGCGGGGGATGTGGAGCTGGTCGACCATCGCCAGTTCCGGCCGGCTGTCGCGGTGGCCCGCCGGTCGCTGGCGCGCGGGTTTCTGGTCAACACCGCGGAGCTGGCGGCATTGGCCCATGTGCCGTACGAGGCGGGCACGGTGCCGGGGTTGCGGCGGTCCGCCGCCCGCCCGGTCGCCCCGCCGCCCGCGCTGCGTCGCCTGCCCACCAACCCGGACGACGAACGGAGGGCGTCGTGATGACCGACCGGGAAGCCGGCCGCCCGGCCGGTGGGCTGGGGGTGAAGGTGCTGGGCACGTCGGAGGTCGGCGGCTCCTACCGGGTCGGGGTCGCCGTGCCGGACGCCCGGTATCACCTGCATGTGCCGGGGGTGACCGGGACCGGGAAGACCACCTTGATCTCCAACATGATCCTGGGCGACGCGGCGGCCGGCCGGGGCGCGGTGGGCATCGACCCGCGCGGCGACATGGTGACCGACCTTCTGGAGCGGCTGCCCGCGTCGGTGGCCGGCCGGCTGGTTGTGGTCGACCCGGCCGAGACGACGGCGCCGGCCGGGCTGAACGCCCTGGAGGGCGAGGATACGGAGCTTGCCGCCGATCAGGTGGTGACGGTCCTCCGGCGCGTGTTCGCCGCCTGGTGGGGGCCGAGGATGGACGACATTCTCCGCTGCGCGTGCCTCACCCTCACCCACGCCCACGAGGCGACGCTGGCCGACATCCCCCGGCTGCTCACCGACCAGGCGGCCCGCGCCCCGCTCGTCGTGGCGGCGCGGGCGGATGCGTCGCTGCGGAGCTTCTGGGACTGGTACGAGGGCCTGTCCGAGGTGGGGCAGGCCAACGCCGCCGGCCCGGTCTTGTCCAAGCTCCGGGCGGTGCTGTCCCGGCGGTTCGTGGCTGACCTGCTCGGCTGTTCCCGGTCGACGTTCGACATGGGCCGCATCCTGGACGGCGGGCTGCTGTTGGCCCGCCTGCCCAAGGGCGTACTTGGCGAGGAGACCGCCCGGCTGGTCGGGTCCCTGATCGTCGCCCGGGTGTGGCAGGCCACCCTCGCCCGCGCCCGCATCCCGGAGCCGGAGCGTCGAGACGCCGGGCTGTACGTGGATGAGGCGCAGAATTTCCTGCACCTGCCTGGTGCGCTGGAAGACATCTTGGCCGAGGCCGCGGTTACCGGCTGTCGCTGGTGTTGACCCATCAGCACCTCGACCAGCTCCCCCGCGAGCTGGCCGCCGGCATCGCCGCCAACGCCCGGAACAAGGTGTGCTTCACCCTCAGCCCCAAAGACGCCCGCGAGCTGGCCCACCACCTCGGCCCCATCCTCACCGACGACGACCTTGCCCACCTGGGTCGCTTCCAGATCGCCTGCCGGCTGATCGCAGACGGGGAGGAAACCCCCGGCTTCACCCTGCGCACCCACCCACTGCCGCCCGCCGTGCCCGGCAGAGCCGACCAGCTCCGCGCATCGGCGCGGGAACGCTACGGCCGCACCCGCGAGCAACGCCACGGCGACGAACTCCGGCGCGCCCGCCGCGGCCGGCTCCGCCCCAACGACCCCGACCGACCCGACCCGAGGCGCCGCGTCTCCGTTGGCGTTTCCTCTGGCGTTTCGGTTGGCGTCTCCGCTGGCGTGCTTAGAGACGCCAACGGAAACGCAACCCCCGAAGACGCGAAACCCCAGGCCACAGACCCTATCGAGCAGACATGCATTGACCCCGACTCATGGGATAAACCATGACTTCCACCCCACGCACACAACCCCGCCAGCGGGGCCAACCCGACCCGCTCCGGTTGATGGGCCGTCTCAGCGGCCGGGACCGGCTCATCCTCCGCACCCTGGCCGACCATCACGTTCTCACCACCGACCAGATCACGGATCTGGCGTTCGACTCGCTGCGGGCCGCCCAACAACGCCTCGTCGTCCTCGACCGGCTCGGTGTCGTCGGCCGGTTCCGCGACCGGCTGCCCGCCGGCTCCCAGCCATGGCGGTACTACCTCGCCCCGGCCGGGGCCGCCATCATCGCCGCCGAACGCGGCCAACCCGCCCCGGCGCCGTCCAAGGTGCGGGCGCGGGCCATCGCACTGGCGGCCAGCCAACGACTGCCCCACCTGCTCGGCGTCAACGGCTTCTTCACCGCGCTGGCCGCCGCCGCCCGCACCTCGGCCGGGACCTGCGCCCTAGAGCAGTGGTGGCCGGAGCGTCGCTGCGCCGCCGAGTACGGCGAGTTGGTACGCCCCGACGCCTACGGCGTGTGGCGCCAGCACCGGCGCCGGGTCGGGTTCTTCCTCGAACACGACCAAGCCACCGAGCCCACCGCGCGGGCCGCGGCGAAGCTGGCCGGCTACGCCGACCTCGCGATTGCCGAAGACACCCCCGTCGTGGTGCTGTTCTGGCTCCCCAGCCCCGACCGTGAGGCATCCCTGCGGCCGGAGCTGGAACGCGCCGCACCCCGCGCGGTCACCGTCGCCACCGCCACCCCCACCCCTGGGCCGGCCAGCAGACCAAGTGTGGCTGCCGCTACACGCCGACCGGCGCGTCTGCCTGGTCGACCTACCACCCGGACTCCTACCCGACAGTGACCACGAAACGCAATCAGGAGGGAGGTGAATGTCCCCGTGATCGAGAAGCTGATGACCGTAGAGGAGGTTGCCCGTGTCCTGAACGTCCCCACGTCCCGCGTCTACGACTGCTGGCGCAAGTGGGGACTGCCGATGATCCGCGTCGGGCAACAGCTCCGCTGCGACCCCGACGAGTTTCCGCCAGTGGCTCGACAATCACCGCGCCGCGTGACCGGTGTGATCACCGGTCGTCGTCTCGTCCTTCGTGATCGGAGCCGTCATCGGCCGGTGTCTCGGGTTCGGTGCGGTCGGCCCACACCCGGAGGAACGCGTTGATGACGGCGCTGACGTTGGCCTGCTCCTCCCTGGCGCGGGCCTGGGCAGCCTGCCAGATCTCGTCAGGGACCCGGACTCCGCGAACCGGCGTGGGTGTCGCGCGAGCCCCTATCTCGTGGCCCGTGCGGCCGATCCAGGCCCGGAGGAACGCGTTGATGACGGCGCTGACGTTCGTCTGTTCGTCCCTGGCGCGGGCCTGGGCAGCCTGCCAGATCTCGTCAGGGACCCGCACCCGGCGGATCGGCGTCTTCGGCTGGTTCGGCACAGACCCAACGCTAGCGCGTTCGGTATGCACACCCCGAACCCCTTGCCCATGTAGGAACACCCGAGATAGGGTGTTCCTACATAATCGACGTACACCAGCCCAGGGAGGGTGACCACGGGATGGCGACCCGATTCGACGGAAGACCAACGACGGCATCCACTACACCTATCTACGGGATGAGGACGGCGAGCGTCGCAAGGACGCCCACGGCCGCTACGTGCGGTCCTACACATGGCGCTACCGGGACGCGGCGGGCAAGTCCCGTCAGGTCACCAGCCGGAGCCTGGAGGACGTGCGGAGCAAGCGTGACGAGATCCGCGACCGGCTGAACAAAGGCACCTACCGAGACCCGCGGAACGGGCGGACCAAGGTCAGCGACTACGCCACCAAGTGGCTTGCCGCCCGTAAGCCGTTCCTCGACTACAACACCTGGCAGACGCACGAGAAGCGCGTCCGTAACCACATCGTCCCCAAGCTGGGCGACCTGCGGATGGACCAGCTCGACGCGCAAGCCATCGAGGAGTTTCAGGCAGACCTAGCTGACGGGCGGTCGCTGGACACCGTGCGCTGCTACTTCTCGACGTTCAACCAGATCATCGGCGATGCGCTGGACAAGGGCGTGCTCGGCGTCGATCCCCGCAAGGGCACGACGAAGATCAAAACCGAGTGGTTGAAGAAGAAGTTCCCCTTCGAGCCCGGCGAGACCGACGCGATCGAGGGGATGGCCAGCGGGGAACTGCGCCGGCTGATCAAGATCAAGCGCGGCACCGGCCTGCGGATCTCCGAACTGCTCGCCCTCGATGACGAGCAGATCGACTGGACCGAGGGAGCCGAGACGCTGCACGTCGATCGGCAAATCGGGGACGACGCCGACCACGGCACGATCATCAAAGACCCGAAGTCGGCCAAGGGAGACCGGGTGATCCCGCTCCCGGCGTGGGTCGTGGAAGCGCTCAACGAGCAGCGACAAGCCCGCGCGGCACGCCCTCGTGACATGACGTGGGTCCACCGGGACAAGACCACACAGACCGTCACGGCGCGCTTGTTCTTCCACAACGGCGACGGCACGCCCCGCAAGTACCACCAGATCAAGCGTGACTGGGACGCCGTCGTCACCGCGGCCGACATCCGGCCCAAAGGCGACGAGGGAACCGGCATCCATCGCCTACGCCACACCTACGCCGGTGACCTCATCCGCCAAGGCGTCGACATCTACGTCGTGTCCCGGCTCATGGGGCATTCCTCCGTCCGCGTCACGGAGAAGTACTACGCCCACCTACGCAAAGAGACCCTGGAAAGCGCACGCGAAGCGCTCAACGGCCTCCGACCGCGCCCCCGACTCGCCCTCGTCCGGACCGCCTAGCGCTCGCCTACCTCGGTCCCGGAGCCCCGCGCCACGGCGCGGGGCTCCCCCTTCCCCCACGACCCCCCATCATGTGGGGATTGCGTGGGGAAGAATCACGAAACAGAATACTCCGTCCCAGGTCACAGCACTGACCTAGGCTCAGTGCCAGATATCTGCAAGATCACGACCGAAGGGGGACAAGGACTGCCGGGCCGAGCCGACCCGCGAGCGTCAGCGCGGCGTGGGTCTCCACAGTGCAGTCACTGATCGGGCGGCCGGTCAGCCGTTCGACGCGCCGAAGCCGGTAGACGACGGTGTTGCGGTGTACGTGCAGCGCGGCGGCCGCGGCGACGAAGCTGCGGCCGACGTCGAGGTAGCACAGCAGGGTCGCCCGCAGCTCCGCGGTACCGGGGTCGGCGGCGGCGAGCGCGCCGAGCTCCTCGGCCACGAACCAGCCGGCCCGTTCGGCGTCCGCGCTGAGCAGCGCCACCAGGCTGACGTCGCGGTAGCCGGTCACCGGCCTCGCCGGGACCGCCGACCGGGCGACCCGGTAGGCGTCCTGCGCGGCCAGGTGGCTGCGCCGGAATCCGGCCGGGCCGTGCCCGGGCACCCCCACCGCGATCCGTACCCGCCCGCCGGCGAAGACGGACAGCGGGCCCAGGTAGTCCTCGGGGAAGGGCTGCGGCTGACTCGCCCAGCTCCACACCTCGCCGTCGTCCCCCGGAACTGTCAGCGGCGCGGGACAGCGGAGCGCGTCGGCCCCCCGCAGCGCGGCACGCTCCAGCTCGCCATGCCGGTCCGGGGAGGAGTCCAGGTCGTCCTGCGACCAGACGACGAAGGCGAGGTGGTGCTGCGCGAGCCCGATGCCAAGCGTACGACGGGCCGCCTCCTCCGCGGGGTGACCTCCAGCGATGATCGACAGCACCATGTCGCGTCTGCTGGAAAGGCTGCGGGCCATCAGGCGCTGCCGTTCGGCGAGGTACTCGGCGACCACCCCGTCGACGCTGTCGTCGAAGAAGGCGGGCACCACCCTCATGATCTCCCGGAGCAGCGGCGTCCGCTCGCGCGCCGGCCGGTGTCGCTCGATCGCCCCGACCAGCACCTCGGTCCAGTGCTGCTGCACGATCCGCAGGCCCCGCACGATGCGTTCGAAGGGAACGCGCAGCCGCACCAGTTGATGGACGAGCGTGACCTGGTCGGCGGTCAACCGGGACGGACTGGGCGGACGGGGCGGAGCGGAGTCGCCGTACAGCGTGCGCAGCAGGTCCAGCGCCGACGTCTCGATCGCCCGCAGCAGTTCGGCCGCGAACGTCGGCGGACGCCCGCCCGGCATCGCCGCCAGTACCAGCTCGAAGCTGCGGCGGCTCATGGCCACCGCCCAGTCGGTCGGCCCCTGCCCGAGGAGCTCGGCGGCCTCCGCGAGCTCGGCCGGAGTGCCGGCGGCATCGATCAGCCCGGCGGGCGGGGTCAGCCCGGCGAGCAGCCGGTGGAGAGCACCGTCCGCCACGAGGGCATTGTATGGAGCGTACAAGGACGGGGAAACGTTTGGTCTCCTGGACCAGTGACATACCGGAGCAGACCTTCGATGCTGGGGACGCTGTGCACGTCTGCGCACATCTGCTCGCGAGGCACCCATGACCGACACCGAACTCGACACGCGATCGGCATCGCCGTCGGCGGGGCCGACCGGCGGGAACCAGTTCCTTGCCGGTCCGTTCGCGCCGATCACGCAGGAGATCACCGCGTACGACCTGCCGGTCACCGGCCGTATCCCGCCGGAGCTCAACGGACGGCTGCTGCGGGTAGGTCCGAACCCGATCGACCCCGAGGACCCCACCACCTACAACTGGTTCACCGGCAGCGGCATGGTGCACGGGGTTCGGCTGCGGGAAGGCCGGGCCGAGTGGTACCGCAACCGGTTCGTACGTGACGATCAGGTAGTCGCGAAACGGGCGCTTCCGAGCGTTCCGGGGCCCAAACAACTCGGGGGCGGGCCCCGCTATGTCGACACCAACGTGGTCAACACCCACATGTTCGCCCACGCCGGGCGCACCTGGGCCTTCGCCGAGGCCGGCGTGCTGCCGATGGAGCTGACCTACGAGCTGGAGACGGTCGCCCGCTCGAACTTCAGCGGGACGCTGAACGGCGCGTGGACGGGCCACCCGCACCGGGACCCGGTCAGCGGTGAGCTGCACGGCATGGCGTACTACTGGGACTGGGACCACGTCAGCTACCACGTGCTCGACACGAGCGGCGAGATCAGTAAGACCGTTGACATCCCCGTCGCCGGCCGGCCGGTCGTGCACGACATGGCGCTGACCGACCGGTATGCGATCTTCCTCGACGGGCCGGTCTCCTTCAGCCCGGCGATGATGGAAAAGGGCTACTCGTTCCCGTACCTGTGGGACTTCGAGTACCCGACACGGTGGGCCCTGGTGCCCCGCGATGGCACCGCGGACAGTGCCGGTAGCGGCGTTACCTGGTGCGAGGTGGATCAGACCGCCGTCTTCCACATCCTCAACGCCTTCGACCTGCCGGATGGCCGGGTGGCGCTGGACGGCGTGAGCTACGAGAAGCTGTTCGTGAACGACCTGACCGGGCCGACCGAGTCGCTGTCCAAGCTGGACCGTTTCATCTTCGACCCCGCGACCGGGCGGACGACCGTGCAGCGCCTGGACGACAGCGCGCAGGAGATGCCCCGCATGGACGAACGGCTCACCGGCCGGCGACACCGCTACGGCTACTTCAGCGCCCGGGGCGGCGGAGTGAGCTGCCTGCTCAAGCAGGACCTGGACAAGGGCCGGTGCGAACGGTTCGAGTACGGCCCGGGCCGCGCCGGCATGGAAGCCGTCTTCGTGCCGTGCCTGGGGGACTCCGGCGAGGACGACGGCTGGCTGATGACCTACGTCTCCGACCTCACCACGAACACCGCCGACGTCGTCATCCTGCACTCCCAGGACCTGGCCGCGGGTCCCGTGGCCACCATCCACCTGCCGCAGCGGGTGCCGATCGGCTTCCACGGCAACTGGGTGCCGGATGAGGACATCCAGGACGTGCCGCGCTGAACCGTCGAGGTGAGGATGACCGCCGAGGAACGAGCCCGGTGTGCGGCGCTGATCCGTGAGGCCGGCAGCCAGGTGACGCCGGAGACGATCCAGGCGATGTTCGAGCTGTTCGCGCCCGCACACCGGGCGTCGTCGTACGGGGCTCCGCACATCGAGCGGGATCTCGGCTACGGGTCCGACCCGCGGCACCGCCTGGACGTCCACACCCCCACGGAGCCGGGCGCCGCCTCGGTGCCGGTGCTGCTCTTCGTGCACGGCGGGGGCTTCGTCGGGGGCGACAAGCACACGCCGGACACGCCGTACTACGACCACGTCGGTGGATGGGCGGTCGGCCGTGGGCTGCTGGGGGTCACCATGACCTACCGGCTCGCCCCGCAACACGGGTGGCCGGCCGGGGCCGAGGACGTCGCCGCCGCCGTGGCCTGGGTGCGGGCACACATCGGCGGGTACGGGGGCGACCCGGAGCGGATCGTCCTCGCCGGGCACTCGGCCGGCGCCGCACACGTCGCGTCCTACCTGGCCAGGTACCCGGAGGAGGACGGCCCGGACAAGGACGGGGTGGCCGCGGCCGCAATGTTCTCCGGGATCTACGACCTGGAGACCGCGGAGCGCAACGATCTGCTGCGCTCCTACTTCGGCCCGGACCCGGTGGAGTATTCGTCCCGCTCTCCCCTGCCCGGCCTGCTCGGGTCACGGGTCCCCATGTTGTTTTCCGTGGCCGAACTCGACCCGCCCGACTTCCACCGGCAGGCGGCGGTGGTGCTGGAGGCGCTGTTCGGCCGGGACGGTGCGATCCCGCCGTTCGTTTGGGTGCAGGGGCACAACCACATCTCGGAGATCGCCTCGCTGGGCGTGGACGACGAGGCGCTGGGCGTACCGCTGCTGCGGTTCATCGAGCACGCCGTCACCCTCACCAGCCCCGTGGGGTTATCGGCCCGCCCCCTTTGGGGATCCCTGTAGAAAACGGGCGGCGATCTCGGCGGCGGCCCCCTCCGCGATCCCGCCGTCCGCCGCGACCTGGAAACGCTGCGGCTCGTCGACACCTTCTCCGTGCAGGACGAGAGCGAAGGCGATGTCGCCGCGGAAGCCGACGAACCAGTCGTAGGTCTTTTCCGTCGGCCCCGAGCCCTCCGTCGCGGCACCGGCGAGCCCGTACACCCGCGACCCGGGCAGATCTGCCGCATCGGCGGTGCCGGCCTTCACCGAGGACCGCATCAGCGCCCGCAACGCACGCGCCTGCTGTTCCGGCAGCCGGTGACCTCCCTTGGCCCGCGCGGGCGATCCGGTCGACGGGTCGGTGACGAGCTCCGGTGGACGCCAGGTGCCGGAATCGATCGCGCCGGCCGCGAGCGCCATGGTGAGCGGGCTTACCCGTACCGGACCCTCGCCGATCATGTACGCGGCCTTCTGCGCGTCGCTCCGCGGCGGGGGAAGAGAACCGGTGAACGCGTCCACGGGCAACGACCACGACTCCCCTACCCCGAGCAGCCGCGCCGTGCTGGACAGCTCGGCGGCGGGAAGGCGGCGCGCCAGGCCGACGAAGGCCGTCGTGCAGGAGGTGGCGAAGCTGGCCCGAAACGCCGGCGCGCTCAGCTCCGGCGATCCGGAAGAGTTACGGAACACCTCTCCCCCGACGATCCGCTGCGGCGGGCACGGAATCCGCGCGTCGACGGTGAGCCCGGTGCGCAGCAAAGCGGCGCTGGAGACAAGCTGAAAGACCGAGCCCGGCGGGTAGCGTCCGGTGAACGCGCTGTTGGAGGGCGGGTGGCGGTTGGCGGCCGCGAGCACCTTTCCGGAGGACGCTTCCACCGCCACCAGGGAGGCCGGGTGCGAAACGTCGGCCAACGCCTTTTCGGCCGCCGCCTGGATCCTTCGGTCGATGGTGGTACGTACCGGCTTGGCCGGCTTCCCCGGCCACCGCTGGAGCACCTTTTCCGCCCTGCCATCCGGCCCTTGGGCGACGACCTTCGTGTCCGGGGTACCGCCGAGGCTGCGCTGGAAGGCCAGCTGGAGCCCGGAGAGCCCGACGTTGTCCCCGACCCGGTACGGCGTACCGATGTCCCGCAGCGACTCCTTGGTGGCCGGGCCGACCCGGCCCAACAGCGCATCCGCGAACTTCGGCGCCGGGGCGAGCGGGAGTTGTCCCTTGTGGAAGCGCAGACCCTCCACCTTCGCCAGGGCCGGACGCAGGCGCCGATACGCCGACCGTTCCAGCGTCACCAGCGGAACAAAGGTGTTGTCGGGCGCCGACCGTATCAGGGCAAGCGCGTGGTCACCGTCCAGCCGGGTCAGTCGGGCGAGGGTATGAACCGCGCGGCTGGTCTGCGGCTGCGCCCCCGGCCGCACCCCCACCGTGACGACCGGGGTGGGCCGCACCAGGGGTCTGCCCGCCGTGTCCAAGATCGGTTCCCGGCGCGGCACGTCGGTCGCCACCGCCAGGCGCTGACCCGGGCCGAGGCCGGGATGGATGACGCTGGGACTCCACAGGATCTTCCAGACGCCGTTGACTCGGCGCAGCGAGACCCGACCCTGATAGCTCCACTGCGGGCCGGTGCCCTCCATCAGGTCGACCTGCACGGTGAACCGGGCGGTGGCGGAGTCACTCTGCTGGCGGATCCGGCCGAGCCCGAATTCCATTCCGTCGGCTCCGAGCTGGGCGGCCGCATCCCGCAGGCCGTCCGTCACGGTCTGTCGATCGCCGGTCGTGTAGCTCGCCGCCGCCCGGTACCGCTCGTCCTGCCAGGCGAGCAGGAAATCGCGGACGATCACCTGGGGAAAGGGCTCGGCCGCGCAGCCGGTGAGGACACCGATCGCGACCACCGCCGAGGCGATCGCTGCCCACAGCCGCCGCATCGAGGGATCACTCCACGTTGTCTCGCTGTGTCGTCCAGGGCGCCCCGTGGACACCCCGCTACAGGTCGCGTCTTCGCGCGGCGCGATCCATCTCCCGCTTGGCGTCGCGGGCCGCCAGGACGCGCCTCTTGTCGTAGGCACGCTTGCCACGGGCAAGGGCCAGCTCCACCTTCGCCTTGCCGTCCCGGAAATACAGGGACAGCGGTACCAGCGTGAGGCCGGTCTCCTGGGTCTTGCCCAGCAGTCGGGCGATCTCGCCCTTGTGCAACAGCAGCTTGCGGGATCGCCGTGGCTCGTGGTTCGTCCACGTCCCCTGGGTGTACTCCGGGATGTGGACGTTCTGCAGCCACGCCTCCCCATTCTTGATAACGGCGAAGCCGTCGACCAGTGACGCCCGTCCGGCACGCAGCGACTTCACCTCCGTACCGGTCAGCACGACCCCGGCCTCGAACACGTCCTCGACGAAGTAGTCGTGACGAGCCCGCCTGTTCTGAGCAATGATCTTGCGCCCCGTCTCCCGCGGCACCTTCAGCCCCGTCTCTCGGCGTAGGGAAGCGACGCGAGCAGCCCGGCCAACACGTCGAGGGCCCGGCGCTCGGCTACCTGCGGCCGGCTGTCCGAGGCGACGGTGACATCGGGGGTGATGCCGACCTTGTCGATGTCGTGCCCGCTCGGCGTCAGATAGCGACCCACGGTCAGCTCCAGGGCCGAACCGTCGGGCAGGCGGCGCGGCTCCTGGACCGAACTCTTGCCGAAGGTCCGAGAACCCACGATAACCGCCCGGTTGCGATCCCGCAGCGCCCCCGCGACGACCTCGGCGGCGCTCGCCGTTGTCCCGTCCACGAGTACGACGAGGGGCGTGGTGGTGTCGCCGCCGCCGACGGCGTCGAGCCTCCGTACCGGCGCGCCCCGTCGGGCGTACGACACCACCGATCCACCGTCCAGAAACGCCGACGAGCTCTCGACAGCCTCGTCCAGCAGGCCGCCCGGATTACCGCGCAGGTCGAGCACGACGCCTCCGGCGTGCCGCGAGGGCTTCTGGTTCATCGCGAGCCACACCCGGCGGCCGACGCCTCGGGTGAAGTCGCTGATGCGGATCATCATCACCTGGTCGTCCAGCTGCCGCACGGTGACCGCGCGGTTCGACAGCTCGGTACGGACCAGCGTGAGCTCCCGCCGGTCCGCGTCGCGGCTGATCACGAGCGTCACCCTGGTGTTGGGACGCCCCCGCAGCGCCGACGCCACGTCGTCCGGCTTGGCATCCGCCGTCGACCGCCCGTCGACGCGCAGGATCGCGTCGCTGGCGTGGATCCCGGCCCGTGCCGCCGGGGACGCGGGCTGCACACTCATGACCTCGACCCGCTCGCCCGTCCCCTCACGCAGCCACAGCCCGACCCCGGAGTAATGCCCGTCGAGCCGCGACCGCAGGTCGCGGTACTCCGCGGGCGTGTAGTACCGGGACCAGGGGTCGTCGACCGCCTGGAGCATCCCGTCGACAGCAGCCCGCTCGAGCTCCCGGCGGCTGACCCTATCGGCTGACCGCTCCGCGATCTGGTCGGCCGCCCCGTCGATCACGCCCTGCCGGGCGGGCCGTTCTGGGGGCTCATCACTGCCGATGACGCCGGTGGCGACGCCGCCCGCGTACGCGACGGCGACCGCGGTGAGCACGGTCGACCCCCGCATTGCGCGGCGCGCGATCCTGGACATGGCACGGAGTCTACGGTTCGGATCCCACCCGGCAGGCCAGGATGAGACATCTCCGCGTTGAGACGGGGGCGGCGCCTCAGACGCGCAGGTAGCGGCGGAGGGTGACGAACGACGCCAGCGCGGAGATGAGCACACCGGCGATCAACTGCAGCGCGATCACCTGGATGACCGACTCCCAGCCGATCCACGCCACCGTGAGGAACGACGAGCGGAGTCTGTCCACGAACAGGAGCTTCACCGCTACCAGCAGCGTCGAGGCGATGCCGCCGCCGATCAGCCCGGCAACCGCACCCTCGAGCAGGAACGGCAGCTGGATGTAGAAGTTCGAGGCACCGACCAGCCGCATGATGCCCGTTTCCCGGCGCCGGTTGTAGGCGGCCAGCCGGATGGTGTTCCCGATCAGCAGGATCGCGGCCACGATCTGCAGCAGGGCGACGCCGATCGCCGCGTTGCGCAGACCGTTGAGCATCGTGAAGAAGCGTTCCAGCGACGCCTGCTCGTCCAGCACCGAGTCGACGCCCGGACGCCCGGCCACGGCACTGGCCACCACCCGGTACTCCTGCGGGCGGCTGAGCTTCACCCGAAACGAGTCAGGGATGTCGCCGGGGCGGGTGACCTGCACCAGGGCTGTCGAGTTGCGGAACTGCGACTTGAACCGCTGGTAGGCCGCCTCCTGGCTCTCGTAGTAAACCCGCCGCACCTGTGGCATGGCCTGGAGGTCGCGCTGGATCTGGCCCTTCTGATCGTCGGTCGCCGGGCCGTTGTCCTTGCAACGTGCGCTCGAGCTGCTCGACGTACAGAGGAAGACAGTCACCTCGACCTTGTCGAACCAGTAGTCCTTCATGGCGTTGACCTGGGACCGGATCAACAGGCCGGTGCCGAACAGTGCGAGGGAGACCGCCGTCGTGAGGATGACGGCTATGGTCATGGTGAGGTTGCGCCGGAGCCCGATCCAGATCTCCGACAGAACGAACTGTGCCCTCATGCTCTCGCTGTCCTCGGTTGGCTACGTCGACCGCGCGGCGGTCGTCTCACACGTCGGTACCAACGGCTCAGTACGCCTGGCCGTAGACACCGCGCGACTGGTCTCGCACGATCTTGCCATCCTCGAGCTCCACCACACGCTTGCGCATGGAGTCGACGATGGCCGCGTCGTGGGTGGCCATCACCACAGTGGTCCCGGTGCGGTTGATACGGTCCAGGACCTTCATGATCCCGATGCTCGTCGCCGGGTCGATGTTGCCGGTCGGCTCGTCCGCCAGCAGGATCATCGGCCGGTTGACGAAGGCCCGCGCCATGACGACCCGTTGCTGCTCGCCACCGGACAGCTCGTCGGGCATCCGCCTTTCCTTGCCCTCGAGCCCGACCAGCTCGAGGACCTCGGGCACCACCCTCCGGATGAACCGGCGCGGCTTGCCGATGACCTCGAGCGCGAAGGCGACGTTCTCGTACACGTTCTTGTTGGGGAGCAGCCGGAAGTCCTGGAAGACCACACCGATGCGGCGGCGCAGGTGGGGAACCTTCCAGGTGGTCAGCCGCCCGAGATCCTTGCCCGCGACGTGGATCTGGCCGGCGGACGGCCGCTCCTCCTTGAGGACCAGCCGCAGAAAGGTCGACTTCCCCGATCCCGACGGACCGACGAGGAAGACGAACTCGCCCTTCTCGACGGAGACCGAGACGGTCTTCAAGGCCGGGCGCGTCTGAGTCGGATAGGACTTGGTGACATTGTCGAAGCGGATCACGGGTACATCACCATGGGGTAGGGGCCGGGACGAACGGAATCTGGCCGTGGGCCGGATCCGTGGCGCACCGGGTCCACCAGTTCAGCATGCCCGGTTGGCCAACGGCCAGTCTACGAGGGAGACTGGCATCCAACGTCCAAGATAGACGGAAAGAAGCGCCGGAAGGGGCCCCCATGAGCTGCGAACACCTGATCTGCGGGCGATGCGCGGGTCCCGTCGTCGAGGGGCGCTGTCCTGCCTGCCGGGTCGCACGGGCCGATGTCCATCAGCCGTACTTCGGCCTGGCGTCGCAGGTCGTGGTGGCGTTGTTGGTCGCTTTGTTCGCACTTACCGCGGTACTGGCTGTCCGGGCCACCGGCTGAGACGCCCGCACACAAAGATCGAACAGCAGCGCCGGGCCCCGACCGCGTGGTCGGGGCCCGGCCTTTTGCGCTCCGCGGACTAGAGGGTGGAGTGCTGGAGCACAGCGGCGGCTACGACGGCCGGCGGCGCTGCCGGCCCGAACTCCACCGCCATCATTGGGACGCCGGCACCCGGCCGCGGGTTTACCGACGCACCGCTCAGCGTTTGTCGCCCGAGTCGTCGGGGCCGTCGGGGTTCTCGGCTTGCCGTAGCCAACGGATCTCGGCCTGGATGAAGTCGTCGATCTCTCCGTCGAGCACGGCGCTGGTGTTGCCGGTCTCCACGCCCGTGCGCAGGTCCTTGACGTTCTGGTACGGGTGGAGCACGTAGTTGCGGATCTGGGTGCCCCAACTGCTCGTCGCCTCGCCCCGCAGCTCGGCCATCTTCTCGGCCTCCTCCTGGCGGCGCCGCTCGAGCAGCCGGGCCTGCAGCACCCGCATCGCGGCGGCCCGGTTCTGGATCTGCGACTTCTCGTTCTGGCAGGACACGACGATGCCGGTGGGCAGGTGGGTGATCCGTACCGCGGAGTCGGTGGTGTTGACGCTCTGTCCGCCCGGGCCCGAGGACCGGAACACGTCGACCCGGATCTCGTTCTCCGGGATGTCGATGTGGTCGGTCTGCTCGACCACCGGCACGACGTCGACCCCGGCGAACGAGGTCTGTCGGCGGCCCTGGTTGTCGTACTGCGAGATGCGGACCATCCGGTGGGTGCCGTGCTCGCCGCGCAGCGTTCCGTAGGCGTACGGCGTCTTGACGGCGAAGGTCACCGACTTGATGCCGGCCTCCTCGGCGTAGGAGGTGTCGTAGACCTCCGTCGGGTACCCGTGCCGCTCCGCCCAGCGCAGGTACATGCGCAGCAGGTTCTGCGTGAAGTCGGCCGCGTCCACGCCGCCCGCCTGGGAGTTGATCGACACCAGCGCCCCCCGCGCGTCGTACTCGCCGGAGAGCAGGGTACGGACCTCAAGGTCGTCGATCTCCTTGCGCAGGGAGCCCAGCTCCCGCTCCGCCTCGGCCTTGGTCGGCTGGTCGCTTTCGGTCTCTGCCAGCTCGAACAGCACCGCGACGTCCTCGAGCCTCCGGCGCAGCCCCTCCACCCGGTTGAGCTCACTCTGCAGGTGCGACAGGCGGCTGGTGATCCGCTGTGCCCGCTCCTGGTCGTCCCAGAGGTCGGGGGCGGAAGCCTCCTCACCTAACCTGGCGATCTCCCGGCGCATGCCGTCGAGGTCCAGCACGGACTCGACGCCGGAGAGCGTCGCCTCCAGCTCCTTCATCTCCTCGTTCGGGTCGATCGCGGCCACGTGGCAAGCCTACGCGATCGAGCTACGCGACCATGACAAGGGGCTTCGCTTTTCTGATCATGAGAGGTCCGGTTCCCCTACAGTGGCGCGCATGGCTGTGCGCACCCACGCCCAGCCCGCACGGAGGGGGCGGCGAGGGCCGGGCGGGGAGCGCCCGTCGCTTGGGCTTGCCCTGGTCGCCCTCGGCTTCGTGCTCGCCGAACTCTTCGTCGTCACCCCCCGCGCCTATCTGAGCTGGGACGAAGCCCTCTACGTCAGCCAGTTCTCCACGCATGTGCCGGCCATGGCCATGGACGCACATCGGTCGATCGGGGTGTCGCTGCTGACCGCACCGATCGCCGTGGTCACCGCCTCGGTCACCGCGATCAGGATCTACCTGAGCGTGCTCGCCGGCGTGGGGCTGTTCCTCGCCTATCGGCCGTGGCTGCGGACCGGCGGAGCCGCGGCGTCCCTCGGCGCACTGCTGTTCGCCGGGCTCGCGGTGACGCTCACCAACGGCAACGTCGCGCTGCCCAACCTGTTCGTCGCCCTCGGCGGCGTCGCCGGCGTGGGCTTCTTCGTCGCGGCGGTTCAGGCCCGGACGGGCCGTGGCGGGGCCCTCGCCGGCCTGGCGTCCGCGTTCGTCGTTGTCTCCTTGGTACGGCCGACCGACGCGGTGTGGCTCGCCGCGCCGATGCTCGTCGCAGCGGCGCTGCCGGTGTGGGGCCGCCGCCCCGCGCCCGCCCCGGCCGCGGCGATCGGGGCCGGCCTCGCGGTCGGCGGCGCGGTGTGGATAGTCGAGGCGTACGCGCGCTTCGGGGGTCCCCTCACCCGCTTGGCGATGGTGCGCGAGGTGACCGACGCCGGGATGCACGGCGAGCTGGGCGACCAGGTGGCGGCGCTGGGAAGCAGGCTGGCCGACGGCTGGGACAGCCAGCTCGCGACGGGGCTGCTGACGTCGGTGGCCCTGGCGGCGCTGCTGCTCGCCGGCCTGCGCGTGGCCCGCCGGACCGCCCGGATGCCGGGCTGGCTGCTCGCGCTGGCGACGGCGCTGACGGCCAGCGCACCGTACCTGACCCTGCTGTCCTACCCGTCCGGGCGGTACCTGCTGCCGGCTGCGGCCCTTGTCGCGCTCCCGGTGGGCGACGGCGTCCGGTGGCTCGCCTCACGTCGAATCGGTACGGGTACGGGTACCGCCGCGCTGGCGGCGGCGGGCGTCACAGTGCTTCTCGCGGCCCACATCGGCTCCCAGCTGTGGTCCGCCCGCGTCGCCGCGCAGCACTCGATGGTGAACCGCCGAGCCCATCCGCTGTACGCGGAGCGGCTCCATGAGCTGGGGATCCGTCCGCCCTGCCGGGTGTCCGGCAGCTCCGCCCCACAGATCGCCTACGCCGCCCGCTGCGCAGCTGCCGACACCGCGTACGACGCCCGGCGCGCGTCGGTGGAGATCGGCTCGTGGGCGGAACGCCATCCCGAATCCGTGGCCGCACTGACGGCCCGCGACCTCCGCGCCGCCCGCGCGGCCGGGCAGCGGTTCGTCGTGGTGGCGCGTACCCCGGCCCGGCCACCGCACCTGGCCGGATGGTCCCGCGCCCAACTGCTGCCGAACCACCCGTGGTACGCCTACATCCCCCCTTGGCCGTGATCTCTGGCCCTTGGGGGTCCCCGGAGCGGCTCCTGGCTGAACCAGCGCACTCCGTCGGGGTCGGGCTCGCCGTGGCCGAGCCGCCGTACATCTTCCCTGAGGTCCGAGGCGAGGAGCGTGGCGGCTCGGTCGGGGTCAGCTATGAGGTCGTCCTGGATGCGCCACCGGTAGCCGTAGCTGTTCCCGTCTTTGTCGGCGAGTACGAACCGGACCGCCTCCCGGTCGATCCAGTCGGAGACCAGCTCAAGCTGAGAGAACCGACGTTCCGGCTCGTGCTCGGATTCTTTCCATGCTCGCTGGTGGTGGAGCACGATGTCGCGTAGGACGATCTCGAAGTCTCCTAGCTCGACGCTGGGCGCCGGCGGGTCAGGGTCACCGATCCACTGCACTCCGTCCCGGTCTGGTGGCCGAGCGCGGTAGGTCCAGCCCTCCCTTTGTCCGCCGGATCCGGCGACGTCTTCCTCCAGATGCACGTCAAACAACATCAAGGATTCGTCCGGGTCAGCCAGCGCATCCCGGCCGCCCTCGTCGCGTATCCACCACCGGTAGCCGTACCGCCGTCCATCGGTGCCGTCGACGAACAGAAAGGTGGCTTTGTCCGGGTCGATGTTCGCCGAGGTCAGCCGCAGCCGGGAGAACCACTGTTCCTCCTCCTGCTCCGAATCCGTCCAGCCGAGCTGCCTGCGCTCGACGATGGCCCGCATCCGGGCCATGAAGAAGCTCAGCTCCTCGTCCGTGCGCCGCATTATCGAGCGGCTCCCTTCACGCAGTCGCCCCACCGCGACGACAAGTCCCTCCCCTTACCCTTTGTGTACGCGGTGACGATGTTGTTGGTCTCCGGGTTGATGACCACCCTGGCCGGCTCAGCGAATCGTGTGGGCCGTCGTGCTCGCGTGGACCAGCGAGGAGAGCCGCGCCGTGGACGTCATCGACCGGTGGACAGGCCGCCATGCATGCGCACTCCAGTTAGCGCTGCGCATGACGCATGACGAACTCGCAGAGTTCCTCGGAGTCGCACGTCGTACCGTCGCAGCCTGGCACGAGAAACCGGACGTCGTGCTGCGTACAGAACTGCAACGTGCGCTCGACACGGCGTACGAGCGCGCGTCGGAGTCGGTGAAGATCCGGTTCGCACGGCAACTGAAGGCTGACGACGCAGCGGAGATCGAGACCGCAAGGGCCGAAGGCAGCGCCGCGCTGCTTGCAGTGGCCATCTCGGTCGTCGTACGTGATACCGACGTCCTGCTGGTCTGCCGGCGTGACGCAGATGCCAGCGGGATCACCTGGCAATTTCCCGCTGGCATCGTGAAGCCGGGTGCCACGGCCAGCGCTGTTGCGATTCGGGAAACACTCGCCGAGACGGGTATTCACTGCACTGTGCAACATCCGCTCGGTAGCCGCCCGCATCCGCTGTCAAACGTCCACCGCGAATACTTCCTCTGCGACTATATAACCGGGATGTCGAGAATCGCGACATGTCAGAGAATGTGAGCGTAATATGGGTGCCGAAACGCGACGTGACTCGACTCATCTCTGCGGACACGATTTTCCCGCCAGTACTACATGCCCTTGAGGAGCGCCATGCCGCAGCCGATCCCTGACGGCCAGCCGCCCATAAGCGCTGCCGTTATCGTGGCCGAC
This sequence comes from Streptosporangiales bacterium, assembly GCA_009379995.1. Lineage (GTDB taxonomy): Bacteria > Actinomycetota > Actinomycetes > Streptosporangiales > WHSR01 > WHSR01. The sequence goes on from WHSR01000013.1 coordinate 70,687, forward strand.
AGGCGCGTCCTGATGGTTCGCCGCCGGATCAGGGAGGGTCCACTGTCGTGGCAGTTCCCGGCCGGTGAAGTCGAACCTGGCGAAGTAGGCGAACAGGCGGCGGTGCGAGAAACCCGCGAAGAGGTCGGGCTCGTTGTCAGTCCGATCAAGACGCTCGGCGAACGCATACATCCGGCGACCGGACGGACGATGATCTACGTCGCGTGCGCCCCCGTCGACGGTACGGCGCGGGCCGCCGACACCGACGAAATTGCCCAGGTCGCCTGGTGCGACCGTGTGACGCTCGAAAAGCGCGTAACCCACGCGCTTTTCGAGCCAGTACAGGAATATCTCGACGCGACGCTCGGTTAGCGCGGACACATTACTAATTAGTTCATAAGTAGGTCGACTTTGGTGGTGTGATCTGGCAAGATCTGTGTATGCGCGACAACGACGGCCGGAAACTGGATCACCGGACGCTTGAGGTGTTGCGGGTACGCGCGGTCGAGCGGGTCCAGGC
>WHSR01000051.1 GCA_009379995.1 Streptosporangiales bacterium
CAGCCGGGCGGACTGGCCGACCGCAGCGCATATCACCAGCTCGAAGAGCTCGTCCTCGGTGCAGCCCGATGCCTTTGCCGCTGCGAAGTCCGCGTCGGTGACCTGTGCCGGTCTCGTGGCGACCTTGCCGATCAGCGTGTACAGCGGCGGGGGGAGGCCGTCGTTGCTGAAGGCACGGGCTCGCTGCTCCGGCGATGCCCTGCCCTCTGCGTTCAGGACGCGATCCACCAGGGCTCGGTGCGCTGCGCGCTTCTTGTCCTCATCCGGCACGGCGCCCTCCGCCTCCTCTCCGGCTCGGCTATCTGCCCTCATATACAAGACGATCGGCGCGTGGCCGAACAGGACACCCCGCCGGAGAATTATGTCTGCAGGCTAAGCCCGGGTCGTTACATGAAAAAGTGCCTTTGACCTGGGGAGATTGGGCTTGTTGAAGTCCATCCACCGCTAGCCGAAGGCACTTTTTCCTGTGAATCCTAGCGCTGCTTGTCCCCGGATGGTGGTATCTGCCGACGGCAAGGGCCTGGTGTCTGAGGCGGGCGCGGTGCTGCTGATGCAGGCACTGCGGGGTCACTGGCCTGAACCGGGCCCTGCGGGAAGCACTGGGCCGGTGGCGGGCGCCGCGGGCGGTGCATGACCCGGGCAAGGTTGTCGCGGACCTGGCGGTTGCCGTGGCGCTGGACGGGGATTGCCTGGCCGACATCCCGGCCTGCGCCGCGTCGGCGCGGTGCGTCGAGAGATGGCGGTACCGACCGCATTCAACCTCCTGGGACCATTGATCAATCCAGCCGACCCCACCTACCAGGTGGTCGGCGTGGCCGATGCGCGGATGGCGCCGGTGATCGCCGAGATCCTGGCCGCGCGTGGCCGCTCTGCCCTGGTCGTGCGCGGACAGGATGGGCTCGACAAGCTCACCACGGTGACCGAGTCACGAATCTGGGTGGTGCACGAGGGCATCGCAACACCAACCCTGCTTGACCCTCGTGACCTCGGTATCTCGCGGGTCGAGCCCTCCGCTCTGGGCAACGTGGCGGCCGACAACGCCCGCGTCATGCACGCTCTGCTCAACGGACAGCGTGGACCCATGCGTGACGTGGTACTGCTCAACGCCGCGGCGGCCCTGGCGGCGACCGCCCCTTCCACAACCAACCTCCCCGAGCAACTCGCCGCAGGGATCGCCCGATGCGCAAAAGCCATCGACACCGGAGCGGCCAACGCGACGCTGCGCCGGTGGATCGCGGTCACTCATGACACCGCAGCTACTGGTCGCGTTTGATCTTGCGCCAGCCACCAGCTCGGTTGTTAGCGATGATGTGCTTGAACATCGCGGTGAGGGCGGGTGCGTTGATCGGTTCGCCGCGCCGGATGGCTACGGTCCGGGCGGTAGTGTTGTTGTGGCCACCGGTGATGATCCCCTCGGGATCGGGCACGATTGCGCCGTCGTAGAGGAACACGTTGACGTGGTCCTTCGCCGCCAGAAAGGCGCAGACATTGCCCTGCAACACGAAGTACGGACGGACTTTGAACTTGATGGTCTCGGCTACCTCGGGGTCGGCGGCGTGTACCAGATCGCGGACTTCCCGGCAGATGGCCTGCTGCCAGCCCGGCAGAGAGTTGATGTACTCGTCGACGCGTGGATCAACTGCGTAAGTCATGTTCATACCTTCTCCGTGACGGCGCTTTAGACCATGGTTCTCGCCAGGATCGTGCTCTGTGAGCCACCCAGCCGTCCTTGCCGCGCGTTCTGTCGCCGCACTGGGCATGCGCCACCGCCAGAGTCCGACGATCAGCGCGATGGCGAGCGTGCCCGCGACAAGCGGGTGCGGCGGCGCAGCGGCGGCAGCGTATGGACGGTCAGCGGCGGGTTGCCGGAGCGGAGCCGACGTCGGTTCTGAGATGCGAAACGCCCGGCCATCAGGACCGGGCTTCACGTGACCCAGCCATGTACATGTGTCTAGCTGCTGGACAGTTGCCTTGTCTAGCGACTAGACTTATCCTTGTGAAGGCAAAGGACGTCAACAGGGCGATCGAGAGGCGCGGCGGCTACGTGATACGCCAGGTCGGTTCGCATCGACGCTACGAAGCCGTAAGTGGCGAAACAAAGTGCCGCACCGTCGTCTCTCAGCACCCGGGCGACATGCCCAAGGGAACGCTGCGGCAGATCGAGAAAGACATGGAGCCCGTGTTCGGGAAGGGATGGCTGCGATGAGCTACCGCGTGGTGGTGACCCGCGAAGACGGGGCGTGGCTGGCCGACGTCCCCGAACTGGAGGGGGCACACACGTGGGCGGGCAACCTTCCTGCTCTCGACCAGGCTGTGCGTGAGGTGATCGTACTCGCCGAGGATATGCCGGATGAGGTTATACCTCGTCTGGAACTCGACTACGAGTACCACACCGGTGACGACCAGGTTGACGTTGAAGCGGCCGATCTTCGTCGTGAGCGCGCCCGCGTCGCCCGGCTGGAACGTCAGGTGGCAGCGCAGACCGATCTGATGGCTCGGCGGCTGGTCTCTCGCGGGTATTCGGTGCGGGACGCGGCCGCGTTGACGGGTGTGTCCCATCAGCGGGTGTCTCAGTTGGCGCCGCGCAGGGGGCGGGGGATTCGCCGCCGAGCGCAAGTCGACGCCTAACATTCACCGCTCTACATGCAGAAGGCCCGGCCATCGGACCGGGCTTCGGGGATAGGTGTCCCTCTGGCGGGAAACCGGTCTCGACATCAAGATCGTGTCGGATCAGCTCGGCCACTCGACGACGCCCACGACCGCGTCCGCCGCGACCGCGTCGACGAAGACGCCCGGGCCGGATCCGTCACCCTCCGCGTCGCCGGGCGGCTGCACCACATCGGCGTCGGCCGAACCCACGCCCGAACCCCCGTCCTCATGCTCATCCACGACCTCCACATCCGGGTACTCAACGCCGCCACCGGCGAACTGCTCCGCGAGCTCGAACTCGACCCCACCCGCGACTACCAACCCACCGGCCGACCAGCCGGCCCCCCACACAGAAAACCCCGAACCCAATGAGGGTTCAGGGTGTTTCCCATGTCTTGAGAGATCACACAGCGGAGGGCGTGGGATTCGAACCCACGGTGACGGGAATACCGCCACAGCGGTTTTCAAGACCGCCGCCATCGGCCGCTAGGCGAGCCCTCCGCCGCCATTGTGCCCGATGGCGCGGCATGCTCGCGCCCCTACCGGGGACCGTGCGGACGCCGACCAGGCGGCGGGTATCCGTCGCCCGGCTCGGTCACCAGGCCGAGCGCACCGCTCTTGCTTGGGCGAAACCGTCGCCAACGGTGGCGGCGAGCTGCAGGTACGCGTCGCGGGTCTCCGGGCGCAGCCGTTCCAGGTCGACCTCGGCGCCCTCTTCCAGGTGAGGGTCGTAAGGAACGCGCACCACGGCGCGGCAGCGGGTAGCGAAATGCTGCTGCAACCGGTCGATGTCCACCGTGCTCTTGCTCTTCGGCCGCACGGTGGACAGCACCACCACCGCGTTCCACACCAGCTCGCGGTAGTCATGCGCCTCCAGCCAGTCCAGGGTGGCGCTCGCGCTGCGGGCTCCATCGACCGACGGAGAACTCACCAGGACGATCTGTTCCGCCAGCCCTAGCACCCCGGCCATCGCCGAGTGCAACAGACCGGTACCGCAGTCGGTGATGCAGATCGAGTAGTAGTGCTCCAGCACCCGGGCGACCGCCCGGTAGTCCTCCTCGCTGAACGCCTCCGAGACGGCCGGGTCATGGTCGGAGGCCAGCACCTCGAGGCGGCTCGGCGCCTGCGAGGTGAAGGCCCGCACGTCCGCGTACCGCTGGATCTGCATCCGCTCGTTCAGCAGATCCCGCACCGTGGTGGCGGTCTCCAGCCGCACCTTGTCGGAAAGCGTGCCGCGGTCCGGGTTCGCGTCGACGGCGATGACCCGATCGCCCCGCAGCGACGCCAGCGTCGCCCCGAGACCGACGGTGCTGGTGGTCTTGCCGACGCCACCCTTCAGGCTCATCACGGCCACGCGGTGGTGCCCGCCCGCCACCGGCGTACGGATCCGGTGGACCAGCTCCCGCCTACGGAGCTCGGCCGGGGACTCACCGGGTTGGAGGACTCCGCCGCTGGCCTTGTACACGGCGCGACGCCAGCCGTGGGACGGGGGTCGCTTGCGGCCGCGCAGCAGCGTCTCCGGGCTCAGGCTGTCCGCGGTCTGCGGCACTGGAGGCTGCGCATACGGCGCCTGCTGCGGGTAGTACGGGTAGGCCTGTGGGGGCCCGTAGCCTTGCGGGCCCTGCGGTGCCTGCGGCCCGGTCGGCGGTGCGGGCGGTGAAGCGTAAGCGGGGCCGTCGAACGGCAGCAGGGGCGGCTGCTCCTGCTGCGCGTACGGCGGCATCTGGTACGTCGCGTCCTCGTACCCGGCCGGTACACCGGGCTGCTCGTGGGCGACCCCACCCGTGTCGTAGGGCGGGCCATACGCCTGCGTACCATAGGGCTGGGATTCGTACGCCGCTGGGTCGTACGGGGGCGCACCCGGCTGAGCTCCGTACTGTGCCCCGTAGTACTGGTCCTCGGGGGGACGCTGCTCGTACTGCGGCTCCGGCGGCTGCCCGCTCGCGTCGTACGGCGCCGCCTCGTACGGCGCCGTTTGGTACGAGGTCATCTCGTAGGGAGGCATCTCGTACGGGCTTGCCGGAGGCGGGCCCGGCGGTGGGGCGTCGGCACCGTTCTGGTACGGCGCGGGCGCACCCTCCTCGAAGCCCTGCTGATCCTCCTGGCCCGGCCCGGCGTAGGGGGCCGGGCTCGACGGTGGTGGGTAGGGCTGTGCGACGTCCTGCGGCGCGTGCTCCTGCGGCGCGTGCTCCTGCGGCGGGGCGTCCTGGAACGGGGCGTTCTGAGGCGGGGGCCCGTAGTACTGCCCGGGGTCGTAGGAACCGGGCGCGTAAGGCGCCGGCGCGTACTGCTGCTCCTGCGGGTACGGTCCGGGCGGTTGCCCCCCGTAGGGCCCCTGCTCGTACGGCTGCTGCGCGTACGGCGGAGGAGGCGGCAGGTAACCCGGAGGTGCCTCGGACCACGGGTGCGGGCCGTACGGCTCGGGGGAGCCGTACGGTGCGTCCTCGGGCCCGTACGAGTAGTAGTCGGGCCCGTACGGGTAGTCCGGCCCGTACGGCGAGGCCGCGCTGTAGGGGGAGTCCACGCCGGCGACGGACCCGGCCTCGGGCACATCCGAGGGAGGTCCCTGCACCTGGTCGCTCTCCGCACCCTCGGGGCCGGGGGATTCGGCGTGGCCAGGGGGCTCGGCGTGGCCGGGCTCGTGGCCGGACTCGGCTGGCTGTGGGGGCTGCGGGGACTGCGCGACAGCCTCCTCGCCGCCCGAAGCCGGCTCCCAGTACATCTGGTCAAGCGAGGAACGGTGCTCCTCGAACGCCTGCCCGTCGCCCGCGTGGGACTCATGAGGCTGGTCGTAATCGTCCCTTCCCACCGTCATTCCCCCAAATAGGCCGCTGGCCGGCACAAACACCACGTTCAGCGACAGCCTAAGCGACGCAGCGGCATCAACCGAAGTCGCAGGAGCCACACTGGCACAAATCGCTAACGTGACCATCATGCATGCGATTGTGATTGAGCGTCCCGGTGATGCCGATGTCCTGCGCTGGACCGAGGTCCAGGACCCCGAGCCCCGCCCCGGTGAGGTCCTCGTCGACGTGGTGGCGAGCGCCGTCAACCGCGCCGACATCCTGCAGCGTCAGGGGTTCTACGATCCGCCGCCGGGCGCATCGCCCTACCCCGGCCTGGAGTGCTCCGGCCGGGTCGCCGCCCTGGGCGAGGGCGTCGACGGCGTTCGGGTGGGCGACGAGGTCTGTGCCCTGCTGACCGGGGGCGGGTACGCGGAGCGGGTAGCGGTGCCCGTGGATCAACTGCTCGGTGTGCCGGAGGGGGTCTCGCTGGTCGAGGCGGCCGGGCTGCCGGAGGTGGCCTGCACGATCGAGGCGAACGTCTTCATGCTCGGCCAGCTGCGCCCCGGCGAGACGTTCCTGGTGCACGGCGGCGCGAGCGGCATCGGGACCATGGCGATCCAGCTCGCCCGCGAACACGGGGCCCAGGTGCTGTGCACCGCCGGAACGGCGGAGAAGCTGCAACGATGCCGCGAGCTCGGCGCGGACGTGGCCATCAACTACCGCGAGGAGGACTTCGTCGCACGGGTGAAGGCCGAGACCGACGGCCGGGGCGCCGACGTCATCTTGGACAACATGGGCGGGAGCTACCTGCCGCGCAACGTCAACGCGCTGGCCGTGGGCGGCCGGCTGCTCGTCATCGGCCTGCAGGGCGGGCGCAAGGGCGAGCTCGACCTCGGCAAGCTGCTCGCCAAGCGGGGTGCCGTGTACGCGGGTTCGCTGCGCGCCCGGCCGCCCAAGGAAAAGGCACAGATCGTGGCGGCGGTGGCCGAGCATGTCTGGCCGGCCATCGTCTCCGGTGCGGTGCGTCCCATCATCGACCGAAGGATCGCGATGCGGGACGCCGCGCAGGCGCATCGGGTGGTGGAGGACAGCGCCCACGTCGGCAAGGTGCTCCTGCTGGCCGCGGACGACGCGGGCCGGTGACCCAGCCGACGGCCCGGCCGGTCATCGGGAGAGGATCGCCCGTCTACCCTGGGTACGCAGGAGCGGGGTTGCGTAGGCCGGGGCGAGGCTCCAGGTACGCCGAAGGCGAAGTTCCACAGGTCCGAAGGATCGAGTCGCGATCCCCTTGTCACGTCGGGAAGACTGAACACATGACCCACCCCAACAACGAACAACAGGACAACCACAACCCACAGGTCGTCGTCGTGGGTCCCGGCGGCATGGCCGTCGAGGGCGGTGAAGAGCAGCAGGAGGAAGCCCGCTCCGTCACCGACATGGTGGAGCACCCGGCGAAGGTCATGCGCATCGGCAGCATGATCCGCCAACTCCTCGACGAGGTCCGGGCGGCTCCCCTCGACGAGGCGAGCCGGATACGGCTGAAGGAGATCCACGAGACCTCGATCAAGGAGCTGGAGGACGGTCTCGCCCCCGAGCTGATCGAGGAGCTGGAGCGGCTGACGCTGCCGTTCGGTGAGGGCGACATACCGAGCGAGGCCGAGCTGCGCGTCGCCCAGGCCCAGCTGGTGGGGTGGCTGGAGGGTGTCTTCCACGGCATCCAAACCACGCTGTTCGCCCAGCAGATGGCCGCGCGTGCCCAGCTGGAGCAGATGCGCCGCGCCCTACCGAGCGGACTCGCCCCGCCGGGCGAGGCCGAACAGCAGCCGCAACGCCGTTCGTCGGGTCCGTACCTCTAACCGTCGCCAGCGCTAGCCGAACAGCTCCTCCAGGACCAGAGCGACGCCGTCCTCGTCGTTGCTCGCGGTGTGGTGGTCGACCGCGGCCAGCACGTCCGGGTGGGCGTTCGCGACCGCGTACGACGTGCCCGCCCAGGCGAGCAGCGGCAGGTCGTTCGGCATGTCCCCGAACGCCAGGACCTGTCCTGCCGTCACCCCGAGCGTGTCGCAGAGCTGGGCGAGCGCCGACGCCTTGCTCACCCCGGCGGCGCTGATCTCCAGCAGCCCGTAGTTGCTGGCGTGGGTGACCTCCGCGAGATCGCCGACGACCGCCCGGGCCCGGGCGAGCAACGTGTCAGGGTCGATCGTCCGGTGCTGCGCCAGCAGCTTCGCCGCGGGGAGGGCCAGCAACTGCTCCAGCTCACCGACCCGGAGGTTGGCGTCCCGGGTGCGATAGGCCTCCTCGTGCACGAAGCCGGACAGCTGCTCGGCGGCGAACGCCAGATCCGGTACGGTCGCGCGGAGTCGCTCGATCAGTTCCTTGAGCACATCGGTCTCGATGGGGCACGACTCGACAACCTCCTCGGTGCGCAGGTCGTATACGAGCGCCCCGTTGGCGCAGATGGCGAGCCCCCGATGACCGGTCGCCTCGGCGATCTCGTGCATCCAGCGCGGCGGCCGCCCGGTGACGAGCACCAGGTGCGCACCGCTCGCCTCCACCCGGGACAGCGCCGCCACCGTGCGATCCGAGATCGTACGGTCGGAGCGGATGACCGTACCGTCGAGGTCTGTGGCGACGAGCCGTACGTCCTCCATGCCCGTCAAGCACGATCTCCGGGGTCGTCACGCGGGGAGCGGGCGCGCACGGGTCGGGATTTGACGTCCACCCCGCCCATGAGGGCGAAGCCGCGCACCCGGATCAGCGGGGTGCCGGGACGGACCGGCACGTCGGCGACGTGCTCGTCTCGACCTCCCATGAAGGCGAACCCAGTGAACTCGACCCGTACCCCCTCCGGGACGACGACGTCGATCCCGCCCATGACGGCGACCGCGTTGATCGTGACCTCGGGGTCGGTGACCTCGGCCTCCCGCAGGTCGATGGTGGCACCGCCCATGACGGCGACGACGTTCATCCGCTCGGCCGGTCGCCATCGGCCGCGCCGGTCCACCCCGGCCATGACGGCCACCGCCCAGCGGCTGGGCCGGCGGGCCGGCACCGTCGAACTTGTCGTGGCCGGCACGGGCGCCTTGCCGGGAACCGGTGCGGGCAGGTCCCGGGTCAGCCGCTCCAGCTCTCCGCGGGTCTTGGCGGTGTAGGCGGCGTCGCTGCGCTCGACAAGCTCCTCCAAGGTGAGCCGCCCCTCGGCGCTGGCCTGCCGCATCAGCTCGACGACCTGCTCACGCTCGGCGTCCGAGGCGCGGACCTCCGAACCCGGGTCCCGCTGCCTCTCGAGTCCGGTCTCGCCGCCTTCACCGACCTCGGCCATCACGTCACCGGTTCCAGAACCTCAAGGCCCAGGTGGCGCCGCAGCGCCTCCGGCACCAGCACCGAGCCGTCGGCCCGCTGGTGGTTCTCCAGGATCGCGACGATCCAGCGGGTGGTGGCGAGCGTGCCGTTGAGCGTGGCGGCGTAGGCCGGCCGACCACCCCCCTGCCCGCCGTCGCGGTAGCGCACGGCCAGCCGCCTGGCCTGGAACTCGGTGCAGTTCGAGGTGGAGGTCATCTCGCGGTAGCGCCCCTGCGACGGCACCCACGCCTCGCAGTCGTACTTGCGGGCGGCGCTCGACCCGAGGTCGCCGGCGGCGATGTCCACCACCCGGTACGGGACCTCGACCGCGGCGAGCATCTCCTTCTCCCAGGCGAGCAGCCGCAGATGCTCGGCGTGGGCGTCCTCCGGCCGGCAGTACGAGAACATCTCCACCTTGTTGAACTGGTGGACCCGGATGATGCCGCGTACGTCCTTGCCGTACGACCCGGCCTCCCGGCGGAAGCACGGCGACCATCCGACGTACCGGCGCGGAAGGGTCGCGGCGTCGAGGATCTCGTCCGCGTGGTACCCGGCGAGCGGCACCTCGGAGGTGCCCACAAGGTAAAGATCGTCGTCGGGGAGATGGTAGATCTCGCTGGCGTGCGCACCGAGGAACCCGGTGCCCTCCATCAGCTCCGGCCTGACCAATACCGGCGGGATCACCGGGGTGAATCCGGCGGCGACGGCACGCTCCATGGCGAGGTTGAGCAACGCCAGCTCGAGCCGCGCACCCCCGCCGGTCAGGTAGTAGAAGCGGGCTCCGGAGGCTTTCGCCCCCCGCTCGATGTCGATGGCGCCGAGCAGTTCACCCATCTCGACATGGTCCCGCGGGGTGAAGTCGAAGCTCGGGGTCGCCCCGACCTCCTCGAGGACCACGAAGTCGTCTTCCCCGCCGGCGGGCGCGCCCTCCTCGACGATGTTCGACACGTTGCGCAGCAACGCACGCAGCTCGGTGTCGAGCTGCTCCTGCTCCTCCTGGGCGGACTTGACCTGCCCGGCGAGATCCCGGGCCCGTTCCAGCAGAGCCTCGCGCTCGGCGTCCCGGGCCGCCGACACCGACTTTCCGATGCTCTTCTGCTCCGACCGCAGGGACTCGAACCGGACGAGGGCGGCGCGATGCCGTTCGTCGAGGTCGAGCAGGGCGTCGACGATCTTTTCGTCCTCGCCGCGGGCGCGCTGCGAGGCGCGCAGCCGGTCCGGATTCTCCCGAAGAGCACGCAGGTCAATCACGACACAAGAGGCTACCCGTGGTCCGGCCCTCGCCCCCGAGGTTCTCCCCTTCCCGCGCCTTGCCGGCGGAGGTGCTCCCGGCCGCGGCGGCGGCTCCTCACACCCGGCCGCGGCGGATACGGGCGAGCCATCCCTCCGCGGTCGCGAAGTCGACGTCCCGGGTACCGGGCCGGATCCGCGGGGCGGCGCCGTCGGCCCGCGGGAAGCTGCCGAGGAACCGTACGTCCGCGCATATTCGCCGCAGGCCCATGATCGCCTCTCCGACCCGGGCGTCGGCGACGTGGCCCTCACAGTCGATGGAGAAGCAGTACCGCCCCAACCGCTCGCCGGTCGGACGCGACTCGATCCGGGTGAGGTTCACCCCGCGCACCGCGAACTCACTGAGGATCTCCAGCAGCGCTCCGGGATGGTCGTCGGCGATGAACGCCACCACGCTGGTGCGGTCGGCGCCGGTCGGCTCGGGCAGCGGGCCGGGCCTGCGGAGCAGCACGAAGCGGGTGACCGCACCGTCCCGGTCGCCGATCCCGTCCGCCAGCGTCACCAGCGCGTAGCGCTCGGCAGCGATCGGGGCGGCGATCGCCGCGTCGTACGTCGAGCCCTCCTCCGCCACCGCGAATGCCGCCGCGGCGGTGGACGTGGCGGTTGATACCTCCGCGCCCGGCAGATGCCGGGCCAACCAGCCCCGACACTGTGCGTACGCGTGCGGATGGGTGATCACGCGCTTGACGTCGTCGCGCCGCGTACCGGGCCGGGCGAGCAGGGTGAGCGTGACGGGCAGCAGCACCTCAGCGGTGATCAGCAGCGGCTCGCCGCCGGCCAACTCGTCGAGGGTGGAGTTGACGGTGCCCTCGACGGAGTTCTCCAGCGGCACCATCGCCCCGTCCGCGTCACCTCGCCGTACCGCGTCGATGGCCGCCGGCACCGTCGGCTCCGGGACCAGGACCGCCCCGCCCGCCTCCGGAACCGACCGGAGGGCGGCCTCGGTGAAGGTCCCCTCCGGGCCGAGGTAGGCGTACCGGGCGTCGCTGGCGGTCATGGCCACCGGCTACGTTTCCTGCTGCGAGGCCGCAGGGACTCCCGCCCCCTCGGACCGCCCGGACGCACCGGATGTCGCCCACCACCCGTTGGCCGAGCTCCCGCGCCGCGCCTCCGCCACGGCCCGCTCCTCCTCGGGAGACAGCGGGTGGGTCGGCTCCCCGCCGCGGATCACCTTCGCGTACGTACGCGTCTCGGTCCGTCCGTTGATCGACGTCAGGATGACACCGTCGCCGATCGCGGTGAGCAGCGCCAGCGAGAACGACAGCCGTCCGCCCATTTCCTGCAGCGCGTCGTAGCGCACGATGGCCACGTCGCGGATCGCCCGCGGATCGAAGACCACACCCCCCTGGCGCGCGGACGGGGTGTTCGAGGAAGTGGACGGCGCGGACTCCGGCAACGGGACGCTCGGACCGGCACCGAGCAGCCGGCGCAGCTGGCGCAGCCGTGTCAACGCGAGGGCCGCCAGCACCAGGGCGCACGTCGCCACGACGAGGGCGGCACCGAGAGCAGCCAAGGTCACGAGCTGTGTCACGGGTAGGAGCCTACCGAGATCGACGTAGGGTCCGTGACATGGACCGTAGCGACGTACGCGTGTTGCTCACCGAGGTCGCCTCCGGGACCGTACCGGTCGAGGCCGCGCTCGATCGCCTGATCGCCGGGCCGCTGGCCGGCGACCAGGGATATCTGGATCTCGGGTACGCCCGGCTCGATACGCACCGAGGTCTGCGTACCGGTGATCCCGAGGTTGTCTACGGCGCCGGCAAGACGCCCGACCAGGTGGTGGGCCTCCTTGGCGCGCTGCGTGCGGGGCCCGGCACGCGGCCGGCGCTGGCCACCCGGCTCGACCTCGACGCCCTGGAGGCGGTACGGGAGGCGTACCCGGAGGCGCTCGTGGATCGCGTGGCCGACTGCGTCGCGCTGGGGCAACTGCCCGAGCCGAGCGGCCGGGTATGCGTGGTCAGCGCCGGTACCAGCGACGCCCCGGTGGCCGCCGAGGCGGCCTTCGTGGCGCGAGCCTACGGCGCCGAGGTTCATCGGCTCAACGACGTCGGGGTGTCCGGGATCCACCGGCTGCTGGGCGAGCGCCACACCCTGGAGTCGGCCGACTGCCTCGTGGTGGTCGCCGGGATGGAGGGAGCGCTGCCGAGCATCGTCGGTGGACTCGTCGGTGTGCCGCTGGTGGCGGTGCCGACCAGCGTGGGGTACGGAACATCGCTGGGTGGGCTCGCCGCGCTGCTCGCCATGCTCAACTCCTGCGCCCCGGGCGTGGTCGTGTGCAACATCGACAACGGGTTCGGTGCGGCGGTGTTCGCCGCCCGGGTGGCCCGGCGGGCGCGGCGGCACTCGGCGGCCGAGAGAGACGGGGAGGGGTAGCGCGGTGCCGAGCGTGCTGGCGTGGTTCCAGTGCCAGGCGGGCGCCGCCGGGGACATGCTGCTCGGCGCGCTGCTCGACGCCGGCGCCCCGCTGCGGCCGGTCCAGGAGGCGGTGGACGCACTGGGCGTCGGCCGGATCCGGCTGACCGTACGGCCGGTACGCCGCGGGGGTCTGGCGGCCACCAAGGTCGACGTCGGGGCACCCGCCGGCCAGGGGACTCGGACCTGGCGGGACGTCCGCGAGCTCGTCGAGCGAGCGGACCTGCCGGAGCCGGTCCGGGCCGGAGCCCTGGACGCCTTCGCCCGGCTGGCTCGCGCCGAGGCGGCAGCGCACCGGATGGACCCCGACGACGTGCACTTCCACGAGGTCGGGGCCCTAGACGCGATCGCCGACGTGGTCGGATGCCGCATGGCTCTGCATGCCCTCGGCATCACCGAGGCGGTGTGCACGCCGGTGGCCCTGGGGGGTGGGATGGTCAGGGCCGAGCACGGTCTCATCCCGGTGCCCGGACCCGCGGTCCTGGAGCTGCTCCGCGAGGCCGGGGCGCCGGTGTATTCGGGGCATGCCCGGCACGAGCTGTGCACTCCGACCGGTGCGGCGCTGCTCGCGGCCACCGTCGACCGGTGGGGAGAGCTGCCGCCGATGCGGATCTCGGCGGTCGGCCTTGGCGCCGGGAATCGGGAGCTTTCGGAGGTTCCGAACGTGGTGCGGGTGGTCGTCGGCGAGCCGGCGCCGGCCGGAAGCGGGCCCGGCGAGTCCGGCGGCGGGTCCGTACGCGAGCAGCTCCTGGTCGAGACCAACGTGGACGACCTCGATCCCCGGCTGTGGCCGGGGGTGCTCGCCGCGCTGCTCGACGCCGGAGCAGCGGACGCCTGGCTCACCCCGATCCTGATGAAGAAGGGCCGGCCGGCGCACACCCTGTCGGTCCTGGTCGACGCGGACCGTGCGAACCCGGTTCGACGGACGATCTTCGCCGAGACCTCGACGATCGGGCTGCGGGAGCACGCGGTGGCCAAGCGGGAGCTGTCGCGCGGCGAACGCACCGTCGACGTCGACGGATGCGCCGTCCGGATGAAGCTCGCCTACCTGGACGGCGCCGTCGTCAATGCCCAGCCGGAGTACGAGGACGTCGCCGCCGCGGCGGCAGCTCTACACCGCCCGGTGAAGTACGTCCTGGCCGCCGCCGTCGCCGCGGCCCATCTGCCCACGTCCCGGGTCACGAGCGACGATGGCCGGAGTCCACCAGCGCGGTCATGACGCCAAGGCCGACGTACACCGCCCCGCTGAGATATCGCTGGTAGCGCTGGAGCTGCGGGCGCATCCAGTCGCCGGCCGAGCCGACGCCTACCGCGTACAGCAGGTCCGAGGCGACGCCGATCACCAGCAGCACCAACCCGAGCAGGACTATCTGCACGGGCACGTTCCCGGTGCCGGGGTCAACGAACTGCGGCAGGAAGGCCAGGAAGAACAGGATGACCTTGGGGTTGAACAGGTTGACGACGACGCCCTCGATGTAGACGCGGCGCAGATTCCGCCGTCGTGGCGCCCCGCCGGTCTGCCGGTGGCCGCGGTCGAGCAGCGTACGGATCCCGAGGTAGATCAGGTAGGCGGCGCCGACGTACTTCACCACGCGGAACGCCACCGCCGACGTGGCGATCAGGTACGAGAGGCCGGCCGCCGCGACGGCGATGTGCACGAGCGTTCCCGTCTCCACCCCGAGCGCGGACGCGATGCCGGCCCGACGCCCCTCCGCGAGACTGCGCGCGGTTATGTAGATGTGGTTCGGTCCGGGTACGGCGACGAGGACCACGGAGGCCGCCACGAAGACCATCAGGGTCTGCAGGCTCACCACACCCGGCATGCTAGGCCCGATCCCGATCACCGCCGAGTGCCACGACGACACTGGTGGATAGCCTTGGATGCCGACGGGGCAGGTCAGCGAGGCACGCGGGGAGCACGGAGGTTCTTTGTGGCAGGCCGGGTGCGGGTTCTCGTCGCCGTACCCGCGCTGTTCGTGGCTCTGGTCGCCGCTCTCCTCGGGCAGTTGCTCGTGCTGCCCGCCCCCGCCGGCCACGCCGTGAGCCACGTAAGCGGCCCCTCCGGCCGCGCCTCACCGTCCGACCGCGTGGTGCTGATCGGCGTGCCGGGCCTGCGCTGGGGGGACGTCACCGAGGACAGCACTCCGACGCTGTGGCGGCTGGCCGGCGAGGGCTCGGCGGGGTCGCTGACGGTACGCACCGTGCGGTCCCTCACCTGCCCGGCGGACGGGTGGCTGACCATCTCCGCGGGCAACCGGGCGGACTTGGCGGGCAACGAATGCGCGATGCCCCCCGAGCCCGACCGGTCCGGGGAAGGAGCCATCGTCCCGGGGTTCGCGGCGATCCGGCGGACCAACGGCGACACCCCGTACGCCTCGCGGATCGGACTGCTGGGCGACGCGGTGCGCCGCGCCGGCGGCTGCACGGCCGCCTTCGGGCCGGGTGCCGCGCTGGCGGCCGCGGGTACCGACGGCCGGGTCGATGCCTATCGCCGCTCCCTTACCCAGGCGACGCCCGCCGACTGGTCACGTTGCCCGCTGACGGCCGTCGACGTCGACCACATCGCCCGGGCGTACCTCCGCGCCGGCGTCGATGCCGAGGCGGAGGGGGAGCAGGCGCTCACCGAGGAGCAGCGAGCCGCGGCAGTCCGCCAGGCGGACCGCGCGCTGGCCGACATCCTGCGGTCGCTCCCGCCGGACACCACGGTGCTGCTGGCGGGCGTCTCCGAGGTCACGCCCCCCTCGCACCTGCACGTTGCGATCGCCGCCGGGCCGGGCCCGACGGGTGAGCCGTACCGGTCCACGTACCTGACCGCCAGCTCGACGCGGCGCCCCAACATCGTCCAGCTCACCGACGTGACGCCGACCGCCCTGGCGGCGCTCGGAATCCCGGTTCCGGCGCCGGCCGTCGGGTCGTCGTGGCGGCCCGGCGAGCGACACGGCGGTCCCACCGACGCGGTGGTGCGGGAGCTGAGCGGTCAGGACGTCGCCGCGCAGACCATGCGCGTCGCGGTGCCGCCGTTCTACGTCATGCTCGTGGTCGGTCAGCTCGTGCTGTACGGGATCGCTGTCGCCGCGTTGCGGCGGCGGTGGTACGGCGTCGCGCGGCTCCAGGCGCTCGCCTGGACCCGGCGGCTCGCCCTGGCCTGCGCGGCCGTGCCGGTCGCGAGCTTCCTCGCGAACCTCGTGCCGTGGTGGCGCACCGGCCAACCGATGCCCGCGCTGGCCGGCGCCGTGGCGGCCGCCGACGTGGCCGTCGTGTTGCTTGCGCTGTACGGACCCTGGCGGCGGTATCTGCTCGGACCGATCACCCTGGTCGCCGGGGTCACCGGGCTGGTGCTCGCCGTCGACGTGCTGACCGGGTCGTGGCTGCAGCTTTCCAGCCTCATGGGCTACTCACCGGTCATCGGCGGCCGATTCTACGGGTTCGGCAACCCGCCGTACGCGCTGTTCGCCGCGGGCACCCTGCTGGCCGCGGCCGGCCTGGCCGAGTGGCAACGCCGGCGGGGCCGGCCGCGGGCCGCCGTCGCAGTGGTGACGGCGCTGGGGATCGCCGCGGTCGCTGTCGACGGGTGGCCGACGTGGGGGAGCGACGTCGGGGGAGTGATCGCGCTCACGCCGGGCCTGGCCCTGCTCGGTCTCGTGGTTGCCGGCAGGCGCGTGACGCTCACCCAGCTGCTGCTGTTCTCCGCCGCGGGGGCGGCGGTGGTCGCCGCGATCGGGTACGTGGACTATCTGCGTCCCCCGGATAGCCGCAGCCATCTGGGCTGGTTCGTGGAGGATCTGGTGAGCGGCAACGCGGGCACGGTGATCCTGCGAAAGGTCACCGCGATGCTGGGCACCCTCGGGAACGTCTGGCTCACCCTGCTGGTCCCGTTCGCCGTCGCGTTTCTGGTCTTCGTGCTGAACAGACCCGAGCGGTGGCGAGCCCCGGCGCTGCGGCTGGCCTTCGAGCGCGCCCCGATGCTGCGGCCCGGTCTGCTCGCGGTCCTGATCACCTCGGTTGTCGGCTTCGCCGTCAACGACTCCGGGATTGCGGTTCCCGCCGTGGCGGCCATGCTCACCGTTCCGCTGGCGCTGGCCGCCGGCATCGGGGCACTGGAACTCGACGAGGCGGAGCCCTCGCCGACGCCTCGCGCGTGACCAGGGGCTATACCCGGCGAAGGGTGTGCAGCCGGCGTCGTACGGACGGCGGCATCTCGCGGACGGCCAGCGCCCGGGCCACGTCGCGGAACTGCCGGCCGCGGTGGACCTGCGCGCGCCAATCGGTGCCGGTGGCGCGGTGCTCCAGCGGTACCTCGACCTCGGTGACCGTGAAGCCCTTGGTGAGCAGGTCGATGGTGAGCGCCGTCTCGGCGCCGAAACCGTGGGCGAGCGGGCGGGCCGCCTCGAACGCCCGGCGGGTCAGGCAGCGTTGGCCGTTCAGCGGCTGGGCAGGCTCGTAACCGGTCGCCCGGCGGATGCCCGCGCGGGCGAGGCGGATCACGAACCCGTGGCCGCCGAGCCGCAGCCGGTTCGCGGGGAAGCGCGCCACCGTCATGTCGGCCTGGCCCGTCCGCACCGGCTCGATGAGCGGAGCCGCCTCCTTGGCCGACCAGCCCAGGTCGGCGTCCAGGAACAGCAGGTGCCGGGGCTTCGCCGCCGATCCCTCGCGGCCCTCGTGCTCCTCGATCAGGCCAACGGCCTCCGCGCCGCTTGACATGGCGAAACCCTTGCCCCGGTTCCGGTCATGCCGTACGACCCTGGCACCGGCAACACGAGCCACCCGAGCCGTGTCGTCGTAGGAGCCGTCGTCGACCACCACCACGAGGTCGACGCCGGGAAGCTGCCCCGCGGCCTGGACGGTGGCCACCACGCGGTCGGCCTCGTCGTGGGCAGGAATGATCACGGCTACGTCGCCGGCGGGCTGCATGCCCCCCGATCCTAGTGCGGCAGGTTGAGGGTTCCCCGGCTTTCCGGTTCTCCCGTGGCTATCCGGTACGGCCGAGCGCCTCGTCGGCCGATCCGTAGACGGAGAACACCGTGTCCAGCCCGGTGATCTCCAGGATTCTGCGCACGGGCGGCTGGGGTCCGGCGAGCGCGAGCGAACCGTCCCGCTCGCGGATCCGCTTCAGCGCCGCCAACAACACGTTCATGCCGGTCGAGTCGCAGAACTCCACGCGGCTCAGGTCGATGACGACGTTCGCGGGCCCGTCCCGCACCACCTCGGTCAGCTTCGTCTGCAGGGTCGGCGCGGTGTACAGGTCAATCTCGCCGGCGGCGGTGACGACCGCGTGATCCTCGTGAAATCGTGCCGAGACCTCTAGGTCCACAGCCGGCACCCTAACCCCTGAACCGGTCGGTCTCAATCCGCCCCCTCGGACGCGGGCCGCGAAGCCCGGCAACCTTGGCGGCGCTCGGCGGGTCTCCTTCGCCGGGCGGCGGTCGTACGAGAGGGTAGATATCGTGCTGGCAAATGGCGACCGGCCCGATCGGCTGCGGCTCCTCGAACGTCTCGAGGAGATCCGCTACCGCGTGCAGAAGGCCACTGCCTGGCGCTCGGCAACCCACTACATGGGCCAACTCGTCAACAGGGACGGCTATGTCCCGGTCAATGCCCGACTCTCCCGCGACGACCTGACCTTCCTCGCCCACGCACGGGACGACGTGCTGGCCTTCGTCGCCCTCGGGCAGCGCCTGCTCGAGCTGCACCAGCCGCGGGACGTCCCGGGCAGGACCAGCGACCCGACGCGGCCGATGCGGCGGTGCCGCACCTGCACGCAGCGCTGGCCCTGTCCCACTTACCAAACCATCGACGAGGTCATCGACAGTTACGGGTACTGAGCTTGCCGCGCGCCGCAAGGCCGTACGGTGACGGTGTGGGCAAGATAGTCCTGCTGCTGATCGCGATCTACGTGGTGCTTGCGGTCGTTGGCGTCGCCGTCAGCGCGCTCAAGTGGCTGCTGTGGCTCGCCATCATCCTCGTCGCCGTCACCGCGCTGGTCGGGTGGGTGCGAAGGTCCGGGAGCCGGTAGACGGCGGGCGCCCCCCGCGCGAGGCCAATCAGCGCCTGCGGCGCAGGGTCATCGGCAGGCCGCCCCGCGGTCGCAGCGTGACGTGCGCCTCGGGGACCGGACGGTACGCCGGAATCAGGTCGAGGCGGTAGTGCTGGACGAGCTTCGCGAGCACCAACGTCCCCTCCAGCGTCGCGAAGCCGGCGCCGACGCAGCCGCGCCGTCCCCCGCCGAACGGGATGAACGCGTAGCGGTGCCGACCGGCGGCGGACTCCGGGAGGAACCGCTCGGGGTCGAAACGCTCGGGCTTCGGCCAGTGGTCAGGGTTGCGATGCACCAGGTACGGCGGGACTGCGACGGTGTTGCCCGCCGGAACCGGGATCCCCTCGATCTCGTCGTCGTGGACCTCGTCCCGCTCGATCGTCCAGGCCGGCGGGTACAGCCGCATCGCCTCGGAGATCACGGCCGCCGTCCACGGGAGCTTGTCCACCGAATCCACGTCCGGGTCTCGGCCGCCGAGCACCGCGTCCACCTCGTCCTCCAGCCGACCGCGGGCATCCGGGTGACCGGACAACAAGGACAGCGACCAGGCCAGCGCGTTGGCGGTCGTCTCGTGACCGGCGAGGACGAACGTGATGACCTCGTCCCGCACCTCGCGATCACCGAGACCGGAGCCGTCCTCGTCCCGGGCGGCGAGCAGCAGGTCCAGGAGGTCGCGCGGCTCGTCCGGGGCGGGTGCGGCTCGGCGCTCGGCGACGATACGGGTGACGACCGCCTCCAGGTCGGCAACGGCCCGGCCGTACCGAGGGATCTTCGTGACCAGCGCCTCCGCGAGGCGGGGCTGCCACAGCAGCAGGAGGAAGGCCGGGTTGACCGAGGCCGCCTGCAGAACCGTCACCGCGTGGGCGACCCGCTGGGCGTCATCGCGCAGATCGATGCCGAAAAGCGCACGGCCGACGACGTCCAGGGTGAGCCGGTTCATCTCGGCGGCCGCGTCGACCATCGGCGCCTCCACCCCGGAGGACGAAGACAACGCGTTCCACCGGTCCAGCGTCCGGCTCGCGGCCCCGACCATGAGGGGAGCGAACGACCGCACGTACCGGCGGGCGAAGACCGGCTGCACCAGCCGGCGGTGCCGCCGCCACTGCTCGCCCTCGCTGGTGAGCAGGCCGGAACCGAGCATCGCGCGGAGGGCCTGGTAGGTCCACGCCTTGACGTAGTTGTCCTGGTGGGTAGCGAGCACGTGTTCGGCGTGCTCCGGCCTGGTCAGCAGGAAGAAGCGGGCCCGGGGGCTGATCGGCGTCGTCACCGCGTCGCCGTACTGCTGGACAAGCTGCACCATGGTGGCGAGCGGCCGCCGAAGCAGCGAGACCCACGCCCGCAGCGCCTGGGCCCCACGCGGCCCCGGTATGCCGGCGACGCCAGAGGTGACAATGTCGGGTTTGGCAGCGGTCATGCTGTCATCGTCACACCGCCTCGGGCCCGGTCAACCCGGGCTCGGCGCCGATACCGGCTAGCGTGACGTCCGTGAACCGGGTCGACACCGAGGTCGGCCGGCTGCGCACGGTTCTGCTGCACCGGCCGGGAGCGGAACTCAAGCGCATCACGCCGCGTAACAACGACAAGCTGCTCTTCGACGGCATCCCGTGGGTCGGCCGCGCTCAGGAGGAGCACGACGCCTTCGCCGAGGCACTGCGGAGCCGGGGCGTCCAGGTCCTCTACCTGACCGAACTACTCCAGGACACGCTCGAGTACTCGGAGGCCCGCGAGCAGGCGATCGCCGCCGCGGTCGCCGATCCCAGGCTGGGGGATCAGCTGCGGGCGGCCGTCTCCGCCCACCTGTGGGATCAGCGGCCCGAGGAACTCGCCAGTGTCCTCGTCGCCGGCATCGCGCACGAGGAGCTGCGGGACGGCGGAGGGTTGGTGTACCGGCTGGCCGATCCGCACGACTTCGTCGTCGACCCGCTGCCCAACCTGGTCTTCACCAGGGACTCCAGCACCTGGATCCGAGACCGGACGGCCGTGGCGAGCTTCGCGATGCGGGCCCGGCGGCGCGAGTCGTCGCTGCTACAGGTGATTTACCAGCACCATCCGCGGTTCCGCGGTGGCAACGGGCTGCTGTACGGACCGGACCTGGAGTACCTGGAAGGCGGCGACGTGTTGCTGCTTTCCCCGGGCGTCGTGGCCGTCGGGGTAGGGGAGCGCACCACTCCGGCGGGTGTGGAGCGGCTGGCTCGGCGGCTGCTCGGCAGCGGCGTCGGGCATACCGTGCTGGCGGTGCCGATCGCCCAGCGACGCGCCACCATGCACCTCGACACCGTGTGCACGATGGTCGATGTCGACACCATGCTCATGTACCCGGCGGTCGTACACGGGTTGACAGCGGTCACCGTCACGGCCGCCGGCACCGCGGGCGGCGCCGCGGGCGATACCGCCGGCGAGCCGGACGAGCTGCGGATATCCGAACCCGAGCCGTTCCTCGAGACGGCGGCATCGGCTATGGGCATCGAGCGGCTGCGGGTGATCGACACCGGCCTCGACCCGGTGGTCGCCGAACGGGAGCAGTGGGACGACGGCAACAACACCCTGGCGGTCGGACCACGCCTGGCGGTGGCCTACGAGCGGAACGTCGAGACGAACGCGCGGTTGGCCGAGGCGGGAATCGAGGTGATCACGTTGCCCGGCAGCGAGCTGGGCAGCGGACGCGGCGGCCCGCGCTGTATGTCCTGTCCACTGGTCCGTGACCCGCTCCCGACGACATAAGCGGGGGGTGGAGACGCCCGCGGGGGAAGGGGGGCGGTGGAGGCTCGGGCGCTGCCGACGGGGGAGCAGCAGCACCCGAGCTAGCCGTACGCTAGCGGCCACCCGTGCCATGGCCAAGTAGCGTGCGCAACGGATCAATAACGGTGTGTCGTCGCTTCGATACTCAGCTAGACGGACGCGACGGCGGCCGCCTGAGCGGACAGCTTTGCCCACACGGTGGTCGCCTCACCCTCGTGGCGCACTCCCCACTCGTTCGCCACGTGTTCGACGATCTCGAGGCCGCGGCCACCGGGTGAGGTCAGGGACCGTGGACGCATCCGCGGCTCGGTGCCCGCCCCACCGTCGCTCACCGCGATCTGCAGCCGCTCGTCGTCGAGCCGCCACGTCACCCGCACCCGGCCGGAACGGAGCGGACGGGCGTGCCGAAGCGCGTTACCCAGAAGCTCGCTGACCACGAGGGCCGCGTCGGCCACCGTCTGGTCCGCAACACCCTGAGCCAGCAGCTCGTGGCAGAGACGCTGGCGCGCGACCGCGACACTGGAGGGAGTGTGCGGCAGGAGCAGGGCACGCGACGCAGTCACTTCCCTCGAACACCTCCGTCGGAGACGGACCGGTGGGCACCGCCCACTACGTCCGAAATGCCCCGACGGGGGCTGCGAGAAACCGTTTGCAGGAGTCCCGGGGCGGGCACTCTGTCCCCCCTGGCGTGTCTCATGCTCGATCCGCGCCTTTCGGTCAACCGGCGTCCGGAACGCCGTGTTTTCAGTCAGTGCCAACTACATGTGCACTGCAGTTATGCCCCATACCAGGTCAAATATTTTTCACACGACCAACGAACAGATTACAATTGAATGACGGTCGTCACCAGAGGTGGTGTTCTTCCTCGCTTCGGCCCGTCGGCCGACCCGTCAGCGGCCGGTGTACCGGTCCTGACCGGCGTGGTCGGGATCGGGCTGGTTCAGGTAGTCCTGGGGCACGTCCGCCCGGCGGAGCCACAGGCGCATCTCGGTGCCACCCTTGGTGCTACCGCCCTCCCGCGGGTGCGCCGACACGTCGCCGTGTTGGGCCCGGGCGAGCCGGCGCACGATGTACAGGCCGAGCCCGATGCCACCGAACCGGCGGCGGTCGCCTCCCTCGCCCTGTACGAATCGGTCGAAGATGCGCTCGTAGTCTCCGGGCACGATGCCTACCCCCTCGTCGGCGACCGTGACCACCAGCCACTCGTCCTCGGCCCGGACCCGCACCGCCACCTCACCGCCGTCCGGTGAGTACTTGAACGCGTTCTCCAGCAGTTGCCCGAGCGCGATGTCGGTCGCCAGGGGGTCTCCGTACGCTTGCGGCAGCTCCTCGGGGATCTCGAGGGCCAACGTGTGTGCCTCGGACAGCGAGCGGAACGCGAGCGCTGCCGCACGCACCACCGCCACCGTGTCGAAGGGCGCATTGTGCACCACGAGCTCGTCCGCGCCGGCCCGGCTGCCCAGCAGCAGGTGCTCGACGAGTCGGGCGAGCGCGTCGGCCCGATCCGAGATGATCTGTACCGCCGAGCGCCGGTCGGCCTCGTTGAGCTTGTCCCAGCGGTGGACCAAGGTGCGGGCGAACCCCTGCACCACCGTGATCGGCGTACGGAGCTCGTGGCTGGACGTGGCGAGGAACAGGTCCTTGGCCTCCTCGAGCGCCTTGGCGGCCGTCACATCCCGGAAGTCCACAACGAGTTCGCGGGTGTCGACGATCTCGGAACAGAGGATCTCCACCCAGCGTCCGGAGTCGAGCCGGTGGGTGTGGTTCGTCCCGGGCACCGGGAGAGGGAACGGCAGCGGTTTGCCCAGGGCCTTGTCGGGCGGTACCCCGGTGAGCTTGTGGGCGGATGGGTTCCACTGACGGACCAGCCCGTCGCCATCGAGAACCGCCATCCCGTCTGCGCTGGCGTCGATGACCGCGCGCTCGTGTGCCCGTTGCCTGACAACTTCCTCGTACGCGACCGCGTTGGTCAGGGCGACGCTGGCATGCCCGGCGAGCAGCTCCAGCAGCTCCAGCTCGACGTGGCTGACCGGCGCGGCGAACAGTGCGTACAGCGCCCCGTACGGTCGGCCCCGCACGTGCGAGAGGCTGAGCGCGATCGTGTGCAGTCCCGGCAGCTCCGCCCAGATCAGCTCGTCGAGCTGTCGGGTCTCCACGGTCGCGATCATCACCGTCCTGCCGCCGCGCAGCAGCTCACCGACGAGGCTGGTGCGCAGCGGCGACGTCCGGCCGCGCAGCTTCTCCGGCAGACCGGTGAAGCTCGCCAGCCGCAGCTGGTCGCCCTCGATAAGCACGAACCCACCCGCGTCGGCGCCGGTCACCTCGACCACACCCTGGCTGATCCGGTCGAGCGCCGCGGGAAGGTCCAGTTCGGCGTTGATGTCGGCGACTAGATCGTTCAGCCGCTTGACCAGGTGCGCCCGGGCGGCCGCGTGGTGCTGCGAGGCGGCCTGGTCACCGACCTCGCGGTAGATGTCCACCCAGCCGAGCTGGTCTCCGTCGGCGCCCCGCAGGGCGGCGCTGTCCAGGTGGACGTCGACGAGGGACCCGTCCCTGCACCGCCGACGGGTGGTCAAACAGAGCTGTCCGCCGTCCCGCACCCGCTCCAGCACCCCGTTGAACTCGGGCAGCAGATCTTCGGGGACGATCGGGAGCGGATGCCCGCGAACCTGGTCGGCGGTCCAGCCGAAGAGGCGCTCGGCGGCCCCGTTCCACTCCAGCACGGTGAGATCGTGGTCCACCGCAATCACCGCATTCGCGGCGCTGTCCAGCACCGCGCGGGAAATCATCCGGTCCGAGCGCGCGTCGCTCACGCGCTGGTTTCGTTCGCTTCTCCGCCCGCTCGCCGGGTCCCCATCGCGGGACACACCCACCGATGGCTCGCGCGCGTCGCTCACAATGTCATCGTGCCATCGGCGCCCGCCGGATAACGTCACATCGACATCTCCGGGCAGAGGCGACCACAAACTCCGCGACGCCCGCGCTCACGCACGTCGCGCTTCAGATGACCGCGGGCGGCGCCTCGGTGTTGCTGCGCATCGGTCGGCCGGCCTGGGCCCACGACTTCATTCCGCCGTCGACGTTTGTCGAGTTCCAGCCGTTCATGTTGAGGAACGCGACAGCCTGGGCCGAACGGGTGCCCGAGCGACACACGACGTACACGTCACGATCGCGAGGCACCTCGGCCACCCGAGCCGGCAGCTCGCCTAGCGGGATGTGGACGGCAGCCGGCACATGGCCGGCGTGCCACTCGTCCTCCTCCCGGACGTCGAGCAGGAAGGCGCCCTCGGGCACGTTCGGGGCGTCGACCGCCGGAACGTCGTCCCCATAGACCATGTGCACCACCTCCCTTGCGACTTCTCGCGGTTGCTGCTTGGTTTCTCGCTGTGATTACGGAACCACGCCGGACCCGTCCGCGTCGAATCGGCATGATCGTAAGAAGAACTGGCAACCTGACGGTGACCGGAGTGGCGCTCGCCGCGGCGGTCGTGGGACTTGCGGCCTGTGGGGGTTCCACCGGACCAGGTCAGCCGGGTGAGCCCGCAGCGAAGCAGGCCGGAAGCACCCTCGAGGTACGGGTGAAACCCAGCCCGGACGCGTCCGCCGGGAGCTGGACCCTCACCTGCCAGCCGCCCGGGGGTACGCACCCCGCGCCCGAGACAGCGTGCGCCGCGCTCCGCGACGCCCAGGACCCGTTCGCCGCCCCGTCCAAGCAGCAGATCTGCACGCAGATCTATGGCGGACCGCAGACCGCGAGCATCGAGGGCGAGTGGAGCGGGAAGTCCGTCTCGGCCGACTTCAGCCGCAAGAACGGCTGTGAGATCAAGACCTGGGACGCGCTGGAGCCGGTCTTCGCCCCCGGGAAGGCCGCAGAGACCGGGAGCGGGAAGGGGACCGAGAAGGGCTCCCCGAAAAGCACCGGCTGACCGGGCGACGGCCCCTACTTCAGCAGGCGGGAAAGCCGGCGGTCGGCGAGCTGTTTGCCGCCGGTCTGGCAGGTCGGGCAGTACTGGAGGGACGAGTCCGCGAACGACACCTCCCGGACGGTGTCGCCGCACACGGGGCAGGGCTGCCCGGCCCGGCCGTGCACCCGCATACCGGTCTTCTTCTCCGACTTGAGCTCACCGGCGGCGAGGCCGCTGGATCGCTGCACGGCGTCCCGCAGCGTGTCCACGATCGCCGCGTGCAGCGTGACCACCTCCTCGTCGGTGAACCCGTCGGCGCGCTTGAACGGGGACATCCGCGCCGCGTGCAGGGCCTCGTCGGAGTAGGCGTTGCCGATGCCGGCGATGACCGCCTGGTCGCGCAGCAACCCCTTGATCTGGGTACGCCGGCCGGCGAGCAGGTCGGCCAGGGTCTCCACGGTGAACGCCGGGTCCAGCGGGTCGGGGCCGAGGCGGGCCACGCCGGGCACGTCCTTCGGGTCGCGGACCACGTACACGGCCAGCCGTTTCTGGGTGCCGGCCTCGGTGAGGTCCAAGCCGCCCTCGCCGCCCTCGCCCGAGTCTTCGGAGTCTCCGGAGCCGCCGGTAAGATGGACCCGGAGAGCGAGCGGCCCCTTGCCCGGACGCGGGGGCGTCGCCGGCAAGGAATCCCGCCACCGAAGCCAACCGGCCCGGGCCAGGTGCACGACAAGATGCAGGCCCCCGACCTCCAGGTCGAGGAACTTCCCGTACCGGCGCACCTGGTCGAGGGTCAGCCCGGCGAGCGCGGTGACCGGGGGATCGTAGGTCTTCAGGACGCTCACCGCCACCACGTCGACCCGCGTGACCGTCCAGCCGACGGCGCGGGTATTCAGGAACGCGGCAAGCGACTCCACTTCGGGCAACTCGGGCACGTCCTCCAGTTTGCCCTACGACCAGGCCCGCCGCACTGATAGCGCTGAGTGATTAATCCGGGACAACTGTGCATTGGGCTGTCCCGCTGCGTGCACGTTACAAGTTACAGCGAGGGGCAGGTCGGCTTGCCGTCCGTCGGCGACGCTGAGAGGTGGCACGCAGATGGAGATAGTCGTCTTTGACCTGGTGTCGTACGCGGAGAGCGTCGATCATCTGAAGCAGGCCGACGGCGAGCTTCCGTGGCCGCTGCCCAAGCGGCACGCCAGCCCGGAGGTGGCGGCGCGCACCTACGCCGAGCACCTGGCGGCCTGGGAGGAACTCGATCGGCTGGGCTACGACGGGGTCGCGTTCAACGAGCATCACACGTCGCCGTACGGGCTGATGAACTCGCCCAACCTGATGGCGGCCAGTGCGGCGCAGCGAACCAAACGGCTCAAGCTCCTCATCTACGCCAACCTCCTGCCGCTGCACCACCCGGTTCGGCTCGCCGAGGAGCTGGCGATGCTGGACTGCCTGTCGGCCGGCCGCATCGTCGCGGGCTTCGGCCGGGGCATCCCTCGCGAGCACAACGTCTTCAACGTTCCGATGCCGGAGTCCCGTGCCCGCTTCGAGGAGGCGTGGGAGATCATTCGCGGCCTGTGGACAGAGGAGGTTTTCTCCTACCACGGACGGTTCTGGTCCTGTAACGACGTCGCCATCTGGCCGCGGCCGGTTCAGCAGCCGCATCCGCCGATCTGGGTACCCGTCACCAGCAGCAAGGAGACCATCGAGTGGGCGGGCCGCAACAACGTCGCCATCACGCCGGGCCTGGGTCATCCCGGCCTGCGCGAGGACGTGATCCGGTACTACGCGGCCTGCCTCCGGGAAAACGGCCATGAGCTCACCCCCGACCACATCCAGATCACCGTCGGCGCGTACGTCGCCGACAGCAAGGAACGGGCCGTCAAGGAAGCAGGCCCCTGTCTCCTGTACTTCAACCGGACGCTGTTCAGCCACGGCAACATCACCGAAGTCAACCTGCAGCGCCAGGCCGGTTACGTGAGCGACTCCTCGCTCGACTACGTCCGCCCGGAGAACCTGCCCGCCGCGCAGCGCGCGAGATCCGACTTCCGGAACCAGACCATGGCGGACATCGAGCGCGAGGCCGAGAACTGGCCGTGGGGTACGGCCGACGAGGTACGGGACCGGATTCTGGCGGCGGCCAAGAGCGCCGGCGCGGGGCGGGTTCTCGTCAACCTGAATCGTGGCGCGGTGCCACACGAAATGTTCCAGGAGCAGATACGACGCTTTGCCCGCGAGGTCCTGCCAGCTCTTCAGGAGCAGGAGATCTCCCCCACGCCGTCGCCGACGTGAATGCGACCGGACGACCCTTAGGAGAAAGTCATGAAGAGCAGAATCCCGGCGTATCCATGGGTGCTGCTCGGGCTGCTAACCGGCTTCTGGGGGCTAGTCGGACTGAACCGCCTCGGCATCACCTACCTTTTCCCCGTCATAGGTAAGGAGTTCCAGCTGCATGGCTGGCAGTTCGGGCTCCTCATCTCGGGAACCTCGTTCACCTGGGCCTTCTCCAGTTGGTTCTTCGGATGGCTCGGCGACCAGTACGGACGGCGACGCGTGCTGCTGCCGGGCGCCGCTCTGGCCTGCGTGTCCACCGCGGCGATGGGCGGCGCCTGGAACTTCTGGTCGATGTTCGTCGTCCGTGACCTCGTCGGCGTCGGCGACGGCGTCGGCTGGCCCAACGCGCAGGCCACCCTGGCCGCCGCGTTCCCGGCCAAGCGGCGGGCGCTCGCCCACTCCATCTTCACCTCTGGTTACCCGCTCTTCGGCACGGTGCTGGGCGGGATCATCGTGACGGCGCTGGCGACGGCCCTGGGCTGGCGGCCGGTGTTCCCGATCATCGGCGGGGTCTTCTTGGTAGTGGTGCTGGCGCTGTACTTCGTCATGCGGGAGCCGCCGCGCCAGGTCAGCGCCGAGTCCAGGCCCGGACTGCAGTGGCGCCCCATGCTGAGGGTGCTCCGGAATCGCAACGTGCTGCTCCTCATGCTGGTGCAGGCCGGGGCGCTCGGCTGGCTGCAGGTGACGATCGGGTTCGGCACGCTCTTCCTGACCGAGGAACGAGGCTTCGCACTGCTGGCGGCCGGAGCGATCATCTCCATCCAGGGGGTAGCCGGCCTCGTCGGCACCCTCACCCTTCCCTCCCTCTCCGACTTCATCGGCCGCAAGCCGGCCATCTTCGGCGGCGGCGTGCTGAGCGGGATCTGTATGACCCTGTACGCGTTCGGGAGCTTCAACGCGGTCACGTCGATCGTCCTGTTCGCGGCGAGCGCCTTCTTCATCGGCGTCGTCATACCGTTGGCCGCGGCTACCTGTGTGGTCGAGCTCGTACCGGAGGACGCACAGGGCGTCTCCATGGGCTCCATCAACTTCGTCGGCGTGATAATCGGCACGTTCGCGCTTCCGCTCCTCGCCGGTGTGATCGCCGACAGTTTCGGGCTGACCAGCACGATCTTCCTCGGAGCGGTCTGTGCACTGCTCGCCGGGCTCTTGATCCTCGGCATTCCGGAGACCGCGCCCCGGGTACTGGACCGCCGCGAAAAGGAGGTCGTCGAGGCCGCCCCGTAACATGAGCACGAGGAGGACAGTCGTGGGAAATCAGCCGGCCGCAGTCTTTCCGAGCGCCGCGTCGGAGCTCGTCCACGCCCTCGCCGACGAAGGGGTCCAGCACCTCTTCATCAATCCCGGCACCGACACCGCTCCGGTCCAGGAGGCGCTGGCCGCGGCCCGGCGGGACGGCACACCGCATCCGCGTGCCGTCCTGTGCATCCACGAGTTCGTTGCGCTCTCCGCGGCCATGGGGCACCACTTCGTCAGCGGCACGCCGCAGGCGGTCATGGTGCACGTGGACGCCGGCACGCTCAACCTGGGCGGTGCCCTGCACAACGCCCAGCGCAACCGGGTCCCGGTGGTCGTCTTCGCCGGCCGCTCGCCGTACGCCACCGCGGAAGACGTCCCCGGGCACCGGAACTCACCGATCCACTGGCAGCAGGAACAGCTCGACCAGCAGGCCGTGCTGCGGGCCTTCGGCAAGTGGACGATGGAGGTGCCCCGCGGCCGGGAGTTGGGCGGGATTGTACGGCGCGCATTCCAGGTCGCGCAGAGCGATCCCAAGGGGCCCGCGTACGTCATGCTGCCCCGGGAGGCGTTGATGGAGCCCGGGGCCGGACTGGCCCGGCATCTGCGGCCGCCCCGCGCGGCGGCGCCGGATCCGGCCGC
Organism: Streptosporangiales bacterium; assembly: GCA_009379995.1. Taxonomy (GTDB): domain Bacteria; phylum Actinomycetota; class Actinomycetes; order Streptosporangiales; family WHSR01; genus WHSR01. The sequence continues at coordinate 29,364 of WHSR01000051.1, forward strand.
GCTCGCCGAGGTGGCCCGCTCCCTGGCCGACGCGGACCGCCCGGTCATCGTCACCGGCAGGACCGGGGCGCGGCCGGCGGCCGTCGAAGCCCTGGTACAGGTCGCGGAGCTGCTCGGCTGCCCGGTGCTCGACCACCGCGACCGGCTCAACTTCCCGCCCCGGCATCCCCTCTACGCCGGCGACACCCCGGAGCTGCTCCGGGAGGCGGACGTGGTGCTGCTTCTGGACGTCGAGGTGCCCTGGGTGCCCGCGCACGCCGAGCCGTCCGCCGACGCGGTGGTGCTCCAGATCGACGTCGATCCTGTGAAGGCCACCATGCCGTCCTGGTCGTATCCCGTCGATCTTGCCCTTACCGCCGACACCGCACTCGCGCTGCCCCTGCTCGAGGCGGAGCTCCGCCGGCTCGCCACGGCCGGGCGAGAGGGGCGCTGGGGGACGCGGCGGGAACAGGTGACCCAGCGCCTCGCGGACGTACGGCAGGGCTGGGAGGAGATGGCTCGGTCCGATGAGCCGAGCTCCGCTGTGGACGCGATGCTGGAGGCCCTCAACCGGGCGCTTCCCACCGAAGCGATAGTGCTGGAGGAGGCGGTCACCAACCGGGCCGCCGTCACCCGCCAGGTCGTGCGCGACCCCGGGTTCTACTACGGCACCGGCTCTCCGGCGCTCGGCTGGGCGACGGCGGGCGCCCTGGGCGTGAAGCTGGCCAAGCCCGACTCGCCGGTCGTCGCCGTCTGCGGCGACGGGTCGTTCAACTTCAGCGTGCCCACCGCCGCGCTGTGGTCGGCGCAGAAGGCCGGAGCGCCGTTCGTGACGGTCATCCTGAACAACCGTGCCTACCGGGCGTCGAAGCTGCCCGTGCAGCGCCTCTATCCCGGAGGCGCCGCGGACGCCGAGGACAGCTTTCCGGAGACCGAACTTTCGCCGTCCCCCGACTACGTGCAGCTCGCTCGCGCGTACGGCGGCGACGGAGAGGTCGTCACCCATCCGAAGGAACTCGCGGCCGCGTTGGAGCGCTGCCTCGACCGGCAAAGCGAGGGTCTTTGTTCGGTGATCGACGCGCAGCTCCCGACCTAGAGCCGTCCCGGACGGATACAGGGGCCCGCGACGGCGCGCGGGCCCCTGTCGGTCGCTCCCTTGTCGGGGAACCTCCCCTCACGGGGATCCGTACTGTTGCTAGCCGCCCGTACCCGGGGCGGTCGGCGTCTGGATCGGCGGCACCTGCACCGCGTCCAGCCCGGGAACCGTGCTGAGCGCCTCCTGCACACCCGGCAATTGCTTGGTGACCGTGTCGAGAAGGCCGCCCGTCGGGTCGGGCACCCCCGGCGCGGTCTGTGCGGAGGCGACGCCGGCGCCGGCCACCAGCAGGCCGCCGGTCGCCAGCGCGACCAGGCCGAGCTTGCGTGACTTCGTCATGGGTGGAGATTCCCCCTCTGTCTTTGGGGCCGATCGCGCGGCCCACGTTCGTTCATCGACCCTCGCCAGAGCGAGAGTGGCACATGACCATACCGGTGTCGCATAGGGCGACACGCCCGTAACGCAGAGTCAGGAGATCCTCGCCACCGACTTCGCCGAGGCACGTTAAGGTACCGCTCGATCCATCAAGGTCGGCGACGCCCGGTCCAACCAGCGGCTCCGGTGGAGGAAACGGGTGGGCGAGGAGGGATTTGAACCCTCACGTCCTTGCGGACACACGGACCTGAACCGTGCGCGTCTGCCGTTCCGCCACTCGCCCTTCGACCGAGCAAGGTTAGCACGCTGCCGCTGGTACTCCGGAGCCCGGCTACGATCGTCTTGCAGTGGGAAGGAGGTACCCGTGGGAGTCCTACAGCGCTTCGAGCGACGACTCGAAGGCATGGTCGAGGGTGCCTTCGCTCGGGCCTTCAAGTCCGAGTTGCAGCCCGTCGAGGTCGCGAGCGCAGTCCAGCGAGAAATGGACGAACGCGCCGCGATCGTCGCCCAAGGGCGAACGTTGGTACCCAACGACTTCGTTGTCGAGCTCTCCGAGACAGACCTCGAGCGGCTGTCGGTCTATTCCGACAGCCTCGGTCTCGAGCTGGCCAACCTGGCCCGCGAGTACGCCCAGGAGCAGGGATACTCGTTCGTCGGCCCGGTACGCGTGCGGTTCGAGCGCGCCAGCGACCTCGCCACCGGCATGTTCCGGATCAGATCCGGGGTGATGCGTGGGTCCACGGTGGAGGGCGGCGAGATTCGCCAGCCCGCGACCGACCTGCCCGCTCATCGGCCCGATGAGTTCCGGGGTCGACCGAGGCTGTTGGTCTCGCCGGGGGAGCGGGCCATGGTCGGCAGCGAGGCCGCCGGCGGACAACAGCGGACGTATGAGCTGACCACGCCTGTCACCCTGCTCGGCCGCGGAACCGACTGCGACCTGCGGCTGGTGGACCCCGGGGTTTCGCGCCACCACGCGGAGCTTCGGTTGGAGGGCGACACCGTAACGCTGATCGACCTGGGCTCGACAAACGGCACGTTCCTGAACGGCCAGCCGGTGCGGAGCGTCGTACTGACCGACGGGGCACGTGTAACCCTCGGCCGGACAACATTGATCTTTCGTTACGACGAAATGGACTGAAGGTTCGCGACAAGAGCGACATGACCGAGCTGACCCTGACGCTCATCCGGCTAGCGTTTCTCGCCGTGCTGTGGCTGTTCGTGATGGCCGCACTCAGCGTGATCCGCACCGACCTGTTCGGGCCGCGGAGCGCGCCGAAGGTGCCCTCGCGGGCCAACGCCGACGCCCGTCCGGCCAAGGCACCGACCCGGGGGAAACGGGGCTCGCCGCGCAAGGTCCTGGTTACCCACGGGCCGCTCAGCGGGACGAGCCTGAATCTCGGAGAGTCACCGATCACTATCGGTCGCGCCAATGACGCCACGCTCGTGCTGAGCGACGACTACGCTTCCAGCCGGCATGCTCGACTGTTTCTGCGGGATGGTCAGTGGCTCGTGGAGGACCTCGGTTCCACTAACGGAACGTATCTGGACCGCGCCAAGGTGACTCGACCGACCCCGGTGCCGCTCGGCGTGCCGATCCGTATCGGCAGAACCGTCCTCGAGCTTCGCAAATGACACTAGCTCTGCGCTACGCCGCCCGTTCAGACGTCGGTCTGCTCCGAGAGGGCAACGAAGACTCGGCGTACGCCGGTCCCCGCCTGCTCGCGGTCGCCGACGGGATGGGAGGGCATGCCCACGGCGAGGTGGCGAGCGCGGTCGCCATCGCCACGCTGGCCCCGCTCGACGAGGACGTACCGGGCGCCGATCTGCTCGACGCACTGGAGCACGCGGTCCGCGAGGCCAACGAGACGCTGCACCGGATGGTGGAGTCCGACTCGGCGTTCGAGGGGATGGGTACGACGCTCACCGCCATGCTGTGGTCGGGCGCTCGGCTGGCCGTCTGCCACGTCGGTGACTCGCGGGCCTACCTGCTCCGAGGCGGCGAGCTGCACCAGATAACCCACGATCACACGCTGGTCCAGTCCCTCATCGACGAGGGCCGCATCAGCGAGGAGGAGGCGGCGAGCCATCCGCAGCGATCGCTGCTGCTGCGTGCGCTCGACGGCCGCGGTGTGGTCGAGCCCGACCTGTCGCTGAGAGAGGCCCAGCTCGGAGATCGCTATCTGCTGTGCTCCGACGGTCTGTCCGGCGTGGTGAGCGAGGACACACTCGCACACACCCTGCTCCGGGACACTCCCGAGGAGGCCGTGTACCAGCTCATCGAGCTGGCCAACCGAGGTGGCGGTCCCGACAACATCACCTGCGTGGTCGCCGACATCGTCGACACCGACCGGCCGGATGTTGCGGCGAACGAGGCGCCGGTCGTGGCCGGTGCGGCCGCCAACGCCGCCCGGCGCCGCAGCCCCGCACCGGACACCTCGGCCGGGCGGGCCGCCGCTCTCACCCAGCCGCTGGGGGAGGAGCCACCGGACGAGCCCGAGGACGAGGGTGCCGAGCCGCGGTCCCGGGGCCCACGTCGGTGGCCGATCGTCCTGCTGTCGTTCCTCGTATTCGTCGCGTTGATCGCGGCGGGAGGGTACGGCGCCTGGCGGTACGCCCAGTCGCAGTACTACGTCGGCGGCGACGGCAGGGAAGTCCTCATCTACCGCGGGATCAGCCAGAAGGTCGCCGGGCGGGACCTGTCCCGGGTGCACGAGCACACCGGTGTCGCGCTGGGCGATCTGCCGACCTACGAGCGCCAGCAGGTCGAGGCCAATATCGAGGCCGGCGGACTCTCCTCCGCGCAGCAGATCGTCGAGCGGCTGAGGCAGGTGGCCGCGGCCTGTGCCCGCGCCCGGACAAGCGCGGAGGCGGCGCCGTCGCCGACCGAGTCGGCCCAGCGAACCGGCAAGAACGCCAGAAGGGCAGGGAACACCCGGGAGGACGAGACGGGCGGTGCGGCGCCGAGCGAGTGCCCGGAGAGCACACCATGAGTGCCGTGACCGACCCGGTGCCCGCGCCCCGGAGACGCCGGGGTGTCGAGCTGGCGATGCTCGTGTTCGCGGTGCTCATCGCGATGGCCGCGTACGCCAGCGTCGGGCTCGCCCTGGACAACGTGCTTCCCCCGCGGATGCTCGCCTACGGCCTCGGCCTGGGCGCTCTGGTCACGGTCGCGCACATAGTGGTGCGCCGCACCGCACCGTACGCGGACCCGTTGTTGGTGCCGCTGATCACGATGCTCAACGGCCTCGGTCTGGTGCTCATCTACCGGCTCGACATCGCCGAGGCCGCAGCGGCGCGGCAGAGCGGCGATCCGGTCCCGAGCCCGGACGCCACCGGTCAGCTCCTGTGGACAGCCCTCGGCGTCGCCATCTTCGTCGGCGTACTTCTCCTGCTGCGGGACCACCGGACGCTGCAGCGCTACACCTACACCGCCGGAGCGGCCGGCCTTGTGCTCCTCGCCCTCCCCGGGCTGCTCCCGGCGTCCATCAGCGAGGTCAACGGGGCGAAGCTATGGATCCGCATCGGTGGCTTCTCCATCCAGCCGGGGGAGTTCGCCAAGCTGGCGCTGATGATCTTCTTCGCCGGCTACCTGGTGACCAAGCGGGACGTGCTCTCGCTCGCCGGGCGCCGGGTGTTGCTCATCGACCTGCCGCGTGCCCGCGACCTCGGTCCGGTGCTTGTCGCCTGGGCGGTGAGCCTGGGGATCCTGGTCTTCGAGCGCGACCTGGGTACCTCGCTGCTCTTTTTCGGGATCTTCGTGGCGATGCTCTACATCGCCACCGAGCGCACGTCGTGGCTGCTGATCGGCCTCGGGCTGTTCCTGTCCGGAGCCTTCCTCGCCTCCCGGCTGTTCAGCCACGTCCAGGAGCGGCTGGACATCTGGCTGCACCCATGGGCGGGTGACAACCCGACGAACGACGCGTACCAGCTCGTCCAGGGGCTGTACGGACTCGCCCAAGGCGGTCTCCTCGGCACCGGTCTCGGTCAGGGTCGGCCGGAGATGGTGCCGTTCGCCAAGACCGACTTCATCATCGCCACGCTCGGGGAGGAGCTGGGCCTCACCGGCCTCGTGGCGGTGCTCCTGGTTTACGCTCTGGTAGTGGAGCGGGGTCTGCGGGCGGCGCTGGCCGCGCGTGACCCGTTCGCCAAGCTGCTCGCCGCGGGCCTGGCATTCGCGCTTGCGCTGCAGGTCTTCATCGTGGTCGGTGGGGTCACCCGGCTGATCCCGCTTACCGGACTGACCACGCCGTTCCTGTCCTACGGAGGGTCGTCCTTGCTCGCGAACTGGGCGCTGGTCGCCCTGCTGCTGCGGGTGAGCGACAGCGTGCGGCGTCCGGCGCCGCAGCCGATCCAGGACGAGGGAATGACCCAGGTGGTGAGCAGATGACTCTGCTAGCCCGGCGGTCCCTCCGCTCCGCTCCTCGCTCGCGGGCGCTCGCTGCGATGCTCGCTTCGGGAGCCGCCTCATGAACAAACCGCTTCGCCGGATCGCCGTCGCCTGCCTGGTGCTGTTCGGGCTCCTCTTCGTGAACGCCAACTACATCCAGGGGGTGAAGGCGGAGGAGCTGCGCAACAGGCCCGGCAACGCCCGCATCCTCATCCAGCAGTACGAGCGGCACCGGGGCCCGATCCTCGTCGACAGACGGCCGGTGGCCTCCTCGAAGGAGACCCGGGACCAGCTCAAGTACCTGCGGGTCTACCGGAACGGTGGGCTGTACGCCCCGGCGACGGGGTACTACTCCCTCTACGGCGCGACAGGCATCGAGCGGGCGGAGAACGAGGTCCTCAACGGCACCGACGCGCGGCTGTTCGTCCGCAGGGTGGTCGACCTCATCACCGGCAAGCAGCCCAAGGGCGGCGCGGTCGAACTCACCCTGAACGACGACGCGCAGCGGGCCGCGTACGAAGGGCTCCGGGAGAGCGGCAAGGCCGGCGCGGTGGTCGCCCTCGACCCGAGGACCGGGGCGATCCTGGCCATGGCGAGCGTGCCGTCCTACAACCCGAACCCGCTCGCCTCGCACAACTCCAAGGAGATCCAGCGGTACTACGACAGGCTCGAGGCGGATCCGTCGAAGCCGATGCTCAACCGGGCGCTGCAGAACACCTACCCGCCCGGCTCGACGTTCAAGGTGGTGACCGCGGCCGCGGCGCTGTCCAGCGGCGGGTACAAGCCGTCGTCACAGATCCCGGCGCCTGACTCGCTGCCCCTGCCCCAGTCGACCCACGCCATCCAGAACTTCGGCGGTTCCAGCTGTGGCGGCCAGACCACCCTGGCGCAGGCCCTGCAGATCTCCTGCAACACCGCATTCGCCGACCTCGGCATGGAGGTCGGCGAGGACGCGCTGCGCGCGCAGGCCGAGAAGTTCGGGTTGGACAGCCAGGTCGAGGTGCCGATGCAGTCCGCGCAGAGCGTCTTCCCCAGCGGCATGGACCAGGCGCAGACCGCGCTGTCGGCGATCGGTCAGTACGACGTCCGCATCACCCCGCTCCAGGCGGCCATGGTCGCGGCGGGGGTGGCCAACGACGGCGTCGTCATGAAGCCCTATCTGGTCAACGAGGTCAAGGCACCGGATCTGTCCACCGTCGAGAGGGGGCAGCCCGAGGATTACGAGCGCGCGGTGAGCCCCGAGGTTGCCGGGCAGCTCACCGAGATGATGAAGAGTGTCGTGGCCGCCGGAACCGGCACGTCCGCGCAGATCCCCGGCGTCGAGGTGGCCGGCAAGACCGGCACGGCGCAGCACGCTCCCGGTGAGCCGCCGCACGCGTGGTTCACCGGCTTCGCGCCGGCCGGCGATCCGGAGGTCGCGGTCGCGGTCGTTGTGGAGTCCGGCGGCAATATGGGTTCGGAGGCCACCGGTGGTCAGGTGGCGGCACCGATCGCCAAGGCCGTGATGGAGGCGGTGATGGCCACGTGACGCGGGCGAGCCTGCTGCTGAACGGGCGGTACCGGCTCGTGGCCCAGCTCGCTGCGGGGGGCATGGGCGAGGTCTGGAGGGGTGTCGACGAGCTGCTGGGCCGAGAGGTAGCGGTCAAGCTGCTCAAGCACGAGTACGCGACCGACCCAACGTTTCGGGCGCGCTTTCGGGCCGAGGCCCGCTACACCGCGCGGCTCAGCCATCCGGGTATCGCCCAGGTGTACGACTACGGAGAGCACGACGACGTTGCGTTCCTGGTCATGGAGCTCGTGCCCGGCGAGCCGCTGTCCGCGATCCTGGCCCGGCACGGCCGGCTCACCCCCGACGTCACGCTGGACATCGTCTCCCAGGCGGCCAGGGCCCTCCAGTCCGCCCACGACGTCGGCCTGATCCACCGCGACATCAAGCCTGGCAACCTGCTGGTCACGTCGGAGGGGACCGTCAAGCTGACGGACTTCGGTATCGCTCGGGCGGCGGAGGCGGTGACGCTGACCCAGACCGGAATGGTGATGGGCACCGCGCACTACGTGTCCCCGGAGCAGGCCGCCGGCAAGACGCTTACCCCGGCGACCGACATCTACTCCCTTGGCGTGGTGGCCTACGAGTGCCTCGCCGGCAACCCTCCGTTCACCGCCGAAACGGTGGTCACCGTCGCGCTTCAGCACGTACGCGAATCGCCTCCGCCGCTGCCCGAGGAGGTGCCCGAGTCCGCCCAGGAGCTGGTCGCGGTGGCCCTGGAGAAGGACCCGGCGGCCCGTCCCGGTACCGCGGGCGAGTTCGCCGACCGTGCCCATCTGGTACGTGAGTCGCTGGCGCTGGGTGGGGGCGCCGCGGCGCGGCACGCGACCGGCGAGACCGCCCTGACCGAACTGCTCGCCTCCGGTTCGGGCGTCCTGGGTCCGGAGGCGCCGAGCGCGCACGGCACCGATTGGGACGACCGGCGTACCGGGCGAGCAACCGCCGAACAGGTACCCACCGAACAAGCGGCCGTGCACGCCGCCGCGGGGGCGCCGGGCACCACCGAGTTCATCGACGGACCGGCGAGGCAGACGTCCGAGGCCACCGTGGATGGAGTGCTGACGGATGCGGACGGAGGCGAAGAGCCGGCACGCCGGCGACGCCGAGGCCCGGTGCTCGCGTTCAGCACCGCGCTCATACTGATCGTCGCCCTTGTGGTCGGGGCGATGTGGCTGGGTGACCGAGACAAGGAGCGGCAGGCCCGCCAGGTCCGCGCCACTACCGGCCCGAGCTCAGGGGAGATCGTGCCTCCCGACCGGGAGGCACCGGCGGCCCCGGTACCGCAAGGTACCTCCGAGGAGAGCACCCGGGGCGGCGGTCCCGGCGGTAACATCGGCCCTCGACAACCCCCGGGGCCATCATCGCCGGCCGGTTCACCAAGGCCCTCTTCGTCTGCGTCGGTCTCACCGTCGCCGTCGAAGACGTCGCAGGAGCCGTCGACCTCGCCGGACGGTGAACCGCAACGGGACGAACAGGACAATCAACCATGACTCAACCTCGGCTGCTCGGTGGCCGCTACGAACTCGACGGGGTCGTCGGTCGTGGCGGCATGGCCGAGGTGTACCGTGCGCGCGACGTCCGGCTGGACCGCCAGGTGGCCGTCAAGACCCTGCGCGCCGACCTGGCCCGCGATCCTGTCTTCCAGACCCGGTTTCGACGCGAGGCGCAGTCGGCCGCGTCGCTGAACCACCCGGCGGTCATCGCCGTCTACGACACCGGCGAGGACACGGTGGCCGGCACGCCGGTGCCGTACATCGTGATGGAGTACGTCGAGGGCCAGACGCTGCGCGACCTGCTCCACGACGACCGCCGCCTGCTACCGGAACGCGCCCTGGAGATGGTCGACGGGATCCTGCGCGCCCTCGACTACAGCCACCGCGGCGGTATCGTCCACCGCGACATCAAACCGGCGAACGTCATGCTCACCCGGACGGGTGAGGTCAAGGTGATGGACTTCGGCATCGCCCGAGCGCTGACCGACGCGTCCGCCACCATGACCCAGACCGCGCAGGTGATCGGGACCGCGCAGTACCTCTCACCGGAGCAGGCCCGCGGCGAGCGGGTGGATTCCCGCAGCGACATCTACTCCACCGGCTGCGTGCTCTACGAGCTGCTGACCGGCCAGCCGCCGTTCACCGGCGACTCGCCGGTGGCCATCGCCTACCAGCATGTGCGCGAGGATCCGGTGCCGCCCTCGCAGCTGGATCCGGAGATGCCCAGCTACGCGGACGCGATAGTGCTCAAGGCGATGGCGAAGGACCCGGACGAGCGGTATCAGAGCGCGACGGAGATGCGCACCGACATCACCCGGGCGCTGTCCGGCATCCCCGTCGACGCCGCGGCCACGATGCCGGTCACCGCCGCCACCCAGCGACTGTCCCCCGGATCGGCCACCGAGGCCATGCTGCCACCGGTGGAAGACGAGGAGATGCCGGGACGGCGCGGGCATCGTCGGGAGCGCAGATGGGCGTGGGTCCGCTACCTGCTGATCCCGCTGCTCGTGGCGGCGGTCGCCGCCGGGCTGGCGTACTGGCTGCTCGCCGACCGGACGGCCCAGGTCGCGGTTCCGGACGTGATAGGAGAAAACCGGGCGTCCGCCGAGCAGGCATTGGGCGAGCAGCAGCTCCAGGCCAGGTTCGTCGAGGAGCACAACGCCCGAACCGAGGAAGGGCTCGTCTTCAAGACCGATCCGCCGGCGCGGACCCAGGTCGACGAGGGGTCGACGGTCACCGTCTACATCTCCCGGGGGCCGCGGACCGCGCAGGTGCCCGACCTGGTGGGCCTGACCCGGAGTCAGGCGGAGGACCGACTGGAATCCAGCGGGCTCAAGCTCGGCAGCGTCGACAGGCGTCCCTCGGAGGAGCAGCGGGGCACCGTCATCTCCAGCGACCCGCCGAACGGCGCCGAGGTGGAGCAGGGCAGCGAGGTCGACATCGTGGTCTCCCAGGGCGGCAACACCGTGCCCAACGTTGTGGGGCTGTCCTCGGCGGATGCCCAGAACCAGCTCCGTGCCGCGGGATTCAACCCCGTGGTGCAGCCACGGGAGACGACCCAGCAACCGCCGGACACCGTGCTGTCCCAGTCCCCTAGCGGCGGAGCCACCGCCCCGCAAGGGTCCACGGTCACCATCGTGGTCGTCCAGCAGCCCGAGCCCACGGAATTTCCGACGCCGCCGCCGTCCACAGAGGATGACGGGTTCCCGCTGGGGGGCAGCTCGAGCCGGGGCAACTCGCGCTAGTACTACTATCAGGCTTTGTGATCTATACTTTGGGTTGTGGCGGATGAGGTGACTGAGGACGTTCTTCGGTCGTGGGTGTCTGGGCTGGATGATCTGTTCGCTCGTGTGGCAGGTCGGTTTCCTCGGGTGGAGCCCC
>WHSR01000063.1 GCA_009379995.1 Streptosporangiales bacterium
ACGACTTCGCCCGGCGCGACCAGCGCAGCAGCGTCTCCCGCTCCTCCCCCGACAACACCAGCGGCTCTTTCGGGCGGCCACGTCCAGGCATGACAGAGACCGTACATTATCTCGTCGAACTTCAGGCGCAGGACACTAGTGCGGGGTTACGTTTCGTGCAATCGATTGTAATGGCCGGGAGGTGACCGGGGTGCTGATCCGGGCCGAGCATCTCACGGTCGAGTACGAGAAGGCGCGTGAGCGGACCCGGCTGGTGGCCCTGTGGGACCTCACCCTCGATGTCGCCGAGGGCGAGTTCCTCGTCATCGTGGGGCCGAGCGGCTGCGGTAAGACAACCTTCCTCAGCGCGGTGGCCGGCCTGGTGCCGCCGACCAGCGGTGCTGTCTACTTCTCCGGGCAAGCGGTACGGCAGCCGGGGCCGGACCGGGCGATGGTGTTTCAGGACTACGCCCTGATGCCCTGGCGCACCGTCGAGCAGAACGTCCGCTTCGGCCTGGAACTGGCGGGCAAGCGGGACCGAGAGCACCGAGCGATCGTGCAGAGGTACATCGAGCTCGTCGGGCTGGCCGGCTTCGAGAGGTCGTACCCACACGAGCTCTCCGGCGGCATGCGGCAGCGGGTCGGCCTGGCCCGGGCGCTGGCCGTTGATCCAAGGGTTCTTCTCATGGACGAGCCCTTCGGCGCGGTCGACGCGATGACCCGGGAGATCATGCAGGGCGAGCTGGAGAAGATCATCGCTGAGACGGGGAAGACCGTCGTCTTCATCACGCACAGCATCGATGAAGCACTCGTCCTCGCCGACCGCATAGTGGTCATCACGTCCCGGCCCGGCCGGCTGCAGGAGATCGTCCCCGTAGATCTGCCGCGACCACGTTACGAGCACGACATCAAGGCACTCCCGAGGTACCAGGAGCTGCGGGGGCACGTATGGAGTCTCCTGCAGCAAGAGGTTCGGCAGAACGTGAAGTCCGGCAGGGAATGATGGATCGGGCGCAGGTCCGTACCGACGCCGGTCCTTCGGCCCAGCCCGCCCCGCCACCCCCGGCGGAGGGTAAGATCGGCCGCGGAAGGCGTTCGCTGCGATTCCTCAAGACCGCGCCCGGAAACGTGCTCTTTGTGGTCACCCTGATCGCGTTCCTGGCCTTCTGGCAGTACATGCAGACCCAGGTTCGGTCCATTCCGCCGCTGTACCTTCCGCCACCCTCCGCGATATGGGACGCGCTGCTGGAGAACTTCCGGAACGGTGTATTTCAGGAGAACATCCTCTACAGCCTGCGCAACTATGCGATTGGTCTGGCGATCGGGTCCACGGCCGGAATCACCATAGGTCTGTTGACGGGCAGCATCAGGAAGCTCGACACGATACTGAGTCCGTACATCTGGGCGTTCTACGCAACACCCAACATCGCCTTTCAACCTATCCTGATCGTTGCCCTCGGCTTTTCGCCGCTGCCGAAGATCATCATGATCATCGTTGGCGTGGTGTTCCCGGTCATCATCAACGCCATGACCGGCGTGAAGACGGTGGACAATTCGCTCGTCCAGGCGGCGAAGGTCTTCGGGGCGAACAGGTTGCAGCTCTACACCAAGGTCGCCTTGCCGTTCACGGTTCCGTTCATTCTGACCGGGCTGCGGCTGGGTGCGACCAGAGGGCTCCTCTACATGTACATCAGCGAGATCTTCGGCAGCACCCAGGGCCTTGGTTTTATGGTCCTGCAGGCGACGAACAAGTTCCAGACGCCCACCGCCTTCGCCGGGATCATTATCCTGGTGGTGATCTCGGTCCTGATCATCAAGGCCTTCGAGACGCTCGAACGGCGCTCTCCTTACTCCCGGAAGGTGGCCGTATGAGCGGACTGCGCGGCAGGCTGCAACGCAAATCTTTGCCCTCCGGCCTCCGGGGTGGTCGGTGGGGCACGGCGCTGGGCACACTGGCCAACTTCGTGGTCTTCTTCGCGATCTGGCAACTGATACAGACGTTCTTCCCCATCGTCGACCCGAAATGGGTTCCGCCGCCAACCGAGATCTTCGCGGAGTTGTACGAGACGGCGGCGAGCGGGGAGTTGCTGGAACATGCTCGATACAGCTACGCGAACATGTTCGCCGCCTACCTGGTATCGGTGTTGGTCGGAATCCCGCTCGGGCTGGCGATGGGCGGTTCCCGAGTTCTTAGGTCGCTGCTGGCCCGTACATGTGGGCGCTGTACGCGGCGCCGACGATAGCCATCGCACCGGTCATCATTCTCATCTTCGGGATGGGCGCGACAGCCACGATCCTGGTCATCACGATCAACGCTTTCTTCCCGCTGGCGATCAACACCATGGACGGCGTCGCGACAGTGGACGAGAACCTGGTGAAGGCCGCCCGGGTCTTCGGCGCCAACCGTTTCCAGGTGTTTCGTCGGGTGGTCGTGCCGTACATACTGCCGTGGATTCTGGTAGGACTTCGGCTGGCCGTCACGCTGGCGCTGCTCGGAATGATCTTCGTCGAGGTCTTCTTCAGCCCGCGTGGGCTGGGTTACCTGATTCGAGAGGCAAGCGACGTGGGCGACGCGGCGACCACCTACGCGGTCATCATGATCGTGGTCATTTCGTCTGTTGTCTTCGTCCAGAGTTTCCGGCTGCTGGAGTCGAAGTTCATCCCGTGGAGCAGGGAGGTACAGCTATGAACGAGTGGCGCCGCGGCGGACCGGTTTCCCGTAGACAGCTGTTTGCCGCTGGGGGCCTTTCTGCCATGGGGGTGGCGTTGGCTGGGTGTACCGGCTCCGGCGACGACTCTGGAGGGGACGCTCCGGCGCCTGGGGCGGGTGCCGGGACGCTCAAGGAAATGGGGCCGCCCGAAACCACCTCGATCACGTTCGCCATCGGAAATCCCAACTACGCTTCCCAGGCGCCGTTCTTCATCGGCATGGAGAACGGCTACTACGAGGAGCGTGGGTTCACCGACGTCGAGGTGCGCAACCTCGAGGAAACGATCCAGGCGGTGCTCAGCCGGGGCGCCACCTTCGGGATCGCCGACACCGACGAAGCCGCGCTGGCGGTGAAGGACGGGGCGGCGATCAGGGCCATCGGGTGTGGCCGGGACCGGGAGACGGTGCTGATGGCGCTCGCGCCGGGCATCAAGAACCCCTCCGACCTGGCCGGCAAGAAGGCCATCATGTTCACACCCGGCACCCGCAACTTCAACGTCCGGGCCGAGATCCTGCGCGCCTGGGGGCTGCGGGACCCCGCCGAGCAGCTGGAGATCGTGGAGCTGTCCGGTGCCTCGGATGCTTGGGTGCAGGCGCTGTTGTCCGGGCAGGTGGCGGCCACCACGGCGTTCCAGCGGCACATCGCGCAGCTAAGGCGAGAGGGCGCGACGGTCCTGCCGGCCAGGATCGTGAACGTACCGCAGGAGGTGATGATCGCCCGTCAGGACTTCATCGAGCAGAACCCGAACACGGTGGCCAACATGTGGATGGCTCACCTGCAGTCGATGGGTGTCTACTTCGACTTCAGCAAAATGAACGACGTGCTGGACCTCATGCGGGAGAACGACTTCGAGATAACCGACGACTTCGTCGAGGGCCATGCGTCGCAGGTGGAGGAATGGTCGCCCAACGGCGGGTTCCGCATGGCCGAGATGGCGGCCTTCCTGCAGGAGATGAAGTCAGAGGATCTCATCCCGGCGGATTTCAAGTACCAGGACTTCATGGACCTGACCGGGCTGCATCAGGCACAGCAGGCGCTGGGTATCGGCCCATGGCCCCCCAACGAGGACGTGGGGGTGATGACCAAGTACGAGCTGCTCGGCTGAACCGGTTGCTCGCTGTCGAAGGTGTGTGAGGAGTTGTCGTGGCTGGTCAGGACGTCCAGGATGCGCTGCGGAGATTGGACGACAGCAAGGTGTTCGGCAACGTCCGGGACACCGGTTGGTACCAGGACGCCGTCTACGAGCAGTTCTCGGATGCGGAGTACCGGCGTCGCTACGACGCCGTCCGGGCGAAGATGGACTCCCTGGGTGTCGACGCCCTGGTCGTCGGCGGCGGGCCCAACCACTGGACCTTCGGGCGGTGGGATGCTGTGGTTGACCGGCCACTGGGAGTGGCACGGGATGGCCTGCTACCTGTTGGTCCCGCGTGACGACGAGCCGGTCCTCGTGTACTCCATGGGCGGCAGCCACCTCGAGGCCACCCGCAGGGAAGTGTGGATAGCCGACGTACGGAACTCCCGGATGGGTAGGTACGGCGAGGTCCTCGCCGAGGTCATCCGAGAGAAGGGCCTGGAGAAAGCCACCATCGGGCACCCGCCGATCGACCCACGGTACGGGGACTACATGCCGGTCAACCAGCTCCGGGCGCTGGAGGACGGGCTGCCCGACGCGAACGTCGTTCTGCTCCCGGAGTTCTTCCATGAGCTTCTCGTGATCAAGAGCGAAGAAGAGATGGAGTGCGTACGGAAGGCCGGCAGCCTGTGCGTGGACGCGCTCGAGGCGATGGTGGAGCGGGCCCGCCCCGGCGTCGCCGAATGGGAGCTGAAGGCGGCGGCCGCCTCGGCCATCCTGGCCGGCCACGGAGACGTTGACTTCCTCATCCTCGGCGCCACCTCGACGCACGATCCCCAGATGATTTTCGGTAACCCCCGGCCGTCTGACCGGAGGCTGCGTGAGGGTGACGTGATCGTGAACGAGCTGGCCGCCGGCTACCGCGGCTACACCGCCCAGATCGGACTCCCGATCTTCGTCGGCGAGCCGGCCCCCTCGGCCGCGGAGTTCTTCGACACCGTCGCTCTGCCCGGCTACCTGCACATGGCGGAACAGGTGAGGGCGGAGAAGCGGCTGTCGGACGTGCACCGCGCAGGGCGGTTCTTCCGCGAGCACGGCTACCAGTCCCGACCCATCCTGCTGCACGGCATCGACCTGACCAGCGCGGAACCCCACGTGTTCGTGGACGAGTTTCACGACGACGAGATCCGGCCGGGTCAGGTTCTCATGCTGGAGCCGAACCCGATCAACCCCGAGGGCAGCCTCGGGTTCTTCATCGGCCAGACGTTCATCATCCACGAGGATCGGACCGAGAACGTGACCGACCGTCCGCTCGAGCGGATCGTCACCGGCTGAGCCCCTCTTCTTGGTCGTGATCTTGCAGAAATTTCAAGACATGTCTTGAAATTTCTGCAAGATCACGACCAAGAAGAGGGTTAGTCCCAGTCGAGGATGCGGGGGAGCCGGCGGTGCTGCCGTAGCGTTCCGACGATGCCCTGGGGGAAGAACAGGAGCACGACGAGCAGCAGCGCCCCGGTGGCGACGAGGTTGAGTGCGGTTCCGCCGAAGTAGGCGACGGAGAGTTCGTTGACCCCCACGATGAGCACCGAGCCCAGCACCGGGCCGGCCACCGTGCCCCGCCCGCCGAGGATGGGCATCAGCACGAAGTCGGCGGCGATGGCGATGGACAGGAACGTCACAGGGCGCAGGTATGCCAGCGAGTAAGCCCAGACCGCGCCGGCCACGGCGACGAAGAACGCGCTGAGCGCAAAGGCCGCGATCTTGTACATCCGAGTGTTGATGCCCGCGACCTCGGCCTTCGTCTCGTCCTCGGCCACGGCCCGCAGCCCCAGCCCGAACTTCGACCGCTTGACGCGGTAGGCCAGGTACACCG
Source organism: Streptosporangiales bacterium (assembly GCA_009379995.1). Taxonomy (GTDB): domain Bacteria; phylum Actinomycetota; class Actinomycetes; order Streptosporangiales; family WHSR01; genus WHSR01. The sequence continues at coordinate 5,636 of WHSR01000063.1, forward strand.
ATCCCACCGCCGCGACCAGCATCGCGTAGTAGAAGCTCGCCTTCGCCGCGGCGAGGGGGAGCGTGGGGAGGGGAAGGCTCATCCCATTGGCTCCGCCCACGAATTGCCAGTTGTTGATGAGCAGGTTGGTCATCAACAACAGGGCGATGGTCGAGATGATGAAGGAGGGCCCGCGGGTTCGCAGCGTGATGAGGCCCACCAGAAGGCCCACGCCGACCGCTACCAACCCGGCCAGCGGGGCGGTCAGGAACGGGGACAGGCCGAGGTAGACGAACAGGCTGCCGGACAGGTAACCGCCGAGAGCGAAGAAGACGCCGTGCCCGAGCGACGTGTAGCCCGCGAAACCGCCGATGATGTTCCAGCTCGAGGTCATCGCGATCCACATGAACATCACGATCATGACCTGCAGGACGTAGTTGTACGAGTCCAGGAACGGCGCCGACAGCGGGGTCGCGAGAAGCGCGAGGAGGAGCGCTCCGAGGACGAGCCCTCTGGGTGTCCGGCCCATCTACGCCTCCAGCTCCTTGCCGAAGATGCCGTGCGGACGCACGAGCAGGATCACGAACAGGGCCAGGAAGAAGGTGAGCGGCGACCAGGTCTGGCCCAGCCAGGTGCTGACGAACGTGGCGATCACGGCCAGACCGAACGCCCCCACCAGCGCACCCCGAAGGCTCCCGAGGCCGCCGAGCACGATGAGTGACAGGAGTATGGCGATCCACTGCCAGTGGCCGGACGGGAAGAAGGTGAAGAGAAAGCTCATCAGCGAGCCCGAGGCGCCGGCCAGCGCCAGGCCGACGCCGAAGGCCACCGTGGAGATGCGGCGGACGTTCACCCCGACGATCTGTGCGGAGGTGCGGTTCTGCGAGGTCGCCCTGATCGCGTACCCGGTGCGGGTGAAGTGCAGGAAGACCCAGAGCAGCGCGAGCAGGACCACGCTGACACCTGACGCGTACAGCTGCCCCTCGGGTATGAAAAGCGGCCCCAGCTCGAACGACGCCGTGCTGTACCAGGGCCTCGTGGATCGGTAGATGCCGGTGAACAGGGTCACCAGGAGTCCTTCGGTGATCAGCGCAAGGGCGAAACCCACGAGCACCGTCATCTCGACGAACCGGTGACTTCCCTCGATGCCCGCGTAAAGCAGCCGATAGAGCAGCGCGCCGAGCACGAACAGCGCCGGCATGGTGACGAGGATGGACAGGAGCGGATCGATCCGGAAGGCGGTGAACACGCCGTAGGCCACGTAGGCGCCAACCGTGACGAAGGCCGCGTGCGCCAGGTTCACGATCCGCATCACGCCGAAGACGAGGGTGAGGCCGGAGGCCATGAGGGCGTACACGCCGCCGAGCAGCAACCCGAGGATGAGGGTCTGTAGCGCGTTCGTCACGGCTTGCCTCGCTCCGGCGCCTTCGCGCCGCCCGGACGCTTGCCGAGGTAGAGCTCGTGGATGCGGGGGTCGGAGAGCATCCGGTCGGCCGGGCCCTCGAACCGCTTCGTACCGAGGTCGAGCACGTAGCTCCAGTCGGAGCACTCGAGGCTTCGCCGCGCGTTCTGCTCGACCATCGCCACCGACATGCCCAGCTCTCTGAAGGTCCGTATGGTGGCGAAGATCTGCTCGGTCACCCGCGGGGCGAGTCCGAGGCTGGGCTCGTCGACCATGAGCAGCTTGGGTTCCACCATCAGGGCCCGCCCGAGCGCGGCCATCTGCTGTTGTCCGCCGGACAGGGTCCCGGCCTGCTGCCCGCCCCGGTCCGCCAGCTCGGGGAAGATCTCGAAGACGCGGCGCATCCTCCGCTCCACGACCCGGCGGTCGCGTTCGAGGTATCCGCCCATCCGGAGGTTCTCGCGGACGGTCATCTCCGGGAAGAGGCAGCGGTCCTGGGGTATGAAGCACAGCCCTCGGGCCAGGATCTGGTCGGGACGCAGTCCGTTCAGCGTGGCGCCGTCGAAGACGAGCCGCCCCGCCCGGGGCCTGAGCAGCCCCGCGATCACCTTCAGCAGCGTGGACTTGCCCGCGCCGTTGGGGCCGATGATCGAGTAGATGCGTCCGGCCTCCACCGTGATCGAGACCTCGTTCAGGATGTTCGGTGCCACCCCGTAGCCCGCGCTGACGCCCTCCACCTCGAGCAAGGCCATCACGCCACCCCCAGGTAGGCGTCGAGTACGGCGTCATCCACCTGTACGGCGTCGGGCGGGCCGTGGGTAAGGACGTCACCGTGCGCCATGACGACGACCGTATGGCTGAGCCGCATGACGAGTTCCATGTTGTGCTCGACGATGAGGAACGTGACGCCGGAGCGGTTGAGGTCCTCGATCCGGGCCGAGATGTGCTCCAGGAGCGCCGGGTTCACACCGCCGGACGGCTCGTCGAGCAGCACCAGCCGAGGCGCGGGCATCAGCACCGCGGCGAACTCGAGCAGCTTCTTCTGCCCGTAGGACAGGTTCTTCGCCTGCTCGTCGGCCAGATGCGCGATCCCGACGAAGTCGAGCAGCTCCATGGCGCGACTGCGTTCCCGGGCGAGTATGTCCCGCCTGAGCACCGACAACAGACCACGGGCCGGCGCGGCCACCACCATGTTCTCCACGACGGTCATGTCGCCGAGTTCGCGGGCGATCTGGAAGGTCCGGCCGACGCCGTGGCGGGTGATCGCGTGCGGGGCCTGCCCGGTGAGGTCGGCGTCGCCCAGGAGCACCCGCCCGGAGGTCGGTTTGATGGTCCCGGAGATGATGTTGAAGACGGTGGTCTTACCTGCGCCGTTCGGCCCGATCAAGCTGGTGATGGAGCCCGACTCGACGGAGAACGAGCAGCCGTCGACCGCCCGCAGACCGCCGAAGTCCTTTATGAGATCTCGTACCTCCAGCAACGGCATGGACTCAGACCTCCACTGACGAGGCGACGCCGCCGCTCACCACGCGGGCTTCGGGAAGACGAGCTCGGATACCCCGGGAAACTCGTCGCGGGGATAGACGAACTTCAGCTCGCCGTCCTGCCACTGGGTCATGACGAAGTCCCGCCCAACCGTCAGGCCCCGATCGTCCCAGTTGAACGGGCCGAGGATGGTACGGACCGGGTCACCCTCGGTGCGGGAGGAGAGCCATTCCCGGATCTCCTGGTTGTCGGTGCCCTCGGTCGCCTCGACCGCCTGCGCCATGCCCTGACAGACCGCGAACGGTATGGCCTCGTCCTCGTCCGGAGGACGGTTGTACGCCTTCTTGAAGCCGTCCACGAAGTCGGCGTTGCTGAACGGCTTACCGGCGAGCGTGCCCTCCCACTGGGCCTGGGGATGCCAGGTGCTGTGCGACATGATGCCGTTCGCGGCCTCCCCCAGGTTCTCCTGGAACTCCGACTGGGTGCCCTGGGACATGTAGACCATCTTCGGCTTGTAGTTGACGGTCTTCAGCGCGTTGACCAGGTTGATCGCTTCGTCGGGGGAGGCGGTGCCGACGAGAAGCAGCTCGGCCTTGCTGGATCGGATCTTGTTGGCCAGCGAGATCCAGTTGTTGAAGCCCTCCGGCCACTTCTCCTGCAGCACGGGCTTGATGCCCGCGTCGGCGAGGGCGCCCGGCGCCAGGCTGATCGGCTCCCGGCCGGGCACCTCCACGTCCCTGCCGAGGAGTCCGGCGGCGATTCCGTTCGCGAAGAAGTCGTCGGTGTGCACCACCGCCGCGGTTTTCGGGAACTCGTCCGCGGGGATGACACCTTCGTCGCGGTAGGTCACCAGGGTGTTGATCGGCGACTTACCGGTGTACTCGGCGGGGAGTTGCTGGAAGTAGAAGATGTGCTTGTATCCGCGTGCCCAGATCTCCAGCGCCCCGCCCGACGGCACGGGGAGGATCATCTGGTTCCGCTCGGTGACCGCGGAGGAGGGGAAGGTGAGCAGGCTGGAGAACGTGCCGAAGACGAGGTCCACGTCGTCGACGTTGATGAACCGTTCGTACTGCGAAACGGCCGTCTCCGTATCCGAGCGGTTGTCCCGCACCAGCAGCTCCACCCGGCGCCCCATCAACCCGCCGCGGTCGTTGATGACCTTGGCGCAGTACTGGTAACCGTCCCGGTGTTTCGCTCCTGGGATGGAGAATTGGCCGGTCAGCGGCAGAGAGGCACCGATGCGGATCGGCCCCTCGCCCTCGGCTCCTTGGCCGCCACACGCGGCCAAGCCGAAGACCAGGACCGCGCCGATCGCCAGCATGACACGGGGTCGAGTGCACTTCATCGGACTCATCTCCCGATTCGGTTTGGCGCAAACGATTGTTCACCCTGAGCTGGCGGCGTCAAGGGGTTAGGCCGCAACCGGTTGCACAGGTCCTCCACCGGCTCGGTGAAAGATCCAAGGTATCGGTACCTTTGGACGCGTGACAGACCTAACGCCGCTGCAGGCGATCGGGATCTTCGCAGGTATCCCGATCGGCCTGTTCCTCCTCATATCGCTGCTGGTAGCTGTCCCGTCGTGGGCCCGCGACGCCCGGTACCGGCCCGGGCTCCCGTGGGACGCCGAACCGGTGTGGTTCGACGGGCCAGACACCGCTCGCGGGTCGGACGTTCCGGAGGAGGCCGAGGAATCGGCGGCGCGAGTCGAGCGGAAGCGGGACGGAGGCCGCGATGGAGGCGGTGCAAGTGCCGGCTGGTAGGCAGGGCCGGGCGTTCACCGACCGGCAGGCGAGCGAGATCCGTGATCTGCTGCGGCGGGCCGACCAGGAGACCGGCCTGCGCTTCTCGGTGTACGTCGGCGCGGCCGAGGGTGATAGCCGCGACTACGCGCGGCGACTGCACGCGGCGCTCGGCACCGACTCCTCCTCGGCGGTGTTGATCTTCATCGATCCCGGTGCCCACCAACTGGAGATCGTCACCGGCGCGGATTCGTGCCGTCGCCTCGATGACCGTACCTGCGCACTCGCCGCGATGTCGATGTCGACGGCGTTCAGCGTCGGCGACCTGACCGGCGGGATCGTCAGCGGGGTCAGCATGCTGGCCGATCACGCCCGACGCCCCCGGATCGCACACCAGCACGATCAGGAAGACTAGTCGCAGGGGCGCGACGGCATGGGCGTACTCGCCGAGCCCCACGCCCTTCAGTGTGACGCCAGCGGGAGCCGCCCGCCCAGGTCGTCCAGGTGGGCGTGGATTTCCTCGATGCTGGTTTCCTCGACCCGGTCAAGGCCCAGGTCGGCGAGGATGTCGAGGGCCTGCCGCCAGTGCCTTTCGGCTTCCTCGTGCTCGCCGAGGTCGCTGTGAGCGCGGGCCAGTCCGTGGTGGGCGCGGGCCTGGTCGTCGGGTTGATCGAGTTCGCGTGCGAGGTCGAGAGCGGCCTGATGGTGGCCGAGAGCCTGGTCGGGATGGCCGGTGGCGAGTTGAGTGTGGCCGAGGCCGTGCAGGGACTCGAACTGGCCGTTGCGGTCGCTGGTGGCGCGAGCGAGATCCAGAGCCTGCCCGAAGTGCTCGAGGGCTGGCCCGGACCGGCCCTGCATCCGGTGGAGGTGGCCGAGGCCGGCCACCGCGTAGAGTTCGCCGGTGCGGTGTCCGATGTCACGGGCGATTTGCAGGGCCTGCAGGTAGCGGTCGGAGGCCGGCTGATACCTGCCCTGCATCCGGTGGACGTGGCCGAGGCCGGCCACCGCGTAGAGTTCGCCGGTGCGGTGTCCGATGTCACGGGCGATTTGCAGGGCCTGCAGGTAGCAGTCGATGGCCGGCTGATACCTGCCCTGCATGCGGCAGACGTCACCTAGGCTGCGCAGCGCGATCAGTTCGCCGGTGCGGTCGCCGGTGTTGCGGGCGGTCTGCAGGGCGTAGGTGTGCAGTGAGTGTGCGTGACCGTAGTAAGCCCTGGTGCGTAGGTGGCGGTGCAGGATTGCGGACAGGTCTGCCGTGTGTGCGGGCCAGCCGTGTGTGGCGGCGTGTTCGGCGGCCGCGAGCAGGTTGGTCAGTTCGGCGTCCACCCATCCCGCCGCACGCCTCCCGTCCGCCAGCACCGGGGTCGGGGTGTGCGGCTGCGGGGGGTGGGGCCACCGGTCGACCTCATAGGGGTAGAGGGCGTCCATCGCGGTCGCGGCGGTGTGGACGTAGTGGTCGAGAAGACGGGTCACGGCGGCACGTCGGTCGGATTCCGTCTCTTCGTCGGCCCCGGCGGCGGAGGCGTGGGCACGGATCAGGTCGTGAAATTGGTACCGGCCCGGAGTCGGCTCCTGCAGCAGGTGGGCGTCGGCCAAGTCGTCGAGCAGCCGGACGGCCCGGCGCAGGGGGGCATCGGCCATGGCCGCGGCCGCGTACGTGTCGATGTCTGCTCCGGGGTGCAGGCCAACCAGCCGGTACATCCGCCGCTGGCCGGAATCGAGCTGCCGGTAGGACACGTCGATGGCAGCGGTGACGCTACGGTGTCCGGCCTCCAGTTCGCCGAGCCGGTGCTGGTGGTCGCGCAGCCGCTCGGCGAGGTTCGCCAATGTCCAGCCCGGCCGCGCCCGTAGCCGCGCGGCGGCGATGCGGATTCCGAGCGGAAGCCGCCCGCACAGCTGCACGATCTCGGCCAGCAGCGTGCGCGGCTCCCCGGCCAGGCGTTCCTCGCCGACGATGCGGGTGAGCAGGGTCAGCGCGTCGCCGAGGGGCAGGACGTCCAGCGACAGCGCGCGCGCGTCGTCCAGGCCGGTCAGTCTCCTGCGGCTGGTGACCAACACGAGGCAACCCGGCGTGCCCGGCAACAACGGCACAACCTGGGACTCGGTGGCGGCGTTGTCCAGCAGGATCAGCATGCGCCTGTCGGCCAGCCGGCTACGGTACAGCGCGGCGCGAGCATCGAGATCGTGAGGGATCTGCTCACCAGGTACCCCAAGGTCCCGCAGCATCCGATCCAGTGCATCGCCCGGATCCACCGGGGCGACCCCCTGGGTGAACCCATGCAGGTCGATGAACAACTGTCCATCGGGGAACCGGTCGGCCATCCTGTGCGCGACGTGCACCGCCAACGCGGTCTTGCCGACCCCGGCCATCCCGTCGATCGCGCTGATTACCATCGCGGCCGGGGTGCTCGTGCCGCGGCCGCCTTCATCAACGGTCGTGGCCAGTAGTTGCTCGAGTTCCGCCGCGCGGCCGGTGAAGGTGGCCAGGTCGGCGGGCAGCTGCGCCGGAGCCACCCAGCCCTGCGGTGTCTCGGGTGCGGTCGCCGTATCGGCGCCGTGCCCGTGCGCAAGGCTCCGCCACACCGACCGCCACCGCTCGACCTGGGCTTCGATGTCCCCTGCAGTCAAACCGCCGGCCGCGAGGCACGCCGCCACGTAGGCCTCCACGAAGCCCATCCTTGGCAGCCGCGGTAACCCGTGGCCCCGCAACACATACGAGGTCGAGCTCGCCGGCAGCGCATCGACCTCATCACCGCTGACCGCCACGGTCCTGCCACCCAGCTGTTGCAGCCGGCGCAGGGACGGCCGCCCTGCCCACACCCGCAGGTCGTTGAGTAGGGCGACGAACTCACCCGACGTCGAGGCGGCGGCCGGGTCGGGTGGGGCGGAAGAGGTAGGACTCGACATCGGTGTCTTCCTCAAAGGCCCGCATACAAGCGCCGCCAGCTTACCGGACAGCTAGGAACGTCCAATACCGTGCAATCCTGTGCATGCCCTTGCCGTGGTTGCCAAGCGTGGCTGGAGTATTGGTCGGTATTCGGGTAGCCGCTGACTATTGCTGGACGCTCGCGATAGGCACAATTCACATCATTTAAGGGCCCGGCGGGGGCGCGAGGGCTCCAACAACGGGGATGAAGCATGGGCGCTGGTGGGTTCTTTCGCATCGAATGCGACCAGATGCATGACCTGGTGGCCAGGCTCGACCGGATCGAGGACCAACTGAGGGAGACCACCGAGGCGATGCGGGCCTGCTCCGCGGAGGCCCTGGGCTCGGAGGGGTTGGACTTGGCCGTCGGCGGCCCTCTCAATATTGGCCTCGCCGATCGGGCTGGCAACAAGATCGACGAGTTGGGCGAGAGCGTGGAGGCGATCCTGGACCGGCTGCGGGCCTGTATATCGCTTTATGAGCAGGTGGACCAGTCGTGGGCGGGGGTGTTCGGTGGGTCCGGTCAGTCCGGACCGGGGACCTCCGCGGGGGACGGCGGGATCGGCGGCGCGCTCAACCCGGGCACGCGGGGCAACGGATGAGACGGGGGAGTCATGACCATCTTGGGTGCGCCGCCGGGCGCCAGGCCCGGCAACTACCCCACGCTGGGGTTTGATCCGGCTCCGGGTGAACCGGCCGTCGTCGACGCCACCGCCGAGAAGATCGCCAAGGTCGCGGGCAGTCTCGACCGGATCCACGACGCGCTGGACAGCGTGGCCGAGGTGGGCGGGATCTGGGAGGGCGTCGCGGCGGAGGCGTTCGTCGAGGCCATGGGGGAGTTGCCCGAGCAGGCCCGGGAGCTGTCCGACGGCCTGCTCCGGGCCAGCCGGCTGCTCACCGGCTGGGAGGGCAGCCTGGAGGATTACCAGCGGCGGGCGATGGAGTTGGAACGTCAGGCCGCCGCCGCGAAGCGGGAGCTGGACCAGGCGCTGAGCGATCCCGCGCTGGATCTGGCGGGCCGGTTCTTCCCGGACGAGGGGTCCCTGCGCGAGGCCGAGGCCCGTTACGAGGCGGCGGTCCGCGACGTGCGGATGTGGGAGGACCGCCTGCAGCAGATCGTCGAGGAGGCCAGGCGGCTTCTGGAGTCCCACCAGGATGAGGCGAGCCGGATCGCCGAGCAGCTCAACGAGATCATCGAAGCCGAGGGCGGCGGCGGGCTGTTCGATGCGGTCGGCGACCTGGTCGGCGGCGCGTTCGACGTGGTCACCGGCATCGCCGATGGCGTCTGGAGCTTCGTGGAGGACCACGCGGACTTCATCGCGAGCATTGGCGACGTCTTCGGTACGTTGAGCACCGTCCTCGGCGCCGCGGCCCTCGTGGCGGGCGCGGTGGCGCTCATCCCGCCGCTTGCGCCGGTGGCTGGGCCGGTGGCTGCGCTTCTCGGAGCCTCGGCGGCCCTGGCGTCGGGCGTGGCTCTGGGTGCACACAGCCTTGCCGCCGCCGCGGGCGCGGACATGGAATCGCACACCATTCCCCTCGACGCGATCGGGGCGCTCCCGATCAGCATCGACCTGGGGGAGCTGGATTTCCCCGGCTCAGGGGTCGCCTCGCTGGCACCCGACGCGATCGGGCTCGCCGCGGGCGTCGCCCTTGACGGCGGTCCGGACGATGTGATCGAAAGCATCGGGGCGCATTTGCTGCCGGACAGCGCCGGCGAGGGGGCCCTGCAGTCCGTCTCTCCTGCGGGGGCGCTGGTGTGGAACGCCTGGGAAGAGGCGCAGGCGGAGGACCCAGGCAGCGGCGGGTGAGGCGAGCATGAGCACGGAGGCCCTACAGGCGAGCGGAGACACGAGGTTCTACCTCGACGTGCCGAACATCTTCCATCCCCTCCCGCTGCTCGGGGGTGAGGAGGAGCTCGCCGCGATGGCGGACGAACTGATGCCGGATGCCGGCGACGAGATGCGCCGGGTCTGGATGGACCTCAGCAGGACCCTCGTGGGGGCGCTTTCGCAGGCGGACACCCGCTATGCCGGGTTGTGCTGTGAGCGGGATAGCGATACTGGCGTCAGCCCGGCGGCGCTGGTCGTCGCGACACCGCAGCTGTCGTTCGGGGACCCGCGGGTGGCCGCGGCCGGGATCGTGCAGGTCGTGGGGTCGACGCCCGGCGCCGACGCGCGGGTACTCAACCTGCCGTCCGGCCCCTCCGCCGTGGTGGCGAAGGAACGCCGGCTGCGGCTGCCGAACTCGGCCGAGGCGGGCGGCGGCGAACGAGCGCTGCCGGTGCGGGAGGCGCAGATGTACATCCCGCACAAGCCATGGCAGCGGATGGTGCTGATTTCGCTGAGCACCCCCGCGATCGCCGACTGGGATGTCTACGCTCGGATCTTCGTCCGGATCGGGAGGAGCGTACGCTTCGGCACCGGAATGCCCGGCGCCTAAGACGTGCCAGCCGCCCTGTCGCACTCCTGCGCGCGGAGCGCCCGGACGATCCCGTCCCGGCCCTCCAGCAACAGCCGGCGCAGCGCGGGCGGAGGGTCCTGCCGCTCGATGTAGTCGTCGGTGAGCTGGATCGTACGGTCCTCGTTCAGCACCGCCGGGTACAGGCCGACCGCGAAGTTCTGCGCCATCTCGCCGGTCCACGACTCCCAGATCTCCCCGACGACCTCGAAGTACTTCTCGGCGTACGGGCGGAGCAGCGCCGCCTGGTCGGGGTGCTGGAAGCCGCTCACCAGCGCCCGCAGCACGGCGTTCGGAACCTGGCCCTCGATCAGCTGCCGCCAGGTCTCCGCCTTGGCCTCCGGCGTGGGGCGCAGCGCCCGACAGGTGGCCGCGTAGCGTTCTCCGATGGCCGTCCGGTCCCGGGCGAACTCCGTTTCGATATCCGGCTCGTCGGCGACGCCGCGGGCCACCAGCCGGCGCAGCAGCGCCCACCGCAGCTCGGTGTCCACCAGCAGTCCCTCGATGTCCGCCGAACCGTCCAGCAGGCCCCGCAGCAGCTCAAGCTGCTGCGGGGAGACGGCTACCTCGATGAAGGCCTGAGCGAAGGCGAGTTGGCGGTCGCTTCCGGGCTCGGCGGCGCCCAGCATCTCCTGCAGGGCGTCGGCGAGCTGCCGCGTCCCGGTCTCCCGCCAGGCCGGGTCCGCGTAGTTGTAGAGGACCATCCGAGCCTGCCGCAGGAGGGTCTGCAGCACGGTGATGTCGGACACTCCGCGGATGCCGGAAAGGACGAGCCGTACGTAGTCGCGGGCAGGCATCTCCGCGTCGCGACACATGTCCCACGCCGCTCCCCAGCACAGCGCGCGGGGCAGCGACTCGCGGATCTCGGCGATGTGGCCGACCAGGGTACGCAGCGAGCCTTCGTCGAGCCGGAGCTTGGCGTAGGTCAGGTCGTCGTCGTTGAGCAGCACCAAATCGGGCCGCGGTTCCCCGAGGAGCTGCGCCACCTCGGTACGTTCGCCCACGACGTCCAGCTCCACCCGGCGCCGCCGCACGATCTCTCCGTAGGCCCGGTCGTACAACCCGACGGCCACCCGGTGGGAGCGCAGCGTCGGGTGTTCCGCCGGCGCCTCCTGGAGCACCGCGAACGACGTGAACCGCCCCTCGCCGTCGACCTCGAAGCCGGGCCGCAGCGTGTTGACGCCAGCAGTCTCCAGCCACTCCTTGGACCAAAGCGTCAGGTCCCGACCGGAGGTCTCCTCGAGCGCCGACAGCAGGTCCTGCAGGTTGGTGTTCCCCCAGGCGTGCCGCCGGAAGTAGGCGCGCATGGCGGCCAGGAACTCCTCGTGGCCCACCCAGGCGACGAGTTGAGCCAGCACCGAGGCACCCTTGGCGTAGGTGATGCCGTCGAAGTTCACCTCGACGGCGTGGATGTCCGGGATGTCGGCGGCGATCGGGTGGGTGGACGGCAGCTGATCCTGCCGATACGCCCAGGCCTTCCACAGGTTCGCGAACGTCGTCCAGCCCCCGCGCCAGCGCGTCGCCTCGGTCTGGCAGAGCACGCTCATGTACGTGGCGAACGACTCGTTGAGCCACAGGTCGTCCCACCACCGCATGGTGACCAGGTCGCCGAACCACATGTGCGCCATCTCGTGCAGGATCGTCTCGGCGCGGCGCTCGTACACCGCGTCGGTCACCCGTGACCGGAAGATGTAGTCCTCGAGGAAGGTGACAGCGCCGGCGTTCTCCATCGCCCCCGCGTTGAACTCGGGCACGAAGAGCTGGTCGTACTTGGCGAACGGGTAGTCCATCCCGAACGCCTCCCGGTAGAAGTCGAGCCCCTGCTTGGTGATCTCGAAGATCGCGTCCGGGTCCAGGTGCTCGGCGAGCGACGCCCGGCAGTAGATCCCGAGCGGGATGCCCGCGTGCTCGTCCTGTGCGCTGTGGTACGGCCCGGCGATGATGGCCGTGATGTACGGCGAGATGCGCGGGGTGGGCGGGAAGTGCCATTTGGCCCTTCCGGCACCTGCCGCTTCGCCCGCGATGTCGGGGGCGTTGTTGGAGATCACCGTCCAGTCGTCCGGCGCGGTGACTGTGAACTCGAAGGACGCCTTGAGGTCGGGCTGGTCGAAGCAGGTGTACATCCGGTGGGCGTCGGCCGTCTCGAACTGGGAGTAGAGGTAGACCTTGCCGTCTACCGGGTCGGTGAAGCGGTGCAACCCCTCGCCGGTCCGCATGTACGCGCAGTCCGCGACGACGCGCAGCTCGTTGTCCGCGGCGAGGCCGGGCAGGGCGACGCGCTCGCCGGCAAACGCGGTGCCCACCTCGATGGGCCTGCCGTTGAGGGTGATCTCTCGTACCTCGGGCGCGGTCAGGTCGACGAAGGTCCCGACCCCCGGCTCCGCGCATCGGAACCGGATCACCGTCGTGGAGGAGAACGTCGATTCTCCACCGGTGAGGTCCAAGTCCACGGCGTACGACTCGACGGTCAGCAGCCGGGCACGCTCGCGTGCCTCGTCACGGGTCAGGTTCCCAGCCACGTTCCCCAGGCTCCTTCGCAGGCTTTGTGTCGAAGGCATCTTCCCATGGGGTGAGGGAATGCCGGTGCAGACGGGTGGGGTTGCGTTGGGTGGATGTCGCGACCGAAGCGGCGAGAGGAGAAGCGGTGTCTGATTCCGTGCGTACGCCGGTCGATTTCTGGTTCGACCCGCTCTGCCCGTGGGCGTGGATCACCTCCCGGTGGCTGCTCGAGGTGGAGAAGGAACGCCCCATCACGCCGCGGTGGCACGTGATGAGCCTGGCTGTCCTCAACGAGGGGCGGGACGAGTTGCCGGAGGAGTACCGCAAGAGGCTCGCGGAGACCGGATGGGGTCCGGTCCGGGTCTGCACCGCTGCGGCGCTCGAGCACGGCGAGCAGGTGCTCGGCCCCCTGTACACCGCCCTGGGCACCCGCTTCCACAACGAGGGCAAGCCCAGGGAGCGCGCCACCATCGAGGAGGCGTTGACCGATGTCGGCCTGCCGACGGCCCTGGCGAACGTCATAGAGTCGGCGGACTACGACGACGCTTTGCGCAAGTCCCACGACGACGGCATCGGCCGGGTGGGCCTCGAGGTCGGCACCCCTGTGATCAGCGTCGAAGGGACCTCCTTCTTCGGGCCGGTGGTCACCCCGATCCCCCGGGGTGCGGCCGCCGCACGGCTGTGGGACGGAGTGCTGCTCGTCGCGAACACCGACGGCTTCTTCGAGATCAAGCGCAGCCGTACCCGCAAGCCGGCTTTCGACTAGCTCGCCGAGATCTATACTGGGGGCCGGTTTTGTCCGGTTATGTACCCCCGCAACATAGATCTCGATGAAAAGCTAGAAGACGATCTCCATCCGGAGGCCGCGGGTGTCGCGCGGCGTATCGTCGGCGGGCAGCATCTCCGCCTCGCCCTTGTGCCAGCGGCGCGCGCTCCAGGCGGCGACGAGCGCGTCTAGGGCGTCGTCCGGCCGCGCCGGCCGCGGGGCGCCGCGCAGGGCGGCCTCGGGATCGGCGATCCAGCCGGCGAGCGCCCGAAGCCGGGCGGACCGTCCGGCTGCCGTGCGCTTCGACGGCAGCACGGCCCCGGCGAGCCGGGCGAAGCTCACCTCGGGATGCACCTCCACCACGCGGGACTGCAGCCGTGGATTGATCACCGCATCGACGTCGGCGATCCGCGGCACCAGATTCCAGGTTTGGCGGGCGAGGGCACGGCCGCAGGCGGCGCGAGACAGCGCGCACGCGTCGCCGTAGGTCGCCGCGCCGAGAACGGTCCGTACCGGCGCTGGGAAGACCGACGAGCGACGCGGCCCGAGAAGTCGCCGGGCAGCGACGTCACAGGACCGGGGGCCGACCGTGGGCAGCCCGATGGGGATGTCGATGCCGGTCGCCCGGCTGTCCACGGCCAGGATCGCGCGTGCGTCCGGGAACAGGCGCCACTCGACCCCTCCGTCGCGGTCGACCAGTGCACCGATCCAGCCGCCCGGACAGCCGTCGACCCCGAGGACTTCGCTAACGCTCATCGCCGCTCACCTGCCAGACTTTCCGCCATGCGGATCTATCTCGGGTCCGACCACGCCGGCTACCAGCTAAAGGACCGGCTGATCGGATGGTTGACCGCGCGCGGGCACGAGACGGTCGACTGCGGGGCCGCTGCCTACAACGAGGACGACGACTACCCTCCCTACATCCTGCGCGCCGCGCTGCGCGCGGCGGATGATCCGGGGAGCTTTGGGGTGGTGCTCGGCGGTTCCGGCAACGGCGAGGCGATGGCGGCGAACAAGGTCAAGGGTGCCCGGGCCGCGCTCGTGTGGAACGAGGAGACCGCCCGGCTTGCCCGTGAGCACAACGACGCCAACGTCATCTCTCTCGGCGCCCGACTGCACACGGCCGAGGAGGCAATCCACCTGGTCGCGGTCTTTCTCGACACGCCCTTCTCCGGTGCGAAGCGGCACCGGAGGCGGCTGGCGATGCTGGACCGCTACGAGGAGACCGGTGAGCTGCCGGCGTCGCCCGGTTGAATGGCCAATACACGAGAGGACGATGCACCCGTGGAGGACGTGCGTGTCGTGCAGGCGACACCGTCCGGCTCCGCGTGCTCGATCTTCTTCGGAACCGGGATCGTGGACACGCCGCCGGGATCTGTGCAGGGCACACAGCTTGTCGTGTCCGACGTCGACGGCAACGGCTGGGTGTTGCAGGAAAGCCCCGCCCACGACTGAACCGACCAGAACGGGGGTCCGCCGATCGTGCTCGCGATAGTCCTGGCACTCGCATCGAGCTTGGCCTACGGGCTGTCCGACTTCCTCGGCGGCGTCAAGAGTCGTTCGGTGGCGCTGCTCGGTGTCCTGTTGGTGTCGCAGGGCAGTGCGCTCGTCCTGCTCGTCGCGATACTCCTCGCCTCCGGCGGCCGGCCGCCGGACGGTGCGTACCTGTTGTTCGCGGCGCTCGCCGGGGTGAGCGAGACGGTCGGCGTCGCGGCCCTCTACCGTGGTCTCGCCGTCGGGGTGATGAGCATCGTCGCGCCGGTCGCGGCCACGGCGCCGGTAGTTCCCGTGGTCGCGGGGGCGATGCTCGGGGAGCTCCCCGGGGCCGATCCAGGGTGTCGGCATCATGTTCGCGGTCGTGGGCATCGTGCTGAGCTCGCGTGCGCGGTCCGCGGCGGGTCCGGTGGCGGGCGGGGTGGCCGCGAGCGTCGTTCTCGGGTTGCTGTCCGCGTTCGGCTTCGGGAGCTTCTACGTGGCCATGGACGCGGCGAGCGAGGGCGGCGTCCCGTGGGCGCTGTTCGTCGCCCGGCTAACCGCGGTCGTGATCTTCGTCGTCGCCGCCTCCGTCATCCGGTCGCCGCTGGCCGTAGGGCGTGCCGATTTCCCGGTGCTCGCGCTGATCGGGGTTCTCATCGTGAGCGCGGACGCGATGTACGCAGTAGCTTCCACCCTGGGACTGTTGGGCGTGGTTGCGGTGCTGAGCTCGCTCTACCCGCTGGTCACGATCGGTCTGGCTCGCCTCTACCTGCATGAGCGCCTGGCGCGGCCGCAGCAGCTCGGCATCGCCTTGTGCCTTTGCGGGGCGGTGGCCCTCTCAGCCGCGTGAACCCTCCGCCGGCCCCTCTTCGTCCGGGGGGTTCTGCGACCGGGTGGTTTCGCGGTCCCGGCCGGCGGGAGTTTCCGTCCGTTCTTCGACGGCGGCTTCGTCCTCCGGGCGGGGACGGGACACGTCGCGGGCGCGCATAGCGGCGCGGAAGCCCACCCGCGACCCTCCGGTCTGTGCCATACGATCACCTCCGTCAAAAGCCTAGCGAGCATAATGTCTTTCGTGGCAGGGCAACAAAGTTCCGCTATCGGATTATTTCCGCGAAATTGACTATTACCGCAGCTCGGGACCATGTTCTCAGGCACGTGGCCGGGTGACGTAAGTGATCGGTACAGTGCCCCCATCATGGTTTCCCGGCTTGCGTCCTCGACATTTTTCACCGCCCGGTCCGGCGGTGTGCGGCTCCGTATTGGCGCCGCGGTCCGGCGCAGGCCGGTCACCCGGAATCACGTGGCTCTCGCCGGGCTGGTGGGCACGGCGGCGAGCATCGGCATCGCCGCGGTGGAGGTATCGGAGGGCTGGTTCCCGCCCAGCGCGTTGGTCCTCCCGGTTCTTGCCGGCGGCCTGCTGCTGCGGGTGCGCAGCCTTGCCGTGCTGCTGGCGGCGGTGGCGCTCGCCCTCGCCTACGACGCGGCGAGTCTGGGCGTCGGGCGGGTAGGCGGTGGACTTGTCGCGACCGTGGCCGTCACGGCGGTGGTCGCCGTTCTCCTGGCCCGCGCCCGGGAGGAGATCGGCGTGCAGGGGTTGCGGGGCGAACAGATGCTCCTGGAGCTCCGCGACCGGCTGAAGGCGCAGGGTGAGCTGCCGCGGCTGCCCGCCGAGTGGGAGGCGCAGGTCGTGTTGGGCCAGGCCGGTGGCTCCTCGTTCGGCGGGGACTTCGTCGTCTCCGCGCTGTCCGCGGACAGGCGGACGCTCGAGGTGGCGGTCGTGGACGTGTCCGGCAAGGGCGTGGACGCGGGGACCCGTGCCCTCCTGCTGTCCGGTGCCGCCGGCGGGCTGCTCGCGTCGATGCCGTGCGAGCGGTTCCTCGCGGCGGCCAACGCCTACCTGCTGCGCCAGGGCTGGGAGGAAGGGTTCGCCACGGCGGTCCACCTCGCCCTCGACCTGTACACCGGGTCGTACGTCATCGAGTCGGCGGGGCATCCACCGCCGGTGCAGTTCGCGGCGGGCAGCGGAACGTGGCGGGTGACGGCCGGCGGGGGCACGGCGCTCGGGGTGCTGTCCGACGTCGCCTCTACGCCGGAACGCGGCGTGCTGCGCACCGGCGACGCGCTGCTGCTCTACACCGACGGGCTCATCGAGACGCCCGGACGGGACATCGAGCTCGGCATCGACCGGCTGCTGGGTCGGGCGGAGTGCCTGGTCACGCGCGGCTTCCGTGATGGCGCGGGTGAACTGGCCGCCGCGCTGTCCTCCCCGAACCGCGACGACTGCGCCATCGTCCTCATCTGGCGCACCTGAGGCCGCCGTCGCCGTTCATCACGCCCTTCCGGCCCCTTGCGCGGACGCGGCCTGGCAAGGTGGTCTTCAGACCTTCCCGGTGGGCTAGGACGGAGGTAACCGGTGGCGGCTCGCACGGCTGGGCAGCCCACCCTGCTGCGCTCCAGTGCCGTAATGGCAGCGGGCACTGTCGTGTCGCGGGCCACCGGGTTCGCCCGAACCGCGGCGATCGCCTTCGCGCTCGGCACCGGTCCTCTCGGCGACGCCTTCAACACCGCCCTGATCATCCCGTTCATCGTCTTCGACCTGCTGCTCGGCGGGATCCTGCAGAGCGTAGTGGTGCCGGTTCTGGTCCGCCGCCGCAAGCAGGATCCGGATCAGGGGCAGGCGTACGAGCAGCGGCTGTTCAGCCTCGTCCTGTTGGTGTTGCTGGGGATCACGGCGCTGGCCGTGGCCGCCGCTGGCCTGCTCATCGGGCTCTATACGGGGAAGTTCACGCCCGAACAGCAGAGCCTGGCGGTCACGTTCGCCCGCTTCTTCCTGGTTCAGATCTTCTTCGTTGGTCTGGGTGGCCTCTGCGGGGCGATGCTCAACACCCGGGGGCGGTTCGGTGCACCGATGTGGGCGCCGGTGCTGAACAACCTGGTGATCATCGCGGTCGCGGGCCTGTTTCTCGCCGTCACCCGCGGCTCGGCGACAGTGGAGAGCATCACGCCGGGGCAGGTGCGGTTTCTCGGCCTCGGCGTCACGTGCGGGATGGTGGTGCAGGCGGCGGTCCTGGTGGTGGCTCTGCGCGCCGCGGGCTTCCGGCCCCGGCCGCGGTTCGACTTCCGGCACGCCGGCCTCGGTGAGATCGGGCGCCTGGCGAGCTGGATGCTGGCCTACATCGTGGCGACCCAGGTCGGATTCCTGGTCATCACGAACCTCGCCACGCGCGCTGGCCGGGTCGCGCACACCGAAGGTGTTCCGTACGGCGCCGGGTTCACCCCGTACAACTACGCCTACCAGCTCTTTCAGCTGCCGTACGCGATCGTCGCCGTCTCGGTGATCACCGCGCTGCTGCCCCGGTTGAGTGGCTACGCCACCGAGCGCCGCTACGACCTGCTACGCGAGGAGTTCTCCCGGGGGCTGCGGATGACGGCGGTGGTCATCGCGCCGGGTGCGCTGGTGATGGCCGCCCTCGGGCCTCCCATCGCGGTACTGCTCTTCGGCCACTTCAACACCTCGGGCGCGGATGCGCGGTTCATCGGGCAGGTGTTGACGGCGTTCGCACTGGGCTTGATGCCCTTCTCCGTGTTCCAGTTGCTGCTGCGGGTGTTCTACGCGCTGCACGACACCCGCACCCCCGCGTTCATCAGCGTGGCGAACGTCGCGGTGAGTGCGGGGGTGGGTTTGCTGTCCTATGTGCTGCTGCCGCCCGGTGCGATTGTGGTGGGCCTGGCGGCCGGTTTCGGGCTGTCGTACGTGGTGGGCTGCGTCATCGCGTGGACGACACTGAGCCGCCGGCTGGGCGGGATGGACGGCCGGCGGGTGGTCCGCGCCCTGGTACGGCTGCACCTGGCAGCGGTACCCAGCCTGGTCGTGGCGCTCGCCGCCTCGCTGGCGCTGCAGCCGGCGTTCGGTACGGGCACGCTGCACGCCGCGCTGGCCATCGGCGTGGGCGGTGGCCTCGCCGCGGGCCTGTACCTGCTCGCCGCCCGCGTGTTGCGCGCGACGGAGATCACCGAGATGCTGGCCACGGTGCGGGCTCGCCTGCCCGGCCGTGCCTAGAGCCGGCGGTACCTAGGAGATCGTGTCGAGCTTGTGGTACTGCTCGTCGCTCAGCCGGATGGTTGCCGCCGCGACGTTCTCCTCCAGGTGCCGGATGGAGCCGGTACCGGGAATGGGCAGCACCACCGGGGACCGGCGGAGCAGCCAGGCCAGCGCGAGCTGGGCGGGCGTGGCGGCATACTCCCGGGCGGCGTCGTCGAGGACCCCGCCGGGGCGGGCGAGCCTGCCGGTCGCTACCGGGAACCACGGTATGAACGCGAGGTTCTCCCGCTCGCAGTGCTCGAGTACCTCTTCGGAGGCCCGGTTCGTCAGGTTGTAGAGGTTCTGCACGCTCGCGATGTCCGCGATCCTTCGGGCCGCCTCGATCTCCGCGACGCTGACCTCGGACAGGCCGACGTGCCGTATCTTGCCCTCGTGCTGCATCTCGGCCAGCACGCCGATCTGGTCGGCCAGCGGCACCTGCGGATCGATCCGGTGCAGCTGGTAGAGCTCGATGCGCTCCAGGCCGAGGCGGCGCAGGCTCATCTCGACCTGTTGGCGCAGGTACTCCGGCCGGCCGAGGGGCACCCACTGCCCGGGACCGGGCCGGAGCTGGCCGCCCTTGGTGGCGATGACCAGGTCGTCGGGGTAGGGGTGGAGCGCCAGCCTGATCAGCTCCTCGCTGACGTGCGGCCCGTAGGAGTCGGCGGTGTCGATGAGGTTGACGCCGAGTTCCGGCACGCGGCGCAGTACGCGGATCGCCTCGTCGCGGTCCGGCGGATCGCCCCAGACGCCCGGTCCGGTGATCCGCATGGCGCCGAACCCCAGGCGGCGCACGGCGAGGTCGCCGCCGAGGGTGAACGTGCCGCTCGCGGCGGCTGGGCTGGTGCCTACGGCGTTGGCCACTTCCATGTCTCCTCTGTTCGTCCCGTCTGTTCGTCCCGTCGTCATTGCGCCCTACACCGACTCCGGTCACCGCCGAGCTGCCAGGTGCCGAACGCGATCGGGGAGACCTTCAGGCCGGTCATCCCGAGCGTGATGGCTTCCACCGGTTGCTTCTTCCCGTTCCATCGGGTTGCTGGGAGATCCTCTTCTCGTGAGGGACTCGGCGAGCCACAGCAGCAGGGCCGCCGCGGCGAAGGCCGCGCCGAGCACGGGTACGGCCGGCCAGCCGTACGTCGCGTAGAGGGCCGTCGCCGAGGCGGACCCGGCCATGCCGCCGACGAAGAACGCCGTCATGTAGCCGGTCGTGATCCGGTTGTGCGCGGCGGCGTCGAGGCGATAGATCTCGCTTTGGTTGGTGACGTGTACGGCTTGGGCTCCGAAGGTGATGAGGAAGGCGCCGCCGGCAAGGGCCGCCAGGTGATCGCTGCCGACCAGGGCCAGCGCGAGACCGGCCAGGGCCACCGCGAAGTAGGCCCCGGTGAGCGTCCCGCTGTACCCCTTGTCGGCGAGGCGGCCGGCACGCGGGGCGAGGAGCGCGGCCGGCACGCCGACGAGCCCGAACAGCCCGATGGCGGCCTCCCCGAAGCCGTACGGCGGGCGGGCCAGCAGGAACGCAACGGGCGTCCAGAACACACTCACCAGCCCGAACGACAGCGCGCCGTACGCCGACCGGCGCTGCAGTACCGGCTCCCGGAGCATCAGGGCGCCGACCGAGCGCAACAGCGACGCATACGACCCGCGGGCCGCGGATGGCCGGTCCGGCAGCTTGCGATGGAGCAGAATGGTCAACCCCACCGCGAGCACGGCGGACAGCCAGAACACCGAGCGCCATCCGCCGGCGGCGTCGGCGACGAGCCCGGCGAGTGTGCGGGCGAGCAGCACGCCGAGCATCAGCCCGGTCATGACCGCACCAACCACCCGGCCGCGGTCCCCGGGCGGCGCGAGCGTCGCGGCGAACGGCACGAAGATCTGGGCGACCACCGAGGTGACCCCGACAACCGTGATCGCGACGGCCAGCATCCCGATGTTGACCCCGGCCGCGGCGCCGACAAGGGCGAGCACGGTGCTCAGCATGAGCAGGGTGACCAGACGGCGTCGGTCCAGCCGGTCGGCGAGCGGTACCAGCAGAAGCAGGCCGGCGGCGTACCCGAGCTGCCCGAGCGTGACCAGCAACCCGGTCTCCGCGGTACCCGCGTGTAGCCCGCGGGCGATGCTGTCCAGCAGCGGTTGGGCGTAGTAGGTGTTGGCGACGGTCAGTCCGCTGGCGAGCGCGAGCAGGAAGAGGAGCCCTCGGCTCACGCCCATGGCGTTTCCTTCATAGATGAATGCCCATTAGAAACTAGACGGCCGGTTTCGTAATCAGTACGCTCAACTTCATGGGTGCCACGGCTATTCCCGAGCCGGTGCGGCGCGGGCGCCCCCGCAGCGAGCGTGCACACCGGGCGATCCTGCGAGCGGCCGCGGAGCTGCTGGCAGAACGTGGCCTGCGGGGGATGAGTGCCGGCGACATCGCCGCCCGCGCGAAGGTGAGCAAGGCCACCATCTACCGGTGGTGGGATTCCAAGGAGGCCGTCGCCCTCGACGCCTTCCTCGCGGAGCTATCGGGCGAGGAGGCGCCGGTGCCCGACACCGGGTCGCTTGCCGGTGACCTGAAGGCGAGCCTGCGGACACGCATCCGGCTTCTCGCGCGGAGGCCGGTGATCGGGCGCACGCAGGCCGCTCTGGTGGCCGAGACGCAGACCGATCCGCGGCTGCGCGAGGCCTACCTGGCCCACGTCATGCGGCCCCTTCGGCAACAGGGTCGGGACATGTTCGCCAAGGCCGTCGACCGCGGCGAGGTCCCGGCCGACACCGAGGTCGACCTGGCGCTCGACCTGATCTACGGCGCGCTCTACCACCGGCTGTTCCAGGGACACGCGCCCCTCGACGACCACTTCGCGGTCGCCGCCGTCGACCTCATCGTGCGCGGGCTCCGGCGCCCGTGACACGGCATCCATGACGGGGGCCGCCGTGCCCGCGAAGATGTGACGTTAGCATTGACGGTCGTCGCAGGAGAGTCGAATACTGAGGTCATCTGGTTCACCCACGCTACGGGCGTGACCCGGAGATCACTGAGAGGAACGCCATGCCTGCTCGTACGACGCCCCCGTTTCGGGCGGATCATGTCGGCAGCCTGCTGCGCCCGCCGGAGCTGCTGAAAGCGCGGGAGGACTTCGGTGCCGGACGTATCTCGGCGGAGCAATTGCGCGCTGCGGAGGACGAGGCGATCCGCGCCGTGGTGAAGATGCAGGAGGACGTCGGGCTGCAGTCGGTCACCGACGGGGAGTTCCGCCGCGCCTCCTGGCACATGGACTTCATCTACCAGCTGGGTGGAGTCTCCCCGGCCGAGGAACACATGAAGGTGGTGTTCCGGAACGAGGCGGGGACGCTCGAGTTCAGCCCTGCCAAGATGCAGGTGAACGGCAAGGTGAACCTGGAGAAGACCATCTTCGGCGACCACTTCGAGTTCCTCAAAGGGCTCGCCACGACTGCCACGCCGAAGCTGACGATCCCGTCGCCGAGCATGGTGCACTACCGGGGCGGCGCGGCGGCGATCGACCAGAACGTCTATCCCGACATCGACGAGTTCTGGAGCGATCTGAGCGCCGCCTACGCCGAGGAGGTGCGGCGTCTGGCCGACCTGGGCTGCACCTACCTGCAGTTCGACGACACCAGCCTGGCCTACCTCAACGACCCGGCACAGCGCGCGGAGCTCGCGGAGCGCGGTGACGACGCCGAGCATCTGCACCTTCGTTACATCAACCAGATCAACGCCGCGCTGGCGAACAGGCCGGAGGGCATGACGATCACGACGCACATGTGTCGGGGCAACTTCCGCTCGTCCTGGGTCGCCGAGGGCGGCTACGACTTCGTCGCCGAGGCGATGTTCAACGAGCTGGCGGTGGACGGCTTCTTCATGGAGTGGGACGACGCGCTCCGGTGGGTTCGAGCCGTTGCGGTTCGTACCCAAGGGGAAGCTGATCGTGCTTGGCCTCGTCACCACCAAGCGCGGCGAGCTGGAGTCCAAGGACCTCCTCAAGCGGCGGATCGAGGAGGCCAGCCGCTTCGTGCCGCTGGACCAGCTGTGCCTGTCCCCGCAGTGCGGGTTCTCCTCCACCGTTGAGGGCAACACGCTGACCCACCAGGAGCAGGTCGACAAGCTTCGGCTGATCGTCGAAACCGCCAAGGAGGTCTGGGGGTAGGCCCGCGTACCGGGCCTACCCACCGCGCGCGGCGCCCCTCGGGGTGACCAAGCCGGATTCGTAGGCGAAGACGACGAGCTGGGCGCGGTCGCGGGCGTGCAGCTTGGTCATCGCCCGGCTGACATGGGTCTTGGCGGTGGTCGGGCTGATCACCATGTAAGCGGCGATCTCTTCGTTGGACAGGCCGCGGGCGACCAGCGCCACCACCTCGCGTTCACGGTTGGTGAGGATCTCCAGCCCGGCTCCGGATGACCCGTCCGGTGGCCGGGAGACGAACTCGCTGATCAGCCTGCGGGTGATGGAGGGGGACAGCAGCGCGTCCCCCCGGGCGGCGACCCGCACCGCCTGGAGTAGGTCGGCGGGCTCGGTGTCCTTGACGAGGAATCCGCTCGCACCCGCGCGCAGGGCATTGAAGACGTACTCGTCGAGGCCGTAGTTGGTCAGGATCACCACATGTACACCGGCCAGGCGCCCGTCGGCGGCGATCTGCCGGGTCCCCTCGATGCCGTCCAGCACGGGCATCTGGATGTCGACGAGGGCGACGTCGGGTACGTGCCGGACGGCGAGCGCCACGCCCTGTTCCCCGTCGGCGGCCTCGTCGACCACCTCGATGTCGTCCTCGGCGTCGAGCAAGGCGCGAAACCCGGCGCGGATCAGCGTCTGGTCGTCGACGAGCAGTACGCGGATCATTGCTCGCTCGCCTGCGACGAGCCGTTCAGCGGAAGCTCGGCCCGTACCGTGAAGCCGCCCTCGGGTCGGGGCTCGGCGCGCAGCTGTCCGCCGAGGGCCGTGACCCGTTCGCGCATGCCGAGCAGCCCGACACCGGGTGCCGGGGCGGCGGCGTCGGTGGCCCGTCCGTCGTCGTCCACCTGAATGGTCAGCCCGTCCGAGCCATAGTCGACGTGTACCGACGCAGTTGCCGGACCGGCGTGCCGGGTGATGTTGGTGAGCGCCTCCTGGATGATCCGGTAGGCGGCCCGATCGACGTCCGTCGGCAGCCGGCGTTGTTCCCCGCTGACCGTGACGGTGGCCGGCAGGCCTGCCGACCGCGCCCGTTCCACCAGGTCGTGTAGGCGAGCGAGCCCGTTGCCCCTCGACTCGTCCTCGGCGTCGTCGATCTCGTTCGTGCGCAGCACGTCCAGGGTCGCGCGCAACTCCCGCATCGCCTCGCCGCTGGCCTCCTGGACGGCGAGCAGCGCGTCGGGGACCTCCTCGCCTCGCTTGCGGGCGAGGTGGACGGCGACTCCGGCCTGGACCTTGATGATCGAGATGTTGTGGGTGAGCGAGTCGTGCAGCTCCCGCGCGATCCGCACCCGCTCGTCGGCGGCCCGGCGGCGCGCCGCTTCCTCCCGGCCACGTTCGGCCTCGGTCGCCCGCCGCTCGACCTGGTGCAGGTATGCCTGGCGAGCCCGGGCGACTTCGCCCAGCACTCCGGCGGCGACGAACCAGCCGATCGGGAGGATCCCTTCCCGGATCGGATTGCTCACCATCGCCAGGGCGATGAAGGGGACACTCGCGGCGACCGCTACCAGGCGGTGTCCGGCGGCGACGGCCGCATAGACGGCGATCAGCACCGGGATCACGGCGATGACGTCCGGGCCGACCCGGAGTAGGTAGCCAAGGATGCACGCCGCGCTGACAAGCAGGACGGTCCGGGGCGCCCGGCTGTGCGCGACGAGCACCAGCGTGCCGGCCACCAGCAGCACGTAGTCCAGTGCGCCCGCTCCGCTGGACGCGAGCGCGGCGTTGGCCAGCACCAGGCCCGCGGCACCGACCGCCAGCCCGGCGTCCACGACGTGGCCCCGCCATCCGAGCCCGAGTTCGATGCCCATATACGAACAGTAGACGGGGCTCTGACCGCCTGCCTCCCCCGGCGGGAGGGGATGAGATCTACTTCAGGCGAAGTAGATCCGGACGGTGCTGCGTCTCGTGTGGTAGCCGCAGATGCCTTCCTACGTGCGACGACGGTGCGCCGGCCGGGCCGTCAGCATCGTGGCCATGAACCTGTCTCAGCGGTGGCGCAGGCCGCTGCTCACCCTCCACGTCGTCGCGGCCGTCAGCCTGATCGGCACGGACCTGGTGCTGGTGGCGCTGGGGATCTCCGGCGTGCGCGGGGCGGACCCGCGGACCGTCTACCCAGCCGCGTACCTGGTGGAGGCGTGGCTGGTCGCGCCGCTTGTGGTGGTCGCCCTCGGCACCGGCGTATTGCAGGCAGTCCTGTTGCCGTGGGGCCTGGTGAGGTACTGGTGGGTGACGATCAAGCTGACGACCACGGCTGTCTTCACGGTCCTCGTCGTCTTCGCGCTCATTCCCAGGCTGGCCGCGTCCGCGGACGCCGCAATGGCCGCCGAGACGTTTACCGCCGCCGCGCGCCTGCCGCTGGCGCTCGTCCCGTCGTTGGCGGTCGCGGTACTCGTGCTGAACGTGGTCCTCGGAATCTATAAACCTGGCTGGCGAATCCAGCGAGTTTCACGAAGGGAGCTACTCCGATGATGTTCATCGAACTGTTCGTGCCCAGGGGTGCCCTCGGCGAGGAACAACGCCGTCGCCTGAGCGGACGGCTCATCACCGAGTTCATGACGGAGGAAGAGGAGGAGAGTGCGCCCGCCGCGGTGATCGAGGCCGGCTATGCCATCTGGCAGGTCGTCGTGCACGAAACGGACACGTGGATCGTCGGTGGACGAGCACTCGATCCGACCGAGCCACCCCGCTACGTCGTACGGGTGAGTGTGCCCGGCTCGTGGCGCAAGGACATGAGCGCCGAGATCATCTCGCGCGTCACCCGGGTGCTCGCGGAGGCCGACGAGGACCCGCAGCGGCTGTACCGGGAGCCGCACGCGTGGGTGCACGTCGTCGGCATCCCCGAGGGCAGCTGCGGTGCCTTCGGCCGGGTGATGGGGTCGAACGACATCGTCAAGCTGATAACCAAGCCGTTCCGCGAATCCCCGGACAGGGACGCACTCATCGAGGTGGCCGCGCCGGGAACTGCCGTCGACCCGATCTGCGGCATGACCGTGCCGCTGACCGACGCGGCCATCACCTCGGAGCACCACGGCAGGAGCTATGCCTTCTGCAGTCCCGGATGTCGCGCGGTCTTCGTGGAGGAGCAGCGCGCGGCCGGGTGATTCCTCTACGTGTGGGCGGTGACGGCCTGTAGCTCGGCTGCCGCGTCCCGGGTGAGTGGTTCGCCGTGGCCGAAGCAGGCGATCTCGGTGTCGAGCGTCGCCAGCCGTTTGAAGGAGGCGGCCGCCTCGGAGGGATCGACGTTGAACACGCCGAGCATGACCTGTCCCTGAGGACTGCGCGCCACGGCGTCCCCGGTAAACAGCACACGCGGCTCGGCCAGGTAGAGCGCGATGCTGCCGGCGGTGTGACCGGGCGCGTCCACGACCAGCGCCCCACCCCGGCTGAGCTACCCGACCTGATCGCAGCCGCCGCCAAGCACGCCGCCGAGATCGCGTTGTAGCCGCGCCGCGCTGGTCCCCTCCAAGGCGCAGGCTGCGGGCTGCCTGGGCCACCCGGCGACAATCTCACACGGGGGATATCACCGTGGGGGGTGGTCGACCGTTCTACTACCCGCTCCTGGCAGGCGGTACTCGGCTGGGTCGGCGCGGGCGGGCCGCTCTACTTCTGCACGTCGGTGCCCGACCTGGTGGGTCAGCTGGCTCACCTCGCTGGTCGGATCGAATCGCGAGCAGGCGGCCTCGACCGCGGCGAACCAGCGGAAAGCCCGCGCGACCGGGCCCGCCCAGGCGGGTGCGTCGGCGGCGGGGACCGCCAGCTGGATCGTGACGAGGGTGTCCATCCACACCTCGGTCCACCCGGCACGGTCTGCCGGGCGCGGCGCCGCCCCCGCAGCCATCAGCTCTCCGCCTGCCGCAGCGCCTGCTGGACAGCCTGGACAAAGTCCTGCCAGCTGGCCGTCGCCCCGGACACCACCGGCACGTCCGCCGACTGGGTGGTGACCACCTGGTCCGGCAGCCCGTCGATGTAGCTCTGCGGGTAGAAGGTGTCCGATCCGGTGATCTCCACGCGACTGATCCGGCCGGATGCGATGGTCACCGCGACGGTCACGCTGCCGAACTTGTTGCGCGCCGTTGCGGTGTAGGTCCCGTCGCGGTACTCGCCGGCCCGCCCAGCAGGCGCCAGCTTCTCGAGCATCGTCGACGGAGACGTCACAACAAGATCCGAGGTCACCAACAGGTACCCGGCGCCGTAGACAGCGGCGATCGCCGCCGCCGACAAAGCCACCGCGCGCACCTTCTGTCCCGACGTACGCCACGGCATCCCGCCACCGGGGCGCGGCCTCGGCTCGGTCGGAACCCCGTACACCGACCACAGCATGCGACGGTCACTCATCGACGACCCTCCTCACCAAGCCTCCAAGCGGGATCTCCCTGAGGGCAGTCAGAGGGCAGTCAGAGGCGGTCAGAGGTAGGTGAGGGCTTCGCGGACGGTGATGCGGGAGGCGCGGGTGGCGGCCGCGTCGGTGGCGAGTGCCGCGCCGAGGATGACGAGGGCCAGCCAGATGCCGACCGCGAGGAGGGAGATGCGGTAGGGCAGCGGCGCATCGCCGAAGAGGTTGCCGAGCCCGACGCCGAGGAGTCGGGTGAGCCCGAGCGCGGGGAGGGCGGCCACCAGGCAGCTGGTGAGTGCCAGGAAGACGCCTTCGGCGACGACGATGCGGCGCACCGCCTTGGGGCGTGCTCCGATGGCGTGCATGACACCGAACTCCCGGAATCGGTCGAGGATGTTGGCGCTCATCGTGGAGGCCAGGCCGATGCCGCCGATCAGGCCCAGGGGCAGCGCGACATTCACCAGAACCGAGAGCACGGGACCCAGGTGAGCCGAAGACGCGGCCGCGCCTCGGCTTTCCGAGGCGGCGAGCGCCACGTCGATCCCCGCGGCGGTGAGGGTTTCGTCGACGGCGTCGTCGACGACTTGGCGAGTGGGCTCGTCGTGGCTGCCGGTGATGATGCGCAGCTGGTTCACCTGCTGTGGCTGCCCGGTGGCGGCGGCCAGACCCTCGGGCGTGGTGTAGGCGCCGCCGCCGCCGGAGTCGCCTTCTTCGACGATGCCGGCGATGCGCCAGGTGCTGGGTTTTCCGTCGATGAACAGGCGCACGGTGTCGCCGGCGCCGAGGTTGGGGACGGTTTTGTTGCGGGTGGCCTCGTTGAGCACGACCGCGCCGGTTTCCCCTTCGTTTAGCCAGCGGCCTTCCAGCAGCTTGGGCGGCGGGCGCGTGGCGTTGGCCGGCACCGTGGTCACCGAGATACTGCCGTGCCCCTGGTCGGGATAGGTACGGGTGACGGGGAGCCGCCCCGTCTCGGCGACGCTGATCTGTACCCGGCTAAATGCCTCGACCCGGCCGACGCCGGGCACCCGCTGCGCAGCGCTGACGGCCGCCTCCGGCTGGGCCGGGCCGGCCAGTTGCACCTCGACGTCCCAGTAACGCTGCGCCAGCCTCTGCTTGTCCAACGCCTGCGTACCGGAGTTCAGCGACATCCCGGCCACGAACACCATGCCCGCGCTGGCCAGCAGGCCCACCGACAGCCAAAACCGGGCCGGCCGCCGGACGGTGTTACGCAACGCCAGGAGCAAACCACGGTCCAGGCCGCGGACCCGGCTCAGCCGGGCCAGCACACCGGTCGCCTTGCTCGGCTTCGAACCGCCGCCGTGGTGGTCGATCGCCGCCCGCACCGTGGTGCGGCTGGCCTTGACCAACGGCAGCAGAGCCATCAACGGTGGCAGACCGAGCCCCACGACCAGGATCACCACGTAGGTCCACCACGGAGCCGCCAGGCTGACGGGCTCGACACCGATCATCCCCAGCAGTCCTTCGAGGCGGTCCTGGCCGATCCAGATGGCGGGGCCCACCGCGAGCAGGGTGGCCGCCGCGGCCACCGCCAGCGTCATCGCCACATACAGGCGCCCGATCCGCACCGATCCCGCGCCGATCGCTTTCATGATGCCGATCTGCGGTATCTGCTGGGTGAACAGGTTATTGAGCATCGTCGCGACCAGGATCGAGCTGAGCAGCAGCGCGGCCGCCCCGCCGACCAGCAACGACAACAGCAACACGTTGGCCTGCCACTGGTGAGGATGCGCATACGGGTTGGGAACCTGGATCTCAGCGACCGTCAGCCCGTACTCCTGCTGGAGCCACCGGCCGACACCGTCGGCGACGGCGACGATGTCGTCGCGGTCATCGCTGGACACCGCGGGGTTGTCCCGGTCGGCGACCTGGATCTTCAACTGATCCATGAAGGCCGGCTGCCCGGAGGCGGCCAGCGACGCCGACGACAGGTAGCCGAACCCCCGCTGCTCTTGGGGTGAAGGCGCCAGGCTGGGGTCATACACGGTACCGGCCACCCGCAGCCGCACCGGTTCCCCGCCCGGCGTGGTGACGGTCACGGTGTCGCCGACCGCAACACCCAGCAGGGGCAGCGAGTCGCGTCGGACAAAGACCTCCCCCGGGGACGGCGGCCAGGTGCCCTCCTGCTGGAGGTCGAACTTCACCATCCGCATCGGGTCATCCGGCGCCGCCGCGAACGCCAGCAGCGGGATATCCCGCGGCTCGCCGTTCACCTCGACCTCGCTGTCGAACTGGGTGCGTCCGGTCGCCTCGAGCACCCCCGGCCGGTTGCGGGCCGCGGCGGCGATCGCCGCCATCTTCTCGGGGTCGATGCCCTGGTCGAGCACGATCGTCGCGGACGCCGGCTCGGTGC
>WHSR01000136.1 GCA_009379995.1 Streptosporangiales bacterium
CCGCACTTGCGGCGCAACGTCACCAACGACCCGCGGACCAGCCGTGGCGGCCGTGCCGGGGCAGTCGGCTGCTTGTCCTTCTCGGCGATAACAACCATGCTAACGCTCTCCCATCTGCATGCCTATACACATGCAGACAGATTCTCAGAGGACGAGCACTCAACCATGGAGCAACGCCGACTACAAGCCCGCCGACAGGGAGATCCTCACCCGCTCCGCACCGTCAGAATGTGCGAAACTCCACCGGTGATGATCGCATCATCAACCGCGACGTCGATCACGAACGGGATCCCGGACCGCTCTGCCAGGGTCGCGACGTTGATCGCGACCGCTGACTGAAAGGCGCCGATCATGGCAACCGCACCTTCGTCGATCATCCGCTGCGCCTCGGTCTGCCCGATCTCGGGATCGCCCTGGCTGTCCGCCGTGATCAGCTCGAGCCGGGCCCCGCCGAGGGACTGGATGCCGCCCGCCTCGTTCACGTCCTCGATCGCCATCTGGACGGCCGCGTTCATCGCCGACCCGTCGTTCGCCAGAGCGCCGGTCAGCGGGTGCAGAGCGCCGATCCGAATGGCCTCCGCGCCCGCATCAGCGGGCTGCTCCTCCTCCGCAGTGTCGCCCGTGTCGGCTGTGTCGTCGCCGACGACGTCTGCACCGTTGCACGCCGCCGCGACCACCATGAGTGCGAGCGGGCCGATCAGAAACCTGAGCTTCCTCATCTGTGCCTCCTCTTGCGTACGCGTTGCCGCCTCCCACGACGGCCGGGTCCACGAGCTAGGCCGAACCGGCACTGACATATCGTACCGCTCATCGGAACAGCAGTAGCTCCTGCGCTGAGGATAAGCCCAGCCTTGCCCTCACCGTCAAGGTCTGTTTTCCTATAGTTACCTCGAAGGGATCGTGAAACTAGACAGCCCGGACGAACTGTCGCTATTGTTCCGGTAGGAGGAACGCAAAGTACGATGGATGCGCACCGTCGGAGTTCTACGCCGCCGTCCGGCACAACGTCGGCCATCCGCGTGGCCGACATTCTGCTGCTTTTCCTGCACGATACGGCCGGTATCGGCATCACAGACGCTGCCCGCCGCCTCGACCTCAGCAAGGCCGTCGTCCACCGGATCCTGCAGTCACTCGAGGCTCGGGCGTTCGTCCGGTTCGACAACAGCAGCCGCCGCTACGTACTGGGCCCGGCGGTCAGCGCGCTGGGTGCCCAAGCGCTGCGCCGTACCGATCTGCGGCCGGCCGCGATGCCGGTGCTGCGCCGGCTTCAGCAGGTGACCGGGGAGACCAGCACGGTGTCCGCGCTCGTCGGCGCCCACCGTGTCTATCTGGACCAGGTCGTGAGCCTGGCTGAGATCAAGATGACAGTCGAGATCGGGCGCGCCTGGCCGCTGCACGCGGGCTCCTCGAGCCGCGCGATCCTCGCGTTCGCACCACCCGAGCTGCGCGAGCAGGTGCTCGCCGGCGAGCTGCCCAGGCTCACGCCCATCACCATCACCGACCGGGCGACGCTCGAGGCCGATCTACAACAGGACCGGGCGCGCGGCGTCAGCGTCTCGCGCGGCGAGCGCCAGCCGGGGGCCGCCAGCCTGGCCGCGCCGGTCCTAGGCCCGGAGGGCACTGCCGTGGGGTCCGTCAGTGTCTGCGGGCCCGCGGACCGGTTCACCGACGAGGTCATCGCACGCCTGACGCAGCACGTGATCGCCGGTGCCAGGGAGGTCAGCATGGCCCTCGGAGCGCCCCGCGACCCGCTGCCCGTGCGGGAGGTGGCGGGATGACGGCGGTGCACCGCAGCTGGCTCTACGTGCCGGGAACGCGCCCGGATCGGTTCGCTGCTGCGGCCGCGAGCGGCGCCGACGCGGTCGTGGTGGACCTCGAGGACGCCGTGCCCGTGGCCGCCAAAGCAACCGCACGGGAGGCTGCGGCCACGCATGTCCACGCCGCGAACCCCGCCGTCGTGCCGATCTATGTGCGGATCAACCACCCGCGCACGCCCTGGGCCCGGGCTGACGTCACAGCCCTGGCCGGCCCCGGGCTGGCCGGCGTCCGGATTCCCAAGGTTGAGAACCCCGAGGAGATCCAGGACGTGGCCGGCTGGCTGCGCGGGCTCGGCGCCGCCGTCCCGTTGTACTGCCTGATCGAGTCCGCCCTCGGGGTGGAGCGGGCGTTCGACCTGGCAGGTGCCGATCCGCTCGTCGCCGGCATCGCGCTCGGTGAGGCGGACCTCGCCGCCGACCTCGGCACCGGCGACGATGACGGCCTCCGGTATGCCCGGTCGCGGTGCGTCGTCGCCGCGCGCGCGGCCGGCCTTCCCCCGCCGGTTCAGGCCGTGTTCCCCAACGTGCACGACCTCGACGGGTTACGCGCGTCCTGCGTGCAGGGCCGGCGGCTCGGCTTCCTCGGCCGGTCGGCGATCCATCCGCGGCAGGTCCCGGTCATCAACACTGCCTACACCCCGACCGGGTCCGAGGTTGCGGACGCGCGCGCGCTGGTCGAGTCCGCCGAGCGCCGCGAGAACGAACCGTTCGTGCTGGCGGACGGCCGGTTCGTCGACGCGGCGGTCGCCGAACACGCGCGCCGGACACTCGAACTCGCCCGCCGGCCATCCGTGCCGGCCGACGACACCAGCGACGAGGAGCTACTTTCATGACGAGTCTGCTCGATGCGATTGCCGCCGGCATCGCGGTCCACGACCTCGGACGGCCGCTGCAGACCGGAATCCCAAGCTCACCGAACCACCCTGGCTTCCGGATGACCCTGCTGCGCCGCCACGGCGACATGGTCCGCACCGACGGCAGCTCGGCCGCCAACGAGCTCATCATCACCGGCGGGCACGTCGGCACCCATATGGACGCGCTCGCACACGTCTCACACGAGGGTCTCCTGCACGGCGGCGTGCCCATCGAGGACGCCATGGACGGTGGCCGGTTCACCACACACGGAGCGGACGCCCTGCCGGCGACCCTCACCCGCGGCGTACTCCTCGATGTGGCCCGCGCCAACGGCACGGACTGCCTGCCCGCCGGCCACGGCATCACACCGGCCGAGCTCGACCTGGCGGCCGCGCAGGCCGGCGTCGAGGTCGGGTCCGGTGACGTCGTCCTGATCCGATCCGGATGGGGCCGGCTGTGGTCGGACGCCGAGGCTTACGTCGGCCTGGACACCGGCGTCCCGGGACCCACCGAGGCCGCGGCCAACTGGCTCATCGACCGACGGGTCCGGGCGACTGGTTCGGACACGATCGCGTACGAGCAGATCACCCGCGACCTCGGGCACGGGCTGCTCCCGGTGCATCGCCGGCTCCTTGTCGACGAGGGCATCCCGATCATCGAAATCCTCGACCTCGAGGGGATCGGCGCAGCCGAAGTCCACGAGTTCTGCCTCGTGCTCGCTCCGCTGAACGTGGTCGGCGGGACCGGCGCGCCGGTCCGTCCGCTCGCCGTCGTCAACGCGTCCGGGAACGGCCCAGGGACCGAAGATGCCGGCGCCGGGTGAACTGGCGGCCGCGGTCCGGGCGCTCGGCGCCTTCACCGCGGAGTTCGACCTCGACTCGGCCCGGGAGGACGTCCGGCGGGCCGGAGACCTCGTCGTCCTCGACACCGTCGGCGTGATCATCGCCGGGGCCCGCACCGACGAGCTACGCGCCCTGCTCGAAGTGCTCGACCCGCCGGCCGGGCCGGCCCCGCTTCTCGGAACCGGCCGCGCGGCTGCCGCCGAGACGGCCGCACTGGTCAACGGCACCGCCGCGTGCGCCCTCGAGCTCGACGAAGGCAACAAGCACGCCCGCGCCCACCCGGCCGCGCACGTCCTGCCCGCCGCACTCGCCGTCGGCGCAGCCGCCGACGCGAGCGGCGCAGCGGTGCTGAGCGCCTTCCTCGCCGGGCACGAGGTGGCGTCCCGGTTCGGGCGCGCAAC
The DNA here is from genome assembly GCA_009379995.1 of Streptosporangiales bacterium. GTDB lineage: Bacteria > Actinomycetota > Actinomycetes > Streptosporangiales > WHSR01 > WHSR01. Next base: position 3,916 of record WHSR01000136.1, read on the forward strand.
CCGGTTGGCGCCGGGCGTTCACCCGCACGGCCACACGGGCGCCACCGGTGCCGCAGCAGCGTGCGCCCGCCTGCTCGGACTGAACGGCGACGGCATCGCCGCGGCCATCGACGCCGCCGCGGGCCTCGCGCTCGCGCCGCCGTTCGAGAGCGCGCTGGCCGGCTCATTCGTCCGCAACACCTGGACGGGGGTGGCCGGTGCGAACGGTGTGCTCGCAGCCCGGCTGGCCGCGGCCGGCCTTGCGGCGGTCGACGCTACCGCGGCCGCCTCGCTGGGCGGGATCCTGGGCAGTCTCGACGCCGGCGCGCTCACCGAAGACCTCGGGACCAGGTTCGACGTCACCCTCGGTTACCTGAAGCGGCACGCGTCCTGCTCGTTCACGCACCCGGCCGTCGACGCGGCCCTCGAGCTGGCCGCCCGCGAGCCCGGCCTGCACCATCGACGAGTGCGGGAGGTGCGGGTAGACACTCACGGGCCGGCGGCGCGGCTGGACCGCACCGACCCGCCGACCCGGCTTGCGGCCATGTTCTCCATCCCGCACACCGTCGCGGCCGCGCTGGTGCGCGGAGCGGTGGATCCAGCGGCGACCGGCCCGCAAGCGCGGTCAGATCCGCAGGTGCGGCGGATCGCCGCGGCCACCACCGTCCGCCATGTGCCGGAGCTCGACGAGCGCGCGCCGGCCGAACGGCCGGCCAGGGTCACGATCCGCCTCGACGACGGCTCCGAACACAGCCACGAGGTGCCGAACCCGGTCGGCGACGCCGACTACCACCCGCTCGGGTGGGACGGGGTGCGGGCCAAGCTCCACGACCTGCTCGGAGCCGGCCATGCCGACCGGACCGAGCGGGTCCTCGCCGGCCTCGCCGGTGCGCCCAGCGTCCGCCCGCTGCTCGCGGACTTGCCGTGAGGAGGAAGCCGATGCCACCGGCCAGCCCGCTTCGAGTGCGGGCCGTCACCCCGATCCACGTGGACGAGTCCGAGCTCGAACGCCGCCGCGAGCGCTACGCCGCGCTCGCTCCACCCGGCGTGCACGTGCACCTCGACAACCTGCCCGCCGATCCGCGCCTGCCCCGGCAGCTCGACGACGCCGGCTCGATCGCAATGTCGGACGCCGCCGTCGCCGAGGCGCTCCGCCGCACCGACCCGGCCCACTTCGACGTCGTGCTGCCCGACTGCGTCCTCGACCCCGGTCTGGACGAACTGCGTGCCGAGCGCTTCGTGCTGCCCGTGGTCGGCATCACCGAGCTCGCGGCCACGGCGGCAGCGGCGGTGGGTGGCCGGCTGGCTGCGGTCGCCCGCAACCAGGCCATCGCTGCTGAGCTCTCGCGACGGATCCAGGAGTACGGGTTGGCGGCCCGTTTCGCCGGCGTCCACGTGCTCGACCTGTCCTTCGCCGCCATCGCGGACGACGACGCCTGGAACGCCGCGCTCGACGGCGCCGCCAGCCACTTTGCCGGGTCGCGGGTGACCGCGATCCTGAACGGCTGCTCGGCGGTCGAGGTCCGGGTGGGCGCCGGCGTGCCGGTCTTCGACCCGACCCGGGCCGCGCTCACCCTGCTCGGTGCCGCGCATGTGAGCCAGCTGGTCCCCACCCCAGCCCGGACCGGAGCGCCATGAGTGACGTCGACGTCCTGGTAGCCGGCGCCGGGGCCGCCGGTCTGGCCGCCGCGCTGGCCGCCGCGGAGGCCGGCAGCGAGGTTGCCCTGATCGATGCCAGCCAGACCTACCCGGCCGGCTCGAACACGGCCATGAGCACCTCGATGATCCCCGCCGCGGGGAGCCGCTGGCAGCAGTCCGCGGGCATCGACGACTCCCCCGAAAGGTTCCGTGACGACATCCGCCGCAAGACCGCAGGGCATGCCGACCGCACCGTCACCCGGGCGCTGACCGACGTGGCTCCCGAGCTGGTGGCCTGGCTTCACGACCATTGCGGCGTAACCCTCGAGCTGGTCACCGACTTCGACTATCCGGGCCACTCCCGGCGCCGCTGCCACGCCGTCCCGGATCGGTCGGGGCGCACACTGCACACGCGCCTGCGCTCCTGCGTTGCGCGGACCGATGCGATCGCGTTCAGCAGCCCGATGCGGCTCGAGCAGGTGGTCTCGCACGGAGACCGGGTGACCGGCGCAGTGCTCACCACGCCGGACGGACGACGGGACGAGGTCGCCGCCGGCCATATCGTGCTGGCGATCGGCGGGTTCGGCGCCGACCCGACGCTGGTGCGCACCCACCTCCCCGAGATCGCCGACGGGCTGTACCACGGCGGGGATGGCAACCAGGGCGACGCCCTGCGGGTCGGCGAGCAGGTCAGCGCCGACGTCGCCGGCCTGGACGCCTACCAGGGGCACGGCTCGGTCGCGACCCCGCACGGCGTGCTGCTCACCTGGGCAACGGTCATGCACGGTGCGGTCCTGCTGAACAGCGCCGGCGAACGCTTCGGCGACGAGACAACCGGCTACTCCGAGTTCGGTGCGAACGTCATCGCCCAGCCGGGCCGGATCGCCTGGATGGTCTTCGACCGGCGAATCCACGACGCCTGCCTGCCGTTCGCCGACTTCCGAGACCTGATCGGCTGCGGCGCCGTGCGGTGGGCCGACGGCGTCGACGAGCTCGCCACGGTCATCGGTGCGCCGCGGGAGCCCCTCGCCCGGTCCCTCGCCGCCGCGCACGACGCCTCCGAGGGCCGTTCCCCCGACCGCTACGGACGAACCCGCTGGGAGGCCCCGCTCCGGCCGCCCTACGCGGCGGTCAAGGTCACGGGCGCGCTGTTCCACACCCAGGGCGGGCTGGCCGTCGACCCGAACGCCCGGGTGCTGCGCCGGGGCGTGCCCGTCCCCGGCCTTTACGCCGCCGGCGGCGCGGCCGTCGGGATGTCCGGGCGCGGAGCCGATGGATACCTCGCTGGCAACGGCCTGCTCGCCGCACTCGGGCTCGGCTACCTGGCCGGCCGCCACGCGGGCCGCCGGCCGGCGAGCTCGCCGATATAAGGAGATGATCGTGGAGTTTCTGGTCAATATCGAGATCGAGTGGCCGCCAGGCGCAGGCGAGCCCGACCGAGAGCGGCTGTTCGCCGCCGAGCTGGCACGTGGCCAGGAGCTCGCCGCGGCCGGCGCCATGAAGCGGCTGTGGCGAGTCCCGGGGCGCTGGGCGAATTGGGGTCTTTGGGAGGCCGAGGACGCCACCGCCCTGCACGAAGCGGTGTCCTCGCTCCCCCTGTGGCCCTGGATGCACGTCACCGTTCACCCGCTCGCCCGCCATGTCAACGACCCCGCGGCCATGCCCGGCGCGGGTGCCCGACCCTCAGGAGACTGACCCGCCATGACGACCTACGACCTGCTCATCACCAACGCCCGAGTAGTCCGGCCCGGCGTCGACCACACGGAGCGGCTCGACATCGGGATCTCGGGCGGCAGGTTCGCCGCGATCGAACCTCGGATCGACCCGGCCGAAGCCGCCGAGGTGGTCGACGCCGGCGGGCTGCTCGCCTTTCCCGGGGTGGTGGACGCCCACCAGCACTGGGGCATCTACAACCCGCTCGAGACCGACGCCGACACCGAGAGCCGGGCGGCCGCCCAAGGCGGCGTCACGACCGGGCTGACCTACATCCGCACCGGGCAGTACTACCTGAACAAGGGCGGACCCTATGAGGCGTTCATGCCCGAGGTGCTCGAGCGGGCCGGCTCGCGGGCGTTCGTCGACTACGGGTTCCACGTTGCTCCCATGCAGCGCTCGCACATCCACGAGCTCGATCTGCTGGTGGACACCTTCGGCGTCACCTCGTTCAAGATCTTCATGTTCTACGGCAGCCATGGGCTGCACGGACGCTCAGCCGACCAGTCGTCGTTCCTCATGACGCCGGAAGGCGAGACGTACGACTATGCCCACTTCGAGTTCGTCATGCGCGGCCTGCAGGCCACCAGGGAGCGCCACCCCGACATCGCCGACGCGATCAGTCTCTCGCTGCATTGCGAAACGGCCGAGATCATGGCCGCGTACACGGCTATGGTCGAGGAGGCTGGCGAGCTGTCCGGGCTGGCGGCCTACCACGCCTCCCGGCCACCGCACTCAGAGGGCCTGGCCATCGCCATCGCGTCATACCTCGCGCACGAGACCGAGCTGCCGGCGATCAACCTGCTGCACCTGTCCTCTGCGAAGGCAGTCGAGGCCGCCAAGCGGATGGCGGCCGCCTTCCCGCACATCGACTTCCGCCGCGAGGTCACCGTCGGCCACCTGATCGCCGACGTCGAGACCGCCGCCGGCGTCGGGGGCAAGGTCAACCCGCCGATCCGCCCGCGGTCCGACGTGGAGGCGCTGTGGGATGCGGTCGCCGACGGGACGATCGACTGGGTCGTGTCCGACCACGCCTGCTGCCGCGCCGAGGCGAAGTTCGGCGACCCGGCCGACGACGTCTTCCTCGCCAAGTCCGGCTTCGGCGGCGCCGAGTACCTGCTCTCCGGACTGCTCACCGAGGGTCCGCGGCGCGGCCTGTCGTACGCCCGCATCGCCGAGCTGGCCAGCTGGAACCCGGCGCAGCGGTACGGCCTGTGGAGCAAGGGCACGATCGCCGTCGGCTACGACGCGGACCTGGCGCTCGTCGATCCGCAGCAGTCGTTCGTCGTACGCGCGGCGGATTCGCCGTCAGCCCAGGAGTACACGCCGTTCGAGGGCATGGAGCACACGGCCAAGGTGCGCCACACCTTCCTCCGGGGACGGCGGATCCTGCGTGACGGCAGCATCGTCGGCCCACCGACTGGGCGCTACATCGCCCGGCCCGTGAGCGCCTACCCCGCCGACACCCACGGCGTCGCAGGCCGCACGGCCGCCAGCCGAGAGTGACGTTCGCGGGGCCACGCGCTGTGGCCCCGCGTTGACGCACAGGCTCTAGTCCATGTTGCCTGGTGAACTCGCCACGTGCGACCGGCTCGAGGTCGACGGCGCGGCGACCGACGAGCAGATCACCGCATTGCCGAACTGAGCAGACACCGCATCCTGGACAGCGATGTGGCCTCCGCGGCTCGTTGCCCCCAGACCCTGGACCGCAAGGAGCGAGGCGGCAGACTTTCGCAGAGCGTCGTACTCCACGTCATTGCCACTCCTCGCCGCTTCCCGGCTCGGCACGATTGATCACCGGCATGAGCGGCCGGCTAGTCACCTCGATCCGCTGAGGGGTCGCCGGCCTCTTGGGCGCCGGTCGCGGCCGCCGCGGTCGGGCGCCCCTGGGCACCTCGTCGAAGATGGGGTCCCCATTTCGGCGACGGTCCCACCCCACACTTGCGGGATGGCTTCCAGACCGTGAGCGGCGGCACTGGGTAACGTCGCTGGTCAGAACGGGTTTCAGGCAGACTCCGCGGTGCCAGGAGTGTCCCGTCGGTGGAGCGTGAGCTTAGTGAACCGTCTCGAGACAGCTTCCGTGTATCTGGCAGTGCCGAATCCCTACCTCTTCGTGGAGGAAGCGATGACAAGACAAGAAACGCCAACGTTCACAATGACGCGCTCCCGAAAGCGCCGTCTGCTCCGACGCACCGTGGTCAGCGCGCCCATCGCCGCGGTTCTCTTCGCGACCACCGGCCTGCCAGCCGCCCCCGACACGACCATCGAGACGTCCGCCGACCCATCCACTGTCCGCGTGCTCACCGGCGCCGCGGCCCTCACCGGCGGGATGTTCCAAGGCCTCATCGCCGACTTCGAGGCTGAGAGCGGATACGACGTCACCCTGACCGTCGCCGGGCAGGACATCATGGACCGGGCCCGCCGCTCTGAAGGCGACATCGTGCTGATCCACCTCGGGTTCACCCCGCTGAACGACTTCGTCACCGATGGGCGGGGAATGTACCCGGCGACGGTGTTGTCTAACAGCGTCGCGCTCCTCATCCCACCCGGCGACCCTGCTCGAGTTCGTAAGCTCGACGACCCCTTCGAAGCCTTCGAGGCGATCGCCGAAACCGAGTCGCCGTTCATCGTCAACAACCTCGGCGAGACTCTGTACATCACGAACACCCTCTACAACGCAGCCGGGCGACCAGACCCGGGCGACTGGTTCATCGACCTCGGCCAGAGCGGTCCGCCCGCGGTGATAGCGGCCTCCCAGCGCGGCGCCTACACGCTCTGGGGCCTCCACCCGTTCCTGAACCTACGGGTGGAGCGGGATCTTAATCTCGAGGCCGTGATCTACAACGACTCGATCATGCAGCGGATCATGGCCACCACGGTGGTGCGGCGTCCTCCCGGCCAGGTCAACGAAGAGGGCGCGCTGGCCCTGCAGGACTTCCTCACCGACCCGGCGACGCAGGCGGAGATCCGTCGCTTCCGCCTAGGTTCTCTCGAGGACCATCCCGACATCGACGAGCCGATCTTCTGGCCGGCCGGAAATCAGAACGACAACTGATCGCTCCCGTGCGTGCTCGGGGCGGGCGCTAGCGCGCGGCGGGCACCGGATCAGTGTTGGTTGGTGGACGTCCAGCCTCGCTGGTGGAGCCGTTCGAACCCGTCCAGGGGGAGATCGAGCGCGAACTCGAACTCGAACTGGTCGCCGCAGCCGGGGCCCACAACCAACTCGTCGTCATGCGCGCCGGCCGCGGCGATCTCGACGATGAAGGGATACCTGGCGGCCATCTCGCGGAGCATTGCCGCCTGCATCTCCGGGTCGGGGCTTGGCTGGGTGGGAAACAGCTCCTGGGTGAAACCCCACATGCGGCTGCCGAGGGCGTGCATCACATGCCGAGCTACGGGCGAGGAGTCGAGTCACACTGGTGTGAGGCCCAGGCTACGTCCTCCTCCAGGCCAGCATGGCCCGACAGCCGCGAGACGCGGTGAGAGGCGCCGCTCCGGTCTCCGAGAGCAGGCTAGCCGTAGCCGCAGGAACCCAGCTGCCCAGTCCGGCGCATTATCTGGCCGGTCACGATGAGATCGGACGCAGCGGTTCGTTCATTGCTGGAGGAGGAGCACAGCACCGATACACTTGATCCAGGAGGCGCTCATGCCAATCATCCAGGTAACGGATCCGCGAAGCTACCACAAGCCCATCGTGCTGCCTGAGCGCCTCGACCTGCTGACCGGTAAAACGAACGGGGTCGTGACGCTCCCGCGCCACCTCAAGTGGTCAGGAAGCGCCCGCTACGATCTTGAGAGTCCGGGCGGATCATCGACCTCTACCACACGGTGATCCACTCAGCAGTTGCGCCAAAGGATCTCTACACCTAGCTAAACGCCACCATGCTGAAGCGCCTCTGGACATACACGTGGATAGGCCCCCAAGTGCGCCAAGCCTGGGAAGACCGGTTCGCGGAACTTGCTGAACTGAGCCGCATCGTGGCCGCATAGGACCCACGTGGAAGAACGGCATCGGCGAATTGCCAAGATCGCCCTCGACGCAGCCGGGCCACTATGGGCTGGCGCTCGCAGGCGGCTACGCGATCCGTGCGCATGGCTTCGGCGATCGCCCCAGTGAGGACGTTGACCTCTTCGCGGACTGGCAGCGCCGCGCTGACTTCCCGGCAATCGTCGGCGCAGTCACTGAGGCGCTAGAGCGATCGGGCTACGAGGTGACTGTCGCCACGCAGTTCGACACGTTCGCGCGGCTGCTTCTCCGCCCAGTTGGGTCCGCTGACTCCGAACCGGACAAGCTCGAGCTCTCCGTGGACTGGCGTGCTCATCAGCCGGTGATGATGGATGTCGGGCCGGTGCTGCACCCCGATGACGCGGTGGCGAACAAAATGTGCGCATTGTTGGGCGAGCCGAGGCGCGCGACTTCGTGGACGTTGACGCTGCCCTCATGAGCGGACAGTACAGCCGTACTGAACTCCTGGATCTAGCCGCAAACGCGGATCACGGCTTCGACGTGAAGATGTTTGCCCTAGTACTACAGGGCTAGATCGTCACTGTTTTGAGGGCTGCGCGCCGGTCCTTGTCTGGTATAGCTGCAGGTCAGGGCTGCTTTGATGGGTGGTGTCGGCTGGGTGTCGGGTTGTGGATCTTCCGCGGGTTGGTGATCTTGTGGGGCGGGCCGCGCTGACGAGCCAGGGATGAGTACCCGCGGGGGTGTTGCGTGTGGGTGATATTCGGTGTTGCGGCTGATTGATACGGGGCGGTTTCTTGTTGGTGGGTGGCTTTCTTATATTGTTTGCCAAATAGGCACGAGGCAATCCGGCGGCGCGCCTTCAACATTTACCCGTGTGTTCGCCGGACAATGTGAGCATGACGTTATCGTGGGAAAGTTCTTCGGTGGTCGTGTATGATGGCGCGGTGACATCCGCGGATCTGGATATCTTGGAATCCGAGTTGAACGGTTTGTTAACTCGGATTGGCCCGCTGTTCTATCGGACCGAGTCACGCCAGCACGCGGAGCAGTATGTGCGGGGGCTACTCGCGCCGCTGGAGCGGAAAAACGGATGGACGATCGCGGAGTATGCCGGTGAGTTGGAGCCGAAAGCATTGCAGCGGTTCTTGAACCTGTCGCCGTGGAATGTTGACGCCCTGTTGGAGTTGAACCGCGACTATGCGATGGAGCACCTGGCCGACGAGGGTGGAACCCTGGTCGCGGACCCGTCCGGGTTCGCGAAGAAGGGTACCAAGTCGGTCGGGGTGCAAAGGCAGTACTCAGGTACCCTGGGCCGGATCGACAACTGCCAGATCGCCACCTTCTTGGCCTACGTCACCCCAGGCAGCGACCGGGTGCTGATCGACCGCCGGCTATACATGCCGGAGAAGTCCTGGATGGACGATCCGGCCCGCTGCGCCGAGGCCGGCGTTCCTGCGGACCTGGCTTTCAAGACCAGGCCACAGCAGGTCATCGACATGATCGAGGCCGCCCGGGCGGCCGGTGTACCGTTCGCCTGGTTCACCGCAGACGAGGAGTTCGGCCAGAACCCCAGCCTGTGCGAGTACCTCGAATCGAGCCGGATCCCGTATGTGATGGCGGTGCCGAAGAACACCCAGTTCACCGACCCGTCCGGACAGAAGGTCCAGTTCGACGAACTCGCCGGAAGGCTAGGTCGCAACGCTTGGACTCGCCGGGCCTGCGGCATCGGCGCGAAAGGGCACCGAGTCTATGACTGGGCACTCATCGACTCGGACGACCCTAACCACCAGTACATGATTCGCAGGTCCATCACCACCGGTGAACTCGCCTACTACCACTGCTACAACCCGAACCACGCAGGATTATTTGAACTCGTCCACGTGGCCGGCGCGCGCTGGCCAATCGAAGAATGCTTCGGATCCGGTAAGAATGAAGTCGGGCTCGACCAATACCAAGTCCGCACCTGGAACGCATGGCATCGACATATCACCCTCTCAATGCTCACCCACACCTTCCTCGCCATCACCGCCCACAAAGCCAAAAAAAGGGGCGCCAAAACAGCCAGCCGCTAAACCCGGATCACAATCCGTCCGGCAATCCAACCGAACCCGACCAGACGCCACCCATTCACCGGCGCCTGATCAGCCTCAGCCTCGCCGAAATCCGCCGACTCCTCAACCTCATCCACCGCGGCCAACACGCCATCGCCCACGGCCTCCACTGGTCAACCCTCCGCCGCAGACACCAAACCGATGCCCGCCGAGCCCACGTCAGACGGCACCTACGCCTCCAGATGATAGTGATCTAGCCCTGTAGTACTAGGCGGCCGCCAGCTCTTCGAGCCGGTCGTCGGCCTGCGTCACGTTCCGGTCACCGTCGACCTGCATCGGCTCATCCGCACCCGCCACGATGTCGCTCAGCCAGTCCGGCATCTGGGCGCGAGCGTGCTCCAACTGCCCGGGCGGGAAGTGGGCCTGCGTGATCAGCGCGATCCTGGCGGCGGTCCACGGCACGTCGGCAGCCGGAATACTCGCCTCCCTCGCAAACCGGTCGACATACTCCTCGGGTCCGTACTTCACCGGCGCGCTGCTCGGGTTCCATCCGTCGTAGTACACGCCGCG